>JAIBBV010000006.1 GCA_019694465.1 Oligoflexia bacterium
AGAGAAGTCACATGCCTACAAGGATGCATTGGCGCAGGATAAGGAAACAAATCACGGCGTGTTCGCCTATCCGGTCCTTATGGCAGCCGACATACTGTTGTATGACGCCGATGTAGTTCCGGTTGGCAAAGATCAAAAGCAACACGTAGAAATGGCGCGCGATATGGCAGGAAGTTTCAACGCCGCCTTTGGTGCTCCGCTTCTCAAATTGCCTGAACCAGCTATCGACGAGCGCGTAATGCTGATTCCAGGGCTAGATGGTCGCAAGATGTCTAAATCATACGGGAACGTTATTCCCGTGTTCGCGGAGGAGAAATCGTTGCGCAAACTTATCCTTTCTATCAAGACTGATTCAACAGCGATGGAAGCTCCCAAAACACTTTCTGGAAGCTTGATTGGTGATCTTTTCTCGCTTTTCGGGACTAAAGAGCAATTTGCTGACTTGGAAAAGCGCTTAGCCGCTGGTGGCATGGGTTGGGGACACGCGAAGGACGAGCTTTTCCAGGTTATTAACTCTCACCTCAGCGAAGCGCGCACTCACTATAATCAACTTAGGAAGGATGAAAAAGCGCTAGACGCTATACTTGATGATGGCGCTCAGCGTGCATTTTCAATTGCTGAGAAAGTACTGACTAGGGTTAGAGCAGCTTGTGGGTTTAGGCCACTACAGTTAAACCTTTTTACGAAGCAGAAATAAATCCACCCGAACTGCTGCCTTTGTGCCCCTATAAGCAGCAAACATCTCTTAGATTATTACCGCTTGCTAAACAGTTATAAGAAAGACGGGGCTCCCAAAAGGGAACCCCGTCTTAAGAAAACCCCACTATATCGCCTAACCCTATCCCTTCTAACCTCTGAGCAACTGGAGCGCGAGCTGCGGCTGCTGGTTCGCCTGGGCGAGAACCGCTGCACCGGCCTGTTGCAGAATTGTAAGTCTTGTTAGTTCGGCTGCTTCTTCAGCAACATCAACGTCACGGATTCGACTCTCTGCAGCAGTGAAGTTTTCACGCGCCACAAGCAAAGTTTGAATTGACGTATCAAGCCGACTTTCAGCAGCACCCAAGGTACCTCTATTCCTTGTTACCGAGGTAATAGCTGCATTGATAGCATCAAGGGCCAAGCGCGCCGCGGACTGCGATTCTGCATCTGTGCTACCAATAATCGAGAACGCGTGTGCGGAGGAGCCGGTCGGAGCCAAACCTAGCGCAGATAGTGTCGCTTGGATTCCGGAGTAGCTAATCTGCGACAACGAACTTCCATCGAATCCGACTTGGAATGTAACGCTTCCGCCACCACTTAACAGATGCAATCCGTTAAATTCCGTGGTCATCGAAATACGCTCAACTTCACTCATCAGCGCGCGGAATTCGAGGTCTAGCGCAGAACGCTGACTGTTCGAGAACACGCCGTTTGCTGACTGTTCAGCTAGTTCACCCAAGCGGCTTAAGATGTTGGTGATTGACGAGATAGCTCCGTCAGTGATGGCAATAATCGAAATACCGTCATTAGCATTTCGAATCGCGACCGATGCAATACGCGCATCCGCCTTCAGGTTTTCGGCAATTGCCAAGCCAGCTGCATCGTCTTTGGCCCGGTTGATACGAAGACCGGAAGACAAACGCTCATAGGCCTGCCGTAGCCTTTCACTCGACCCAGCGAGTGCTCGCTGAGCCGAAATCGATCCTAGGTTAGTTCTTATATTGATCGACATTGCCTACGTTCCTTCGTTTAACCATTCACTTCTATTGGTTTCCTAACCATTCGCTACTTTTGGCTTACCCTCTGAGCAACTGCAGTGCTAATTGGGGCTGCGAGTTCGCCTGAGCGAGAACCGCGGCACCAGCTTGTTGCAGAATGTTCAAGCGTGTAAGTTCGGCAGCTTCAGATGCTACGTCAACGTCACGAATTCGACTTTCGGCTGCTGCAAAGTTTTCTCTAGCAACCAGCAAGTTCTGAATTGTAATGTCGAGTCGACTTTCCGCGGCACCCAACGTACCTCTAGAGCGTGTCACCGAGGTAATCGCTGCATTAATGGCATCTAGTGCCAAGCGCGCCGCTGATAGTGAGTCTTGATCGGTAGCTCCAAGAATCGAGTAAGTCATGGTGGAGCTATTATTCGGTGCCAATCCAAGTGCTGCGAGTGTTGCTTCTACACCAGTGTAACTAACGCGTGATAGAGAGCTGCCGTCGAAACCCACCTGGAAGGCAACTTGACCGCCACCGCTTAACAGATTCAAGCCGTTAAACTCAGTGGTATGAGCGATACGCTCAATTTCGCTGGACAGCGCGCTAAATTCGTTGGATAGAGCTGAACGCTGTGAGTTACTGAACACGCCGTTCGCAGATTGCTGGGCTAGTTCTGCTAGTCGTGTTAGTACGCTTGCAATTTGACCAATCGCTTGGTCAGCAATCGATATAACTGAAACACCGTCGCTAGCATTTCTGATACCGACTGTTGCGACAGCCTGATCAGCTTTTAAGCTTTCAGCGATGGCTAGACCAGCGGCGTCATCTTTCGCGCGGTTAATGCGCAAACCTGACGACAAGCGCTCGAAGGCCTGTTGTAATTTGCCCGTCGATTCTAA
The DNA here is from genome assembly GCA_019694465.1 of Oligoflexia bacterium. Classification (GTDB taxonomy): domain Bacteria; phylum Bdellovibrionota_C; class UBA2361; order UBA2361; family JAFLCA01; genus JAIBBV01. Next base: position 2,586 of record JAIBBV010000006.1, read on the forward strand.
TAGGGATCGCTGTGCAGAAAGCGACGGAATATTGGTGCGAATATTAATGCTTGACATTGCCTCGTCTCCTTGGCTCTACTCAAATAAAAATCCGTACAACTAAGCCTGATCACCTAGCGCTAATCGCCGGTGATTTCTCTCCCTTGCGACTGCGCAGCACTTACGCGTAACTCTCGTTGCGGCACAACACAGTCAGCGCCAAGCATTGCAAGAGCTTTGCCAACTTTGGCGCTGCAGCTCATGCAGCCCAAAATCAACTCCGTACAAAGCTCTCAAAACGTGATTTCTCGCTCATAACTCGCATCACGTATTCCCGCGTGCTTTCAGGAAGATAGGCCTCAACTGCATCGTACTGCCCAGGGTCCTTTCCAGCCCGCCGTGCCTGCTGTTGCGCAGCGGCTACTCTGCCCTCCCCCGCATTGAACGCAGCTACGGCAAGTTTTTCCAAAGCGGCCGAATTTGCCGCTGGCACCGTGTTCAAGTCATGAGGAAGTTCTGATGGCTTGCTGAAAACGTCGTGTAGGTAGCGCAAATAGCGCACGCCCAAGTCCACATTCTGCTGGGGATCGAAGGGGCGATATGAAGTTGCATTTTGCTCAGACCTTTTCAGTAAGGTAGTGGCAGTACTGTCGAGGAGCTGGAAAACCCCTTTGCTGGCAAATCCATCGCGACTCACAGCATTCGAATCAAAGCCTGATTCTGCGGAGGCCACAGCTAGGCTAAGCATTGGGTCAACTCCATGTTCGCTTCCAGCTGCGTGTATGAGATTCCTTATCTGTTGAGAGGAGCTCGAGTCGTCAAAGACTACATTCTTAATTGGTACCCTTCTTACTTCCAGGAGTGCCGGAGTTTTGACAGTGCTTTCTAATTGTGGAATTCGATCTAGATTTGGTTCAATCCGCGGTAAGAAGTCTGCCTTTTGTTCCGGGCGGGCAAAGCGGAAACTTGCCATTGGTACGCCCGGTTCATGCGGGCCGGGTGTTTTTGCCTGCTCTATGAGATTAGCTGACTTTTCTTCTATCACCTTTAAGCGGTCACTTTCTGGGCTAAGCGAGCCAAGCAGGCGTGAGAAGTCGTTGGCCGCTGGCGCGTCGGTAGCCTGACGCTCCGTTCCGCCCCGGCACTCCAAAAAGCGTGTTAACTCCTTGAATGTAGCTCCAAAATCAACTTTCACACTTGCACCTCACCATGCAAGCAAAAGCATCCGGTGTGCCAACCCCATGCTCTAAAAAGTTGTCTTAGTTCAATTAGTTAGCTAAGTAGGAGGACTGGGGTCTGCCAAAAATGTGGCAGGTAAGACGGGCAAAATTGAAGCCTTGGCCAATCAGAGAAAATGGCCTTCGCGCTTTCATCGTTGCCCGATGATACATAGCCTCTAATTAATTATTGGCTGTCTTTGCCGATCTACGCGATTGAGTGCTAAGCCAGGCTTCAAATTCAGGGAAACCAAACAGTTTAAGAAGTTTTTCCTCTACCCCGTGCTGTACCGCCTCCACCAGTCGCTCATCTGAAATCAGTCCTTTAAGGCGTGATAGGGCCAGAGTGACTTCCTTGGTCATTCCTTTCAAAAGCTCTGGCTCCACCTCCTCCTTAAATTGCGCGAGCTGGCGCCGCCGCTCTACCAAGTAACGGCTCTTGGCATCCTCGATACCAGAAGCCTGGGGCGTACTTCGGGGAACGGGTCTAAATCCAAAACTTGATTGACGCGGCGCTTCATCACTAGCCCTGGAGTCCTTGGGGGGAATAACAAACTCGAACGGCTTTTCAACAGCCCGATAAAGAAATCCGACTGGACTTGTCATGCGCTTACCCTGCGCTGAGTTTCGCAATAAGTCGTAGTAGGCGATGACTTCTTTCACTCGTTGCAGATGTTCGTTTGTTGCGTCTTTCAACAAGCGCTCGACTTGAGCAACTTTGATGCCTCTTTGGACTAGGGCTGCATGCACAGCTGCCCTTGCGTCACAACTTGAACCAACATCAACAATCGTCTCTGGCTCAGTGGCACAAGTCTTAGCCGCAGTTTGACTGGTAGCTTGGCGACTGGAGCGAACTGCCGAATATAAAATTACATCCGTATCCTTGCCTTTACCAACATAATCCGCGCCAGCCAAAAATCCTAGCTTAACTAACTCTTCAATGGCTGGATCAAGCTGTTGTCGTAGTGAACTAGCAAAAGCATAATTTCTAGATATGCCAACCTTTTCGTGCGCCAGTGTAAACAAATTTATTTGCACCTTTGACTTGTACCAATAATGCTTATCCAGGTAGCGGTATAGTCGCTTGGATACGGAACTTTGCAAGGTTAGGTAGTAGTCAAAATCAAGTTTTTTGATGAACCCTACTTGGAAAGAACGGAATAGTGCGTCGCTCCAGGTGAAAAAACTAGGCTTCGGAGCTGTAGAGCGACCATCGTTAATTTCATATGCGTCAATAATGCCAAAATTACGTGTGCTATGGCACTTTGTCTCATTATCGTAAAAAGCGTTGGTGGCCTTAACACGCACACCGCTAAGCCGATCAAGTGCTTTCTGTAACCGCACATAGCTGCGACCCTCAGTGGTCCAACGCAATATTCTCAGTAGTTCATAACGTGTAAAAAATACTTTGCGATCACGAAAACCATCATCGACGGTTAACTTCAAAAGACCTAGTAACACTTCGTCATCAGAGGCAGTCGGAAGACCAAACTTATCGGCACCAGTGATAATCCACTTACGTGTGATCAACTCCCCATTCTTCCCCTTCACGCTATCCTGAAACTCGAGAGTCTTAAGCTTTGGATTGGCACGCGTCGATAAAACTGTAAGTGGGAATTCTGCCAAGTTCATCTCATCCCTGCTGATGCCGATGACAGCACGAGATGGCTGTTCAAAAGCGTTTGAAGATGTAACTGGCGCCTCAGCAGAACTCATAGCAATATGAACTAAACAATGTTGTGGGCCTAATCTCCGTCCCCAACACTTTCCTCCTAAGAGATCCTCTAGCTTACTTTTAGTTAGTTAAACAATCAGTATATAGGTTAATCTAGTTATCTAGTGAGCGGAAGATTTATCACAGATTTTCAGGAGCTTAGAGCCACAGATTTATCTCAAGGCACGAGTGATTTATTTCAACGCACGAGAGTGCTTCTCTCACTACACGAAGATCCTTACTTCGAAACGCGATACAAGATTACCCTGGTACACGATGATTTTATTACTCGGATCACGAGCCCTCCTTCTATCAAAGCACGAGTGCTGAATAAATTTACCTCGATTCTCGAGAGTGACTTATCTGGAGTCACGATGTGATGGTATCAGTGGATTGAGATGCCGAGGCTGTAGATCCATAATTTCGTCCGCATCGCGGATATCAGGCAGTTTTTGGCCACATCTAAGCCATGTTTTCCTTCTCTTTTGCGCAAAATTTTGGGAAGCTAAGCGCCGTGCATACGAAGGCGCTTTTTAAAAATAGTCAATAAATTCAAATAGTTGACGCTTTTGGGAAATTGCTTATCTTATGTCACATCACGAGGAGAAAAGCTGTGGCATTAGTAATCGCGGTTGTGAATCAAAAGGGTGGGGTTGGGAAAACTACTACGACTGTCAACTTAGGAGCTGCACTTTCTCAGCTTGGGAAGAAGGTATTGCTTGTTGATATTGACGCTCAGAGTAACTTAGGGACCCATATTGGGATTACAAAAGCTGAGGAGGGACAAGAGTCTCTTGAAACGCCACCTCAGCCTGAGTCGACTATCTACGACGTACTTAAGGGAAAGAAGGAGATAAAGGAAGTCATTATCAAGCGCTCCCCAGGCATGGACGTTGTGCCATCTAGTTTATTTTTAAGCGCGGCTGACCTTGAGCTTGGAGGTGTAGTCGGGCGCGAACTAATACTAAAACGAGCATTAGAGAAAATTAAATCAGACTATGATGTTGTACTAATTGACTGCCCCCCTGCCCTTGGTCTTCTTTCCCTAAATGCATTAGCGGCAGCTCAGCAGGTCATCATCCCAGTTCAAAGCGAATACTTAGCGCTACATGGCGTTCGTCAGCTCCTGGATACTATTGACCAAGTGCGTGGAATTTATAACCCATCACTCATTGTAGGGGGGGTACTTATTTGTCTTCACGATAATAGGAAGCGCCTTGCAAGAGTTGTCTCAGATACAGTTCGGGCATACTTTGGCGACCTCGTATTTGATACTGTAATCCGCACAAATGTAGCTCTCGCCGAGGCTCCAGCTGGAGGGCAAACAATTTTTGAGTATTCCCCGAAGTCAACGGGAGCTGAAGATTACCTAGCGCTAGCAAAGGAGGTTTTAAGTGTCTAAGCGTCGATTCACTATAGCCAACAATCCCCTACTCTCTGGACCAACTTTTGATGATCGAGATCGCGGCGGCATTCCCTACCGTCAAATTCCTATATCGGTAATCGATCGAGATCCGAATCAACCTCGGGTAAACTTTGATGAGGAGAAGCTGCGGGAGTTAGCAGCCTCTATTAAGATTTATGGTGTTCTTAGCCCCCTACTCGTTCGCCCAAGTAAGATCCCTGGTCGCTATATGCTTATCGCTGGAGAAAGGCGATTTAGAGCGGCCCAGCTTGTTGGCCTTGACTCAGTCCCAGTATTGATTGACCAGGAGTTTGAGGAAAATAGCGACAGAACATTGGCGATGCAGCTTGTTGAGAACTTGCAACGAGCTGACCTGAGCCCGCTTGAGCGAGCACACGCGATCGGAGCTCTTAAGGAGGCCCACAATCTTAGCGTTCGAGATATTGCCGATAGGCTCGGAATTTCAAAAAGCATGGTCCAGAGAAGCTTGGAAATACTTGAGCTTCCTGATGATCTCCTAAATGCATTGAGAGAAGGTGCTTCCGAATCCAAGATACTTTTGCTTTCCAAAATTTCTGACCCCGAAATTAGGTCAAGCTACCTAAAGGATATCGAGGTACTTACCCGCAAGCAGCTTGAAAAGGATATTGATAAACGTTCCGCAAATAAAGAGGACGCCCCTACTTCTGCACTTTCTGCTGAGGATCAAAGAATTACGGACGAGATTCAGCGGGCGCTAGGATTGAAGGTTAGAATGACTCGTGTTGAGCCGGGCGCAGATGCTGGAAAGTTGATAATAGAATTCTACTCAGATGCGGACCTGCAGGAAGTATTTAGAAAGCTTATTGCCGCATAGGTTATAGCTGATTAGCCACAAGCTGTCCCACCGTGGTACGCTTAAGTGATCCGCTATGATAGTGAATTGAAATAAGAATTTTACCCGATTTGCTGTACCACCGTGGGACAGACTGGCATTAACTATTTGGAATCACTCGCACCTTGGAAAGGGGTAGGTGGTTTCGGGCTTGATAAGATCAGGGTTCTTTGTCGTGCGCTAGGGGACCCTCAAGACTCTGTAAAGACTATTCATGTGGTTGGCACAAATGGGAAGGGGTCAGTGTCCGCCTCCATATGCGCCATTTTAGGTGCTGCTGGCTGTCGGGTAGGCCTAAATATATCACCCCATTTGCAATATATGAGGGAGAGGATTGTTGTTGATGGACTTTCTATCTCCGACGACGAGCTCGACCGATTTGCGGCTACTGTCATGCAGGCAGCTCGCAGCGTCGACATTGAGCCAAGCTTCTTCGAGGCCATTACTGCCACAGCCTTTGTTGCATTTCGTGAAATGAAAGTAGAGTGGGCTGTAATTGAGGCCGGCTTAGGTGCGAGATATGATGCCACGAATGTTATAGCGGCTCCGAGGGCCGTGGTATTGGTTAGTGTCCAACATGACCATGAGGATATCCTTGGTCATTGGCCTGACTCAATTGCAACTGAGAAGTCACAAGCCATTAAGTCCGGAGCAATTGTCATGTTGGGGGATCTCGACACTATATCCTCTAGCATCGCGCGGGAGAGGGCATTGCAGTGTGGTTGTCCTGTCTTTCAGGTAGGGCAGGAGGTTAGTCTATCTCCTGTTGATGGTTGTAGGTGGGCATTAAGTGTCGCGGGAAGACAGGTGAAGTTCTCTCCTGGCCTGGCAGGGCTTCACCAAGTTCACAATGTCGGGTTAGCAGTTGGAACCGCGCTAGCGCTGGGTATAAGAGAAGAGGCTTGTATTAGTGGTGCCAGAGATGTTTTTTGGCCAGCTCGGCTGGAGAGTATTGCGGTTGATGGACGGCAGTTCATATTGGACTGTGCTCACAATATGGAAGGAATTCAATCAGTAGTTGCTTACCTCAAGCAGCGAGGCATCTCTGATGTGAGTCTTGTTTTTTCTGCGCTCAGCACAAAGAATTGGAAGGCTATGGCAAAGGATTTGGTGCCATACGTAAGACGCTGGCTTGTTCTGCAGGCTAGGGGACCACGAGCAGCTTCGTGTAATGACATAAAGGACTATTTAGAGCGTGAGTTTGCAGCCGAAGTGCGTAGTTTTGGTGATAATTATGGTGCCGCGCTCGATGCATTTATGAAGAGCGGCGATGAGATGTGCCTGATCTGCGGATCTATGTATATGGTTGGTCCGATAAGACAGCTTTTGAATATAGAAGAGAGAAGAATTTGGCACCTAACAAATTAAAACCTTTAATGTTCCACGTGTTCCACGAATCAATGAAATATAAATATAAATATCTGCATATATCGATATGAATGCCTCTGGAGTGTACGAGCAGATCGAGTTGGAGTTGGAAAGGCAGCTTTCATCCAGCAGTCGTGGGCTTGAGCTAGATGTGGCAGCTCGTTATATGCTATTCCCAGGTGGCAAGCGGCTACGGCCAGCTTTGGCGCTTTCAGTGTGCGCAGACCTGGGCGGCGATGTGCAGCTAGTCTTGCCAGCGGCGGCAGCGATAGAAATGCTGCATGTTTCCACATTAATTCATGATGACTTACCAGACCTAGATAACGACGATTTTAGGCGTGGACGTGAGTCATGTCACAAGCGCTTTGGCTCAGCCACAGCTATATTGACCGGTGACTTTCTTGTGGGCACTTGTTTCCGTGCGCTTGTTGGCTCCGGAATTGAGCCCAGAGTAAGAGTCAAAATGGGAGAAATTCTGGCACAAGCGTACTGCGATATTTGTCACGGCCAATTTTTGGACATAGGGCTGTGTAACCAAACAAACTCAGGCAAGGTTGAAGAATGCCATAGCTTGAAGACAGCAGCGTTATTTGCAGCTAGTGTTGCAATTGGCGGTTTGGGTGCAAATGTGGAGGACGATTACCTGGAAAAGCTAACCAATTGGGGCAGGGCTCTTGGCATGGCGTTTCAGTTAATCGATGACTGTATTGACCGATATGGTTCGCCAGAAAGCCGTGGTCGCCCGAGCAGTAGCGATGCAAGAAATAGCAAAATTAATGGAGCAAACGATATTCAAGCAGCCGAGTCGAAACTAGAGCAAGTGGGCCAAAGTGTTCGTGCTGCCCTAAACGAGCTCGCTAGGTCACGTGATGTTGGATTCACTTCTAGTGCAGCTTTAGTTGAGCAGGTATTTTTAAGAACTCCTTTCTCTATATCCGGAAAGGGGAACTGAGGCGAGGCTACAAGCGAGGTGATAATCGAGAGTGAACCCATATCCCCTAAACTCATAGTCTAAAAAGGTGTTTCTCAAATCCTACAATTTTTCCCCCTCTGACCTGTATACCTTCGGATTTTAGGATCTTCTCTTTAGCTTTGGCTCCGTGCGCATAGCCACCAAGTCGTCCATCCGAGTTTACTACTCTGTGGCAGGGGACCTTTGGCGCGTAAGGGTTTTTGTTCATAGCGGAGCCAACTGCACGGTAGGCTCTTGTCCCCAACGCATGGGCTAGTTCGGCGTAAGTTGTAATCATTCCTCGTGGCACGGTACGGAGTAGGTTATAGCAACGCTCGGCAAAGGTACCTGCAACCACATTTTTAGGGCTAAGACTGCGTTTTTCAAACTTGGACACACCTGCTCGAGAACCTTCCCTTAACTGCTTCATTCTATTCTCCTAATCCGCGAATGCGCCTAAAATGATATACTAAAAGTGTCCAGTGGCGTTAAATTTATTTGCCTAAATGCTGCAGTGGTGGCCCTAATCATAAAATAGATGAGAAACTTCGAGATGTCGCACAAGGTAGAGCTAGACGCCGCGCTATCTGCTGCGGCGCAGGCCCTGCTTAATCGCTGGCCAGCCAACCCCAAGGCTCTGCCGCTTGGACTACGGTACAAGGCCGACGGCTCAATGGTCACTGAGGCTGACTTAGAATCCAATCGAACACTTGTTGAAGTCCTCACACGCCTATTTCCTCAGGACAAGATAGTCTCGGAGGAAGGGCCTATTGCTCGCGACATTCAAAGTGCAGATCGGGTCTGGATTATTGATCCTCTGGATGGGACTCAGTCATTTGTTGAGGGACAACAAGATTTCTCAATCCTTTTAGCGCTAGCCTGCGGTGGAACACTACAATATGGGGTCTTGTTACTACCGGCGCGAGGCCAGCTCGCAATCGCAAACCTTAGGCAAGGTGCTTTTTTGGACCAGGTTAAGCTACGTGTTTCAACGCATGACCGCATTCACCACCAAGCCCTGTATTTGCGGCACTTTTCAAAGATCGATGATCAGCGTGTTTTCCCGAATTGGGTCGATTCTGCTGAGGCTTGCCTGAGACTGTGTCGAGGAGAGCTAGATGCGATCGTTGTTCGTATTAAACGACATAAGCAGTGGGATATCGCTCCATTTGCACTCTTGGTTCAGGAGAGTGGAGGCCGAGTGTCGGATGGGAAAGGTAGTGATATCACGTTTGGTGGAGCCGATCTCGGGTGTGAGTACTTTGTGGCTTCAAATGGATTGGTCCACCAAGAAGTGCTGGACTTTTTGCAGATCCATGCTGGCTCAACCTATCCATAATAGAAAAAATCCTCATGGATGTGTGCTGCATCCATGAGGACGTCTACTCTCTGGGCTTTGGCTGGCGCCTTGGAATTGCTTACAACTCGAGACATTGAAGTTGCTTGCAATTTAGTGCGCCGACGGACATCGGAAGACCAGTCGAGTGAATGTGGTGCGAACTTTCTTTCGTCTAGTCTTCACTGATTTGGCGTTACGCGTGAGCGTAGTCGCCATTCGATGCTTTCTTGTACTCGGTACGGGCTTCCACCGTTTCCAACTCTGCCTGATACAACGTGGCAGCTTTGGCCTCCGGCCGTGCCAAGTGAACAAGTTTCACATCGTTTTTGAAATTTGGGAGTTTGGCTGATTCTTGCGAGTAATGGGCCATACGAAAAAAACCTCCATGTATCGTACTTTTGGCTAGCCCGTGAAACCTATTGCGAAAGGCTCCAACTAATCCCTGCTAACCATTGACCTTACATCAAGACTATTCGTCGCGTTCAAAGCAAGGCTTACTGTTTGGTAGCTAAAATCAAAAAAAGGGCAAAAATTCATTAGCCTTACCAAAAATACTGAATATAATCAGATTGTTAGCCTGCCAATCAGCTTGGTAGGGTTTACTGTAGCGGGGCTGCCCTAAGCTTTAGGTAGTTCTTTAAGCTCGCTTTCTCAAACAGGACGGTCTCGTACCAGCCCTGCTGATCTTCCAGACCTAAGAACACAAGAGATAGGCGAATTAGACTGGCCTTTTGTTTAAGAATAGGGGCACCAGAGAACATTTGAATTTCCACAAACCCTGCACTTGCTAATGCATAGCTAAGCATCAGCTCTATCAGCGCCTCTGGTGGAGCAATGTTTGTATCTAGTTCCTCATCTACAAAGATGCCGAGTCTGGTGTTGCGCTGATCAAACCACTCATCGTTTGGCTTAAAGCCAGGGTCTGCGTCGGTTTGAACAACTTGCTCGCATAGCGGAGTTAGTTTTGGGTGCATCTGGCGTACCCGTGGAACCGGAATTTGAGCCAATGCCATAGTCTCCCCCTTAAGAAGAAAGGAGATCACCAGACTAGGCTCATCTGCGTCACGGCTTTGACTTACCAGGATACTTTGGTCTGGGCGTACCCAGCGCACCACTATCTCTTCAAGTAGAAGAGCATTTGAGCACAGCTCGTTGAGCTGCTGCAACAAAGGGCCGGAAGTAATACCTGAGACAGGAATTATTGTTGTTTCCACAGCGAGTAGTTTCTCAATCAAATACGGCCGACTATTGACTACTGACTACCACGACCAACCAACAAAACCTCGCCTGTACTGCACTTTAACAAACTTTAAGCAAACTCTGGTAAAGTGCGAAAGAGGGAATCGGAGAATTACGTGAAATGCTTTGGTTCATGCTAATGTCAGATGTATGAAGCAGTCTTTAGCTACAGGGCTTTTGCTATTGGTCGCATTGTTGCTGGGCCTTGTCATTACACTAGAGCCATTTAGTCCAGAATTCACACATTGGACGAAAGTCTTCTTGCAGGCAGCCCTGGTTGGGGCCCTGGCAGATTGGTTCGCAGTTGTCGCTCTGTTTCGGCATCCACTGGGTCTACCCATTCCACACACGGCACTTATCCCATCAAACCGAGACCGTATTGCGACTGCCCTAGGTTCCTTTGTGCAGACAAATTTCCTTTCGCCTGAAGTATTAGCAGATAAAGTTCTAGCTTTAAGAGTGGGGGAGGAGGCCGCGGCTTGGCTTGCTAAGGGCGATAATCAAAAGCGCCTAGTGCGGCTTTTGGTCCCTGCATATCGGGGGTTTTTAGGTACTTTCGATGATCCTGCTCTGAGAAGTGCACTAGCGCGCGCGACTGGTGCGGCTTTGCGGAATGTCGATGCACCTTTTGCGCTGGCGCGTGCTATTGAACTAAGCATAGTCGGTCACGCAAACGGTGAAGTAGGGGATGCCTTTTTGCGTTGGCTTGAAGCGCTTTTGAATCAACATGAAACGTACTTGCGGGAGGCCTTGCGGCACGAAATGCCCTGGTATGTGCCAAATTTCATTCATGACAAGGTTTACCGTGATGTTATAAGGAAGATTCGCCAAAGCTTGGCGGCAGCGAACACGGATCCTAACCACCAATTGCGTACAAATTTATCCATTAGTGCGCAAAAATTCGCGCAGGAACTAAGGATTGATTCTACAATAAGACAGAGCATTCAAGGGCGTTGGCTCTCGGTACTGGGTAGTCCGGTGGTGGGAGAATATGTAGAGCGGCTTTTGGGTGATATTCGGCTAGCTCTGCAAAGGGACTTTGAAACTAGCCCGCATGGCTTGGAGCGTATTTTGGGGGCATGGATTCTTGTTCTAGCCACGATCTTGTCGGAATCAAAGGAAGTGCGTGACGGAGTCAGCGATCTTGCCGCTCGATCGGCCCAAGGAATTGCCACACACTATCGAGTTGAGCTTGCCAATTTGGTCACTGAGACTGTGCGACGCTGGGATGCGCGCACGATGGTTGAGAAAATAGAGTCTCAAGTGGGCGAAGATCTGCAGTACATTCGTATTAATGGCACCTTGGTTGGGGGGCTGGTGGGAGTTCTCTTGGAGCTTCTCGTCCAGCACGCGCACTAGCCCAATTCTCGCCAAACTAAGCTTAGTTCGTAGTAAACCCAGCCTCATCCATTTTTGACAAAAAGTGGATGAGGATGGGCGAGCGAGATCTTGGCGTAGCCAAGTCGAGCCGCAGAAGACGAGTAAGCCCTACGCCGCGAGGGGCAGCCGAATTGGCTCAAGCTCAAAATCACTGCTATCCCTTCCTTAGGGCCATCAATATAGGCTTTCATTTTGTTACGCACGCTAAGTAGTGCCGCCACTTGTCGGCTGGGTTTGTGTGCTCTACTGGTCCACTTGGCTTCGCCAAGATGGCCCTAGCCCTGCTATTGCGAGTGAGTTTTTGTCAAAACTCACTCGCGCAGGGTTTAACTTTGGCGTTTATTCTGCACTCTCAAGTGAAAATATTTTCCGCCCTAAGTGTTTGTAAATGTTGAATAAGGCGGCCTTGTGTGTGATGCTTCAAAAATCGGGGGAGCAAAAGGCTCAAGTAAGCGACTTAGTGAACGATAATCCAGGCAGAATGCAAAAGGCGCACTTATGACGTTTTCGTATCGTCCTATCGTAATATTTCTGATGTGTGTGGTCCTGGGATTAGCCATCGGCTGCGGCGGCGGCACTATGGGCACCCAAACAGGCGAGCGCCTTTTTGATGGCACAGTACTGGATGACAATGGTCAGCCGCAGCCAGGAATTGAAGTTAGTATTAAAGATCCTCAGACTGGGGAGCCTGTAGCAACGGTTGTTACAGGTGATGATGGTAGCTTTTCTGCAAGTGCTGAAATTGAGTCTGACTCCGTAGTCTTGGAATTTACAAATCCAACTAGTGGTGTGACAGGTGAAGCTAGTCTTGATCTAACTGGTGAGAATCAAGTTAGTGTGACAGCTGTCATTAAACAAAAGAGTGGTGAAGCGATTTACGACGTAGTGCTTAACGTATCGTTCCCAACTCCAAGCCCAACAGTTGCCCCAACAAGTACTGCTGGTGGTGGCGGACCTCAGGCTACGGCTACCCCTACACCAGTGAGCACAGCTATTCCATCTACTTCGCCGACTTCGGCGCCTACAGTGGTCACAACAGCAAGTCCAACCCCAACGCAGGCAGTCTGCACATCAGATTGCGATGCTACGGACCCGACCCCAACCCCTCAACCGACTGCCGCTGTGGCTGAATAGCGAGGACCTAGTATGGCGAAACAATCACAACATACCGATTTCCACAGTACGTTAGGCTCATGCCTTAAAGCTCTCTTTGTTCCTATTGCTCGGCTATGCTTGAGACGTTCACTTAAGGTGCAGGATGCCATTGAGTCCCTAAAACATGCCTTCCTAGAAGTGGCAGAGCAGGAGGTGCGGGGACTAGATGAGAAGCCGAATGTGAGCCGCCTGTCAGCAATCACAGGTCTGCATAGACGCGATGTGGTGCGTATTTTCCGAATGGGAGAATCTAAAGATTATTCGCTTAGCCTGAATAACCGCATTATCGGTCAGTGGCTGCAGGATCCGCGCTTTTTACAAAAAAATGGCAAGCCGAGAGTACTTAGCGTTGATGGCGAAGACTCAGATTTTAGGATGCTTATGCGTTCGATCGCTACCGACCTTAAGCCTGGCACGGTGCTATTCGAACTGGAGCGTGTTGGCGCTGTTGAGCGTAGTCCGGAGGGGCTCAAGTTAGTAGTGCAGTCGTACCAAGCTGGCACAGATCCTGTGGAAGGATTCCAAATGCTAGGCGATGACTTAGAAGACTTAGTGTCAGCAGTTGATGACAACCTGTTTGAGCAGGAGCACGGACCGCACTTGCATGCCAAAACTGTTTACGACAACGTAAATGTTGAAGCACTGCCACTTATTCGTAAATGGATCTTAAAGGAGGGCAAAGCCTTCCATAAGCGCGCAAGACAGTTCCTGTCACGCTTTGACCTAGACGTACGGCCGCGCAAAGGGAAAATGGGCGGCGCTAAAATCGCAGTGGGAACATTTAGCCGCGTATTTAGCGGGAAAAAGTAGATACTTTAAGTTGCCACGTTCTCTGAAATCCTGTCTCTGTGAGGTCGGTGTGCTTTGTGGTTTACATGAAGCTGGGCTAACAGGTTCGCTGTCTTGTTGTTTGACCGCTGAGCTATTGCAGAAGCGACTAATTTATTCACCTAGGACCTATGCAGCTGCAAAGTTGAGCAGTAGAGCCATCACTTAGCTCAGCTACAATGGAGTCTTATTGGGTGGCCTAAGATTTTTAAGTAAAAGGTGGGCATAGACTCCTAGGGGGTGAAAAACACAAGGCTTGCGCCAAGTGAAACCTCCGAAAAATCCATGCGCCACCTTTTGTCTGTCCTGGTCCGCGCTGCACGATTGCCTTGCGGCTTTCTGCGTACGCGGACCTGTCGTGTCACCTCACTTCGTTGTTGGCGCCTTGGGTTCTTCGCCCTTGGGCGCCTCCGGCTTCGGAATTTCCATCGGAATCACGAAATTTGCATCCGTGTTTCCGGCGGGGAAGCGCGAGAGGACGTCGAGTCGGGCGTTGATGAAGTCCCTCTGGCCGTCGAGCATGCTGATGGCACGCTTGGCGGGCTCGGGGTTCGTCATAGCCTTCATCTGCGCCTCTGCGTTCGTCTTCGCCGCTGTTACTTCCGTGCCCTTGCGGGTCCAGCCGGTGCGTTCCGTTGCGACGATGCGATCGGACTTGGCGCTGAGTTGGGCTTGCGTCTCGAGCCACTCAGGTGAGCCGATCTGCTGCTTCTGCGACTTCTCGACGAGCGCGTCGCGTTCCTTCAGGAGAGGGAGGCTCTCCTTGAAGTACAGGCCATGCGCGTCGCCGACGAGCATCTGCGGATCGTTGCGGGCGAGCTCCGCGAGCGGCTCGCCAGCGTGCTGCTGGAGGTACTGCTCGCGGTTCTGGCTGTCGGCGGAAGAGAACATCTTCTTCATGTCACTCCAGCCGTACTCCTCGCCGTTCACGGTGACGCAGGACGGGAGGATCGAGAACACGAAGAGGACGATGACGCGGGACAGGTTACTGATGGGTTGCATGGGGGTGGGTCTCCTGCGATCTTCCTAGCACTGACCTTTCTCGCAGTACGGGCTAATGCCGCACATTCTCGAGTTGGGTTCATGCTAGGCTTGGATTGCCTGCAATGCCGTATCGACACTTCAGGCAACCCAAGCAAGGACGCAGGAAACTGCTAACCTTTAACCTAAGAGTCTACTACCCATATGAAATTGAGAAAGAATGGGTAGAGCCGACTTTGCAGAAGTAGGCGATACCGCACGAGTTTGTTATGGCAGGATCTCCCCCTAAGTATGCCTAATAATGAGGCAAAGAAGCTGCTACCTCTGGACGGAATGGTAATAATTCCGGGACGTTATATGATTTGGCTAGCATCGACCTGGCTGATCAAAGCCGCATAACTATTAAAGATAATTTTCAAGGGTCTTGTATGCCAGGCACGCGCGTATATTGGTTTATAGGTTTGCTATTAGCTTTGCAGCTTATCAGTGGGGGCGTTTCGTCGGCACAAGTTGCACCAACACCTCCTCTAGCATGGACCTCTGAATTTTCCATCCCATTTTTTACTAAAAAGGTTGATGGAAGTGCGGGAGCAAAAAAACTTAAGCAACTTTGCGAAGACAAAAGTGACTCTGCACAAAGCATGTTCAAGGATATTTTATCCGAATACTGGCTTGCTGCAGCAAATTACTGCTCGAAACTGGATCATTTTTACTTTAACACGGACATATTCGGACAACTTTGTCTTGTCACAGAAAGGTATTATCCGATTTCAGAGGAAGCGGGGCTTGATCCAGAAACAGGCACCGTTGATTGCGACAAGCTCTCAGCCTTTTTTGAACAAACATTTTCTGGCGCCACTATGGAAGGAAATGAAGTCACTCTGTTCCCATTGCCAGACAAGAGTTTTTGTGCCCCCCAGATTTCTGCCCAGTGTCTCTTGAGGGTATATCCTGCGCTGAATTGAGCTATATTGCTTTAGCTATGAATTGGGAGACCAGCATAGCATCGCCCTAGAACTAAACATTTGAAGTGGACTTTGCGCGGTAAACAGCTATTATTCGCGGAATGAAACGCACTATCTCCCGCTCCGCACGCACACCACTATTTGCACTATTGCAGCGCTGTTTTAAGGTAGCCCAAACCGTTTCAAAGTGTGAGGACTTAAGTATCTCTCAGCGACTTGAACATATCCAGGAAGTTCAATTCTCACGACGCCAATTTCTAAGAACTGCCTCTGCATCATCTTTATTGTTGGGGGCAAATCTGCTGAGTGCTTGTTCCTCCGGGTCTTCAAATTCTCTTGATTTAATTGATGATCCCAAGATTGTAATCGTTGGGGCCGGTATGGCCGGACTACGTGCGGCTTACGAATTGCAACGTGCCGGACACGCCAGCCGCATATACGAAGCCAGTTCTCGTGTCGGTGGTCGTATGTACTCGCGCACTGGAATTTTGGCACCCCAGCTTGTAACTGAATTGGGAGGAGAGTTTATTGATAGCACGCATGATGACATGCTTGCGCTCGTGGCTGAATTTGGGCTCGATCTCCTCGACACTCAAGAGGCTCAAGAGCAGCCTTACAATGAAGCATTCTTCTTTGATGGGCGTTTATATAGCGAGCAGGAAGTAATTGAAGCCTTCTCTGAGTTGGCTGCCAGTATTCAGGCTGATTTTGACTCAACCGCGGAAGTTGTTGATTTCCAAAACGAGGGTGGAGCAGGGCAATTAGATAGTATGTCGATCTCAGAATACCTCGATTCACGAGGTGCCACCGGATTCATTCGTAAGTTGCTGGAGGTCGCTTATGTTACTGAATATGGGTTGGATGCTGGCGAGCAGTCATGTCTGAATCTAATATTTCTTATATCTCCGGATACATCTACGGGCTTTGAGATCTTTGGTGATAGCGATGAACGATTTAAGATTAAAGGTGGTAATGAACGCCTAATCGAGGAGCTAGACCAGCGGCTCGCTCGTCCTGTTTTGCTTGAACATCGCCTGGAAGCAATCACTGAAGTAAGTTCAGGCTACAGACTGACTTTTTCAAAGAGCGGGTCGGGTACAGTGGAAGTTGCAGCTGATGTAGTACTACTGACTCTCCCTTTCACGATGCTGCGCCAGGTACAATTAAATGTTGAGCTGCCGCAGGTGAAATTACAGGCTATTGAGCAGCTTGGGTATGGGACCAATTCAAAGTTGCTTGTTGGCTATCATAGTCCGATTTGGCGATCACAAGGACTGAGTGGCAATTTTTTCACTGACCTTGGTTTTCAATCAGGCTGGGACAATAGCCGACTACAACAGGCAGAGCATGCGGCTGGGCTTACTCTTTATTTTGGGGGTACACCCGGTGTTGCAGTGGGGCAAGGTACACCTAGTCAGCGCTTGGCCGAATTCCAAAGTGCTCTTGAGCAGCTTTACCCTGGTACTGGCGAAGCTTTGAATGGCAAGGTTTCGCGCTTCCATTGGCCTACCCAGGAATTTACTCAAGGCTCTTACGCCTGCTACAAACCAGGGCAATGGACCAGTATTGCCGGAGCCGAAATACTTCCTGTAGCTGGTATCTACTTTGCTGGCGAGCATTGTAGCTATGATTTTCAGGGCTATATGAATGGAGCAGCTGAGACAGGGCGACGCGCTGCTGAGGCAATACTTGCCGCGCTTCCTTAGAACTATTATTTGCCTCAAAATTTATTTTGATTGAATCCTCTGCGCTTCGAAGCTAGTTTTCCCAAGGGGGGCTTCATAAGGTTGGAGGTATGCCAGTAGTTTTAGCCGCTTTGCCCTGTGAAGAAGACGCTAGTGATAGCGAAGCTATTCTTCCGGTTCCAAGTGTCGATAGTCCAAATGACTTTGCGGATGCGGTTATAGGTAATGTAGCAGCTGGATTTCACAGACTACATGCTAGAACTGATCAAGATCGCGTGAAATTTGCCATCATCGATCGGGCAATTGGTTGGGTGGGGCATGAGCTTGAAATGCATGGTGTAGCACCCAGAGCAGAAGTACTCTCACTTTTTTGCCAACTTGTGTTGGCCTATTTTTCTGGGAATTCTTCGTCTAGATATGGATTAGATGAACTTCTGGCCCTTAAAAAAGGGGCAATTTTACCGCAGGGTGTCCCTGAGCAATTTGCTCTGCTCTTTAAGCTGTCGCAGGAGGGACAAGTTTCTGAATCTCCATTACCGCCTTCCCAACGGGCAAGTCGCGAGGCCTTAACTAGATTTGCTAAGCAATATCAGATTCTTGGTGAGCAAATTGGGGTTGCTTCCAATTTGCGTGGGGCGGAGGCGATTGCTGCGCTTTGGGCAATTAGTGGTGTGCCACCGCAGCTAGCTAATTCAGACACGGAACATGTTTACGTTGGCACTATAGGAAATTGCTTTGAACTTTTTCTGCATGGAGAAATTGAATGGTGGAAACCGGTAGAATTTCCTGAAGATATGGATGATGGCAATCAGGTTCAGGACCTTAAGTCCCCAAAGTTAGATCCAGCCTGTCAGGCCCTGAATGAGGAGAAGCAACAACGAGACAGGATTCGTGATTTACTAGTGGCAGCAAGAGAAAGTGATTTTGTAGAAATCCAACTCGAGGACGGACGTACGTTCAGAGGGGCGCTGGTATTTAACCCATTTACTGGGGAAGGTCGGTTAATAAACCTCGATGAGGAATTCTCGTTTGATTTCCATTTGGAACAGGTGCAGACGGTTAAGATTTCCTAGGGTTTCTTTGATGTTGAAGCATTTACAGACACTTAGAGTCCGTTTCAAAGGCACCCCAGACAAGACATAATGGGCTCAAATTGCGAGCAAAGCGAAGCATTTTGCTCCATTTTGTGCGGACTCTTCGCTGCCCATCTAGCGTCCACACTTTCCATAAATTTTATTGCTCCCTTTTATTAAGCAAGACCTATAATGTGTCGATTTCTTTTGGAATTGATGCGACGCGCCCTATCTCTCATGCTATTGGCAGTTAGCTGCCTAATTACTCTCGCCACAGCTGCGCGAGCAGATTCCATTTCCGATAATCCGATTGTCTTTGTTACCATGGTGCCAAATCCAGCGGACTTTGGAACATTAGCGGCGACATTTGGCAATCACACGGCTACTCCTTCTACAGCGGTGCGTGGGGGAGATTTGTGGATACGCTACCCGGATGGCTCTTTGAAAAATCTTACTAGTGCTGCCGGGTATGGGAATACTGGATTTCAGGGCGCTGGTGCCATTGCTGTGCGGGATCCTTCCGTGCACTGGGATGGGGCAAAGGTAATCTTTAGCATGGTGGTAGGTGCACCGACTCAGCAATATCAACTTACTTCACATCGTTGGCAGTTATATGAAATTACTGGCTTGGGGGCCTCAGAAACTCCAGTAATTACGAAAGTTGCCGGTCAGCCTGCTAACTACAACAATATTTCTCCGACCTATACCAGTGACGACTCCATCATATTTGTCTCGGATCGTCCGCGCGATGATACAGTACTGCATACATATCCGCAGCGTGATGAATATGAGTCATCGCCGGTCAATTCGGGGCTGTGGAAGCTAAATGTCGCATCGAGTGAATTAAAGCTGCTTGATCACGCTCCATCTGGAGATTTTAACCCGATCGTTGATAGTTTTGGTCGTGTAGTTTTTACGCGTTGGGATCATCTTCAGCGTGATCAGCAGAATGTTGGCGTAAGTTTTGGTGCATTTAACTACGAAAGTGAAGTTAGCAGCACTGCTTTATCATCAGCCGCAGAGGTGTTTCCCGAACCTAGATCGACGCTCGACCCCGACTACGTCTCAACTGTGAACTTGCACACATTTAATCAGTTCTTCCCGTGGATGATGAATCAGGACGGCACCGGACTTGAGACTCTCAATCATGTGGGCCGCCAGGAAATAGGGCTGTACTCGGAGCGAAGCTTTAACAACGATCCCAACGTTCAAGAGTTCTACGGACAGTACACGACTGGACAGAATCAAAATGAATTCACCATTTTCCTTCATATTAAGGAAAAGCCCACGCTTTCCGGCACGTATGTAGGCACAAGTTGCCAGGAGTTTGGTACACACGCTAGCGGACAGATTATCTCTCTAACTGGAGCGCCCGGCCTGAATCCTGACAACATGCAGGTGAACTACATTACGCACCCGGATACCGCGGGAGCGACGGACAATCCAAGTGCTAATCATTCTGGGTTGTACCGAGATCCACTACCACTTTCTAATGGTAAGCTAATCGCCGCTCACACTAGCAATACAAGGCAAGATTCCAATATCGGTACGTCATCCGCGCCACTTTCGCGTTATGACTTTCGCCTAAAAGTACTTTCTCAAGGAGCAAGCTACTTTAGCGCAGGCAGTGCCTTGACATCTGGAATAACCAAGAGCATTAGTTTC
Source organism: Oligoflexia bacterium (assembly GCA_019694465.1). Classification (GTDB taxonomy): domain Bacteria; phylum Bdellovibrionota_C; class UBA2361; order UBA2361; family JAFLCA01; genus JAIBBV01. Next base: position 22,405 of record JAIBBV010000006.1, read on the forward strand.
TGGAATCCCGACACGTTAGTTACTTACAGTGGGCAGCTCTGGGAGCTGATGCCAGTCGAGCTTAAGAGCAGAAGCCGGCCAAGTGCTACAAGAGATGAATTGCCACCGGTCGAAGATTCTCTAATAAGTTCACTAAATATCGATGTGGCTGAGCTGGTAGCTTATTTGAAGGTGCAGAATTTGGCGTTGGTGGTTAGTCGAAATTTAACCATGCGCGATCGCAATGATCGTCAGCAGCCATCGAATTTACGGGTTACTGGTACAGACACACAGACGCTACCAAACTCGGGCACGATCTATGACATTTCATTTTTGCAGTTCTTTCAAGGTGATCTTATTCGTGCTTATCAAAGTAGTAGCAGTGCTGGGCGCCGGGTCTTGGCTCAGCCCATGCATTCGGTAGCCGACGGGGTGAACATGGTAACCTCAGGAGCGCCATTAGGGTCGGTTAAGCTTGGGGATGATGGTTCTATGGCAGCCTTCGTTCCGGCCGGGCGAGCTTTGAGTTGGCAGCTTACGGCTGAAGATGGTACTCCAGTTGTACGTGAGCGTTATTGGGTTACCTTTCAACCTGGCGAGATCCGGGTGTGCGCCTCTTGCCACGGAATAAATACCGCCGATCATATGGGCAACCCGGCTCCCCAAAATAGCCCACAGGCATTGGCAGCCTTACTTGCACATTGGAAGAACCTCCCGGCATCCTCAATCCCAAGTTATACACTTAAGGTAACTGCAAAAAAGAAGTCAACCCTGGAAAAATTTAGCGTTCTTGCTAGCGGTGGTAGTTCTTCAGCACTACTAGCCCTGCGCGCCAAACTTGGCACTTACTCCTGTAAAGGGTCTAAGAACTTTGCAAGTGGTAAGACCTCTAGAAAATTAAGTGGTAAATTCCCTTCTATTAAAGGGCTGGCCATTAAGTTTAGTCTTACGAACCAGGGCTCAACTGCAGCGCTTAAAAAGACAAGCCTTAAACTAAGCGGTCCTAGTGCCTTGAAGTTCAGCTCTAAAAAGTTGAGGTCCGCTTGTAGTGAGATGTTTGCTAGCTTCAAGTGAAGAGAGTTAGTGTCCCGAGCCTACGAACTTGTCTCTTAAACCTATTTCCGACTCTGGACAAGAGAGCCCGCAACAAAGATTGGCTAGGCAAACCTGACGGACTCGTATTGCGAGCAAAGCGAGGCAATACAACCGATTTTGTTACGTACGTTAACTCTAAAATGGACAGTTCTAGCGGGAGGCTGCGCTGAGGCAACAGCTTGGGCTTCGCTCGCCGCTCCAGCTTGGCTTTACTCCGAGTTCAACAAATCGCTGTATGGCTTGGTAATGGGGAGTGATATCTATCCCCTGCTGCGCAAGCCAGGAATCGCAAAAGTAAGTATGTTGATAGCGTTGGCCACCATCACATAGAACTACCACGATCGATCCTTCACTACCCTCGGCATGCATGTCTGCTATTAGCTGTAGTGCTCCATAGAAGTTTGTACCAGTTGAGCCGCCGCACTGGCGACCTAGCACTTGTGATAGGTAACGAGTTGCTGCTATTGAGGCTGCATCTGGAACACGCACCATTAGGTCTACTACGTCTCTAAGAAACGATCTTTCCACGCGAGGACGGCCTATTCCTTCGATTCGAGATCCGCGGGCACACCGCAGTTCGCAGTTGCCAGAAACAAAGTAATCAAAAAATACAGAATTCTCTGGGTCAACCACACAAACCCCGCAGTCGAGTCTACGGTAGCGAATATAGCGACCAAGGGTGGCTGATGTGCCGCCGGTGCCTGCTCCACAAACAATCCAGCGCGGGATTGGATGTACCTCACTTTGCATTTGAGAAAGGATTGATTCAGCTAGGTTGTTATTTGATCTCCAATCTGTTGCACGTTCGGCGTAAGTAAATTGATCGAGGAAAAGTCCCTTACATTGTGTGGCCAGGCGCCTCGATTCGTCATAGACAGCGGTAGGGTCATCAATTAGGTGGCACTTGCCGCCATAAAATTCAATCTGTGAAATTTTTTCAGGCGATGTGCTCTTAGGCATCACAGCAATGAAGGGAAGCCCAAGCAGGCGCGCGAAGTAGGCTTCCGAGATGGCGGTCGATCCGCTTGAAGCTTCAACTAGTGTAGTTCGCTCATGAATCCAACCATTACATAGACCGTATAAGAAAAGCGAGCGGGCCAGTCGATGCTTAAGGCTCCCTGTTGGATGACTGGACTCGTCTTTAAAATATAGGTGAATTTTCGGGAAAGCTGGTAGGGGATAAGGCACCAGATGAGTATCAGCAGAGCGGTTAAAGTCTGCTTCAATGATGCGGACGGCAGTATTTATCCATTCTCGAGGCTGCATGTTTAATCCCCTGCAAAGAACTAAGTCTACTGAAAGGATGCTAACATAGAGCACCGTAGTAGTTGATTGTTTTGACACTATGTCAATTGCCATCGGCTGCGAGTTGCTTGTTACTTTCTAAGAGTCGCATGTTCGGGCGCGGCCTGGGTGCGCAGCCGATGGGTATGACAAGAGTGGTCTAGAAAGGCCCTTTACATGGAAAAATCTTAACTATTACCTATGTTTGTTTGAGTTTACAGCTATGTTATACTGGCAACTCAAATTTCTCGGCAGTTCTTTCATTACAGGTTAAATAGGGTTGATGGGGGTTAGGTATCCTAATGGTTGGGAAATACTGTCGAATTACGTGGTGAAATTATAGCGATGTCAGGCGATCTTGATCCAATTACAAGAGGTGCAACTAGGCGGGAGCCTACTACCACTCCTGTTCAGGAGTTAGCTAGAAGTGCTTCGCTGCGGGAACTCGGAGAGCGAGTTATCGGTGATATTTGTGCATTGTCTGCACCCACCACCGATGAAGCAGGTGTGGCCTTTGCGTTCCGTGGTTCTCTCGATTATTCCAACCCGGTGCTGGCTGCGCATGGCGTCGAGAGAGAAAATAGACCGGTGATATGTTGCCAAAACTTTGTAGTTGATGCCTCGGCTGCACAGCTTCTCAGTACTCCGACAGGAGACGCATATCTAACATTTCTTGGAATTGGTGCGGCGGGCCCCGATGACGTAGTACTTACGCTGAAGACTCTGCCTGGGCTCCTCGATTATTATAGAGAGATTGGGTTACTAGCGCCCAGCACAAGAGTTATTGAAGTAACACCGAAATTGGACGGTGATAAGCTTGGCTACCCGTTTACTTCTCCACTTGCGCTCCTTGCGCAGGATCAGGCGGCGCAAGCCCAACTTGCTGAGATATCAGAGGGGAGAGGCCGCCCGATTTTGGTTGGCACGTTCTTAACCGATGAAATGCGGGCGGGATTAGCTCGTCTTGGAGTCGACTTCGTTCAGCAAACACAGCCTGCACTTACCAGCAATAAGCATTTGTTTGGGCTTGCCGGTAAGTCATTAGGGTTCGAAGTTGCACCGCAAGTGGTCATTTCTCAGCCCAATGACATTGATGCTGCCTGCACGATGACACTAGAATCTATTCGAAACAGAATAAACCGCGGAGACTTAGTTGGACCGCGCGGTTGGATTGGTGGATGGGTAAAACTATCCGGTGGGTCGGGTGGTGACTTTGTCCAAAGCATAGTGATCGGTCCAGAAGCTATAGAGCAACTTCGCAGTGGGATGCAAGGCGGAGTTACTGGCGACGACGCAGCTTTTGGGAAAGTCGTTTCTTCTAGCGCTGCCTATCTCAGCGCTAGAGCACAAGTTGTCGCAGCGATGGATCGCGTTCGCGCTTCGGTGCAAGATGCCTTTCGATTTAATGATTATGGGCCTGGTGCTGAGGAAAGATTTTGGCCAAGGGATGCTTTTGCCCCTTCAGGCGCGGTGATTATAGTTGAGCAAGACGTGCGCGCGCGCGGCAGCATTGTGCTGAATGGCAGCAATCTAATGATCGTTAATGCAAATGGAAGTTCTACCCTCGAGGGTTGTTTTGCACAGTTAACAGGCCCAGATGGGGACTACCGTGGAAGCATGCCATTTGATTTGGCAGACTTGGGAGCGGAGGTGCGTAGCGATCTGCAACGCCAATTCAAGGCTGTTGCAACGCTAGCGCATAGGCTAGGGCATCGTGGATACATAGGTGTGGACTTCTTTGTGGTCAAAGATGCTGAAGGTAGGGCAATTCCAATAATGACGGAAATGAATGGTCGGATTCCTATTAGCGGGACAGCAAAGATTATAGCCGATAAACTAGGCGCGTCGGCATGGATCAATGTTAATCTAGCTGCCCCTGGGCATGAGCCGATCAAGGATATAGCGGACTTTAGGCGATTGTTCGGGGATTATGCGGTGCCTAACACTGACCCAACTGGATGTTTTGTAGTGCCACAGGCTTTCAGGACCCTGCATGGCACGGACGGCAAGATTGAGCCATCATGTGTGCTTAAGGCACTGATAGTTGGGCCTTCTGCTCAGGCATGTATAGATTTTAGGTCGCGCCTGGCGGATGAGGGATTTGGAAAATAGTCTAGTGGATACTCTTTCGATTCTAGAGACACTCGTCGGGATTAAATCTGTTTTCCCAAATGAGCAGGAAGTATCTGCTTGGATCTCCCGGCGCTTGGAGACGTTAGGCTTTTCAGTTGCGAAAGTATTCACGGATAATGAGCGACCGAATCTAGTCGCTACCCTTGGTAAGGCCAAGACCTACCTTGGTTTTTATGGGCACATGGATACTGTGCCGCCAGCCGCCGATTACGTTCGAGATCCTTTTACTGTGCATAGGGATGGAGACATCCTTCAAGGTCTTGGTGTGTGTGACATGAAGGGAGGGCTTACCTGCATACTGCAGCTAGCTGAATGGGCGACTAAAAGGAAGCTGCCGCTAAAGCTTGTTTTTGGTGTAGATGAGGAAGATATCTCAAAAGGCGCGCACGATCTCGTAAATTCTGGATTCTTGAACGACATAGGCTTCATGATTGTCGCAGAGAGTGGCCAGATTGAAAACTTTGACCAGCCAATTAGCGTTTCCCTAGGCCGTAAAGGGCGAGTTGTATTGCAATTCCAAGTACAGGGTCGAGCCGCTCATGCTGCAGAGCCTCACAAGGGCGTAAACGCGATTGAGAAGGCTGCTCATCTTATTGGCGAATTGGGAAGTATAAATTTGGGTGCACACCGACGACTTGGATCTAGCACTCTAGTTGTTCAGGAAATTACTGCAAGGGCTAGCTCCTTTTCGGTCCCAGACCTCTGTGAGGTGGTAGTATCGCTACTTTCTTCGCCTGGAGTTAATAGCGCTAAAATTTGTGACGATATTCGTAATTTAGCTGCGAAATTAAATATTAAATTACAAATAGCACCGAAGCCTCGACATACTCCCTATGGGGAGGCGTATGAGATTGATACCCAGAATCAGTTTTACAGGCGGATTAGCGATGAGATTCTAACACCGCTTGGTGTAACTCCATTTTATACGCCCTCGGTTGCGGACGAGAATGTCTTCGCGAACCGATTGAAGATACCTGTGTTAACAATGGGCGTAATTGGCGGTGGTGATCATACCAAAGATGAGTGGGCTAAACTTAGTTCATACGAAACTCTTATATCTACCTATCGCAATGTGCTAGAACTCTGGCATCAATAGCCGGCTTGCTACTTAACGCTATGACTACAAGTGCCAAACTTTGCCTGCTCATCTGCGGCGGGACCATCACTATGGTGCAGGACCCGCGCACCAAGACTTTGGTGCCATCAACTGAAATAGCTGAGCTTACCAAGCAAGTGCCGGAGCTTGCGTCGATTGCAAAGATAGATTCGCTGTTCGTTACGAATATTGATTCTAGCAACATGCTACCGGATACATGGGTTCGGATTGCGGAAATCATTGTACAGCGCGCTGAGCAATACGATGGCTTTGTAGTAACACATGGTACAGACACCATGGCCTACACAGCTTCGGCCATGTCATTTTTGCTGCAGGGCCTTGGGAAGCCTGTCGTATTTACCGGCGCCCAAATGCCGATATCTGAGGAATTTGGCTCGGATGCTCGGAATAATTTGGTCTTCGCGGCCACTTTTGCCACTCAAGATATAGGTGAAGTCTGCATTTTCTTTGGGGCAGAGCTATTGCGTGCCAATAGAGCCCGCAAGTTTTCGCAATTCGATTTTGATGCATTCAAATCATTTAATACGCCGGCGATTGGTAAGATTGGGATTCGCCCTAAACTCGCCGAGCACAGAATAAGACGTGCCTTGCCGAGTCGACTCGCTACTCCACATTTAGAGCAATCTGTCTACCTGCTGAAGTATTTTCCAGGCATGAAGGCCAGCATCATTCCATTGATTATCGCGCAAGGTTTTAGAGGGATAGTGATCGAAGGAGTGGGCGCTGGTAATTTGCCATCTGTGCTTGATTTTGCCGGAGAGATAAAGCGTGCCACTAACAGCGGTGTCCCGGTTGTGATGACTACTCAATGCATAGTTGGTGCAGCAGAAATGTACATTTATGAAGTTGGCAAATTTGCGGAGCAAAATGGTGCCATATCAGCTTTCGACATGACACCAGAAGCTGCTCTGACAAAGTTAATGTGGGTACTGGGACAGACTAGTGCGATTGACGATGTGCGTAGCCTTATGCAGCGAAATCTGGCTGGGGAAATGTCTGAATAGGCAATAACCACTAGCCTTTGCTTAATGCATCGAGTTCCCTCTGTAGACGCACTAAATTTGGATGTCCCGGAAGCAAACGTAATGCTGATGCTACGTATGGCTTTGCTTCACCGAAGCGACGCCCATCAACAAGGTGCAGAGCAGCATGTACGTATGGCTCTGGGTTCTCTGGATTGGCTTGGATACTACTTAGTAGAGCCTTGAGCGTCGCATCCTCTGTTCGTCCTGCCGCCGGGGCCTTGTGGGCTTCCACGAAGTAGCCCACCGTGAATGCTTCATTGAAGCAAGGAGTGTCCAATTCAAAGAAAAGGCGAGGTAGCGTATCTGCAAGCAGAGCCCTTAGACCGGCATAGTTTGCTCCAAGCCGCTGCTGTTGAGATTGGATGGCATTGGCGGCACGTGCGCATTCCTGTGCCAGATGCTTGAAGAATCCACCATTAGGCGTAATTTCATTAATTTCCAGGCCACTCTTCTCGCAAAAATGCCTATACCATTGAGGTGTGTAGCCTCCGTAAAAGTGGAAGGGCAGCTGATGCAAGCCAGAACCAAGTGGCGCAGTTAATAGTAGGGTTCCGCCCGGCTTAAGGATGCGAGAAATCTCACGCAAGGCGCCTATTGGATCGGGAATATGCTCAAATACTTCAGTGCAAATTACTGCGTCAAATGTAGCATCTGGTACAGGTATACTAACGATATCTGATACATAATCAATGTGACCATAGTCTTTGGTGCCACCCAACTTTTCACCCTCGTACTGCTTGAAATCGTGAGTTTTATATTCGCAATGTGCGAATAAGTGGCGATAAGGGCAAGTGCCTGCACCCACATCTAATACTTTACTGCCGGCGGGAATGCGTTTGGCCTTCTCTTGGATCCAGCGATCTCTTCCGCGTTGGTTGAAATCATAAATCTCTTCAATCGGCACTTGAGCGCTTGGTCCTACCTCCAGTCCCGGAATATTCTCTAGAATTTGAGTGGTATTGCATGCCCGAGGCTGTTCACCACCTGCCAGCACTTTGCGTAGTTGCTCACGCCAAACTTCATAAGTTGGTCGCTCGGCATCAGCAACAGTGCTTTCCCAAAGTAGAGCATCCGCTGCTTGTAGCAATTGCTCTCGTGATAGAGAGCGACTCTTGATTGCTTGAACTTCTACATTACAAAGATGGGGTTCATGCGGCCATGAATTCTGTTGTATGGATACCTGATCAAATCCAAGTGCTGCTAGCGTTCTGCGGTAACGTTCTGGAAACCAGTGATCGACATGATAAGCCCAGGAAGCGGCTTGGTCTCCAGCTAAGTGACGCACAGTCCCCATCTTTACCCGCCAGTTTGGGTGTGACAGCAGGTTACGCGCAGCGCCTTCTAGATCGGGAGTCTCAATGTGTAGTTTTCCACCACACTTGAGTGCCTCATGCCATTTTATTAGCATAGCCAGGGCAGTAACTCGGCTGAAGTGTTCAAAAACATGGTGCAGCCGAATCTCGTCTACACTTTCCTTATTCACTACCAGACGCGTAATATCTGCAAAGATATCAGCACGTATTTGCATAACATTATGCTCACTGGGTGGATAATCCACGTTGATATAACCATCAAAGTGTTGCTCCCCGCATCCCAGGTGCAGACGTAGTGGACTTCCAGTGGCCCATAGGCCGCGTGTTGTCAGTGCTTGGTTGAAGTTCTCGCCAGAGGCTACTGTTGTTGTGTGCACGGTGCTTTTCTCCTTTTTAGTATCTGTTTTAGTGCCAACGGCTGGCCACCAGGATCGATCCTCTGGGGGCGCAGAAGCTGGGAGACGGTATGGGTCCACGGTGATTAACTTTGTAATCCACTCGGGAGTATGTATTCCGATGGTAGCGAGAGCTGACGATAGGCTCCAAAGTACCTTCCAGCCCCCTTGAATCCCGGGGACCTCAAGCAATTCTACTAATTCAACAATTTCCGTTGGGAGCGCCTGATGATCCGGTGCGGAGAGTGCTTGAAGAGCTAAGGTACGGTCAATTGGAACAGATAGCGCGTCACTTGCTCCAAGCTTATCTAATACAGAAAGCAGAGTGGAGAACTTTTGTCTCCCGAAAAATGCATTTGTGTGTAGTAGAATGCAGATAAACCTTGCTGCGTCAGCCTTTGTTACTAAGGGTATATTAAGCTCTGTGAACAAGTACCGAATAATACTGCCAGTTCCTTGCGGTAGTAGGGCCTGTAGTTCTTTTTCGACGGTCTGGCATTGCTCAGCCCACGCTATCCCATAGCCCGCATTGTGTGATTGATTGGCAACCGAGGCCTGTCTATGGCTCTCCAATGGTGGTGAAGGCCTAAGTAGAGCGCTTGGTTCATCATAGCGAGGTTCGACGCCACTATCTATGAAATTTAGTACCTGAGGAATTAAACTCTCAGTGGTATGTAGCGCCATTAGTTTCTTCCGAGCGGCCTCAGATATGTTACGTGCAAATTGCTTATCATTTTGTACGCGCTCAATGTGAGCAGCCAGCTGTTCTGGGTTGGATTTTGAGTAGAAAAGAATTTCCTTTCCGTCTTCAAATAGCGCCTTGGTTCGTGGCCTGAATTCTATTTCCCATGAAATTACTGGACGTGCGGCAGCCATACCATCTATGACTCGGCTAGGTAACATGCGGCCATATTGAGGAAGATTTACAACCGCACAGCCTTCAGTTAGCCCTTCGAGCCAAAGTCCATAACAGTCGCGTCGGATCGAACGTAGCACCCTCAAGTATTCAGGAAGCATACGTTGCTCGAATGGCACTTGCCCGCTGAGTTGTTGCTCTAAGGCCCGATGCAAATTGTCGTACATCGCAGGAAGCTTAGTGAACATCTCTGGTGATGAGTCTGGCCGCACGAGCAATTTGGATAGGCGTGAATGCGCAAGCCACTCTTTACGGTCACCGTAAAGAGCACCGTAAAAAATAGCTTCGGACCGCTTGGGCGCTGAAACTTCGCGCTGAATATAACGGCTGGGTACCTTTGCATTTGATAGCCACATTGAAGGTAAAGTACCTGAGCTGTTAAATCGCTCTACATCTACCTCGTCTACGGCCAGTAAGTGTGTGGCAAAACGCAGATTTCGTTCGGTATTGGCGATGCGGCGCTTTGTCCCTTCTGGGTTGGTTGTAAATTCTCGAGGGTCAGTAGCGATCGACTCGCACAGAAAGCCAAGTCGGACTGGAGCGAGGGTTGAGAGCCATTCCAGAAAATTGTCGTCGTACTGGGAGTGGCCAATATCAAACCACACCATGTCAAAGCGTTTGTTCCCAATCAGATGACGGGCAAATGTAAGCCAGGATGGTCCTTGTGAAGAAGCGAACGTAGGATGGAAGAGAGAAGGAATAGTCAGAAAATCAATCCCATGAGCTTCGAAGCCCTCCTCGAATCCAAGTCCGGTTGGATACGACCAATGACTAGCATCTTGCCAGGTGCGAAATTCAAGAGGGATGAAGAGAACTGCTGGCTTCCGTGTCGTCATGAAACTCCCTTAACAGCAGTAGTTCGGTATCCATCGTCACGCTGTGATACAATGGGATCAGTGACTGGCCACCAAAGTTTTAGGTCCGGATCATTCCAGTATAATGTGAACTGCCCAGCGCGGTTGTAGTATGTGGTCTGCTTGTAGGCAAAGACTGCCTGCTCTGATAGCACCAAATGGCCGTTGCCAAAATGTGGAGGCACCAATACTTGAGAGCGATTTGTTTCAGAAAGGGTGAATGCCTGCCATTTTCTATACTGAGCGGACTTTGAGTCGTTGTTGATCACTAGTAAGTACAGAGATCCGACAAGGCAAGAAATTAGCTTCCAGGTTTCAGCGTCACCATGCACACCACGCAGTACATTTTTGTTGGACACTGAAATGTTGTCTTGGCAGAAATGCTGATCGATTCCGGCCTCGCGGTAGAGCTTCTCGTTGTAGAGTTCGACATGCCGGCCGCGGAAATCCTCGAATTGTGTTGGTGGGCTAATCAGTAACACCCCATCCAAGTTAGTCTTTTGCACGTTAAGCTGGGTCGACATGTTGCTAATATCCTGAAAATGTTGAGGTTTCTACGTGTGCGCGGCGCGTGGAACCTCTTTAGTTTGATGCAGCAGACCGGGGGAAGAAACGGGTAAATTTCATTGCTAGCCTAGCAAAGCTCTCAATCTTTCCAGGTGTTTAGACAGGGGGCCTGACTGAGCAGCAGCAATCAAGAGATTCATGAATGTCACTCGCGGCCTAGTCGCATCGAAATTATGGGAGAGCAGTCCCTACAGATCAGTGGAAGTTGGGTTAGGTGATGGTTTGGAGCATGAGCTGTGAATCACACCAATTTGTAGCGCAAATTATTGAAAAAATATGAATCAGCCGCTCGTCAGCATTTTAATGCCTATCTATAACTGCGCTAAGTCAGGCTTGCGCGATGGCAAGTGCTATTTGAATCATGCTTTGGAGTCGCTGCTGGCTCAAAGTTATAAAAACTTTGAGTTGCTGATTCTGGATAACAGATCCGAGGATAGTACGCCGGACATCTGTCGAAAATATGCCAGTGTGGACGCGCGTATTCAATTCATCACTGATACCCAGAAGCGAACAATTGACGATGCCTTTGCATATCTACCTGAGAAGATGCGCGGCGTCTATTGCATGTGCGCGAATGATGATGACCGTTACCACCCGGAATTTGTTAGTCGCCTCGTAGAATTCTTGGAATCCAATAAGGAAATTGATCTAGTTTACCCTAACTGTGACTTTGTTGACTCAGTCGATCAGGTAACAAATGCTCGAGTAGTTACTAGCGACAGTGCTTATCAAGCGCAGCAGTCCGCCTTCACCAATTTTTGCCGCTATTCGCAACGTCGCAATCCATTACCCTTTGTCTTCGGCATGTATCGGGCTGATGTATTCAAGAAAATTCAGCCTACCACGGCTTTTGATGTGTGGGGTGCCAATGTTGATAACCTACTCATCCTAAAATTCTTTTTGATGGGATTTCGCTCAGCATTTTTGGACCAAGTCCTATTTTATTACCGCGCCAAACATCGTCCATTGGCTCCCGAGGATCAAAATCGCGCGCGGTTCCCAAGAGATTTTCCGGACTTTGCTGCTCCAGTTGAGGTATGGTTCTACTACGTGCGGCATCAACTATATTTCAGAATAGCAGTGTTGAGAGCTCTCAAACAGTACAACACATTTTCACCAATACAGGCGCAGATCGCGCGAGCTGTCTTGAACGAATCGCTGATTCGTCACTCAATGAATCTAATGGAATGGCTAGCGAAGGACGAGACAAAAGTCGATGATGTTCAAAACGCTGGTCGTTTTGCAGCGATTCGTGAATTCGCGCAAGCAAAATTAACCGGCTTGGCTACGTTAGAGAGCCGACTTAGTGCTTCCGATTACGCACAAATTGATTCAAATCTTGCTTACGCTAAAATGCGCTCTATTGCTGCTCAGGAGCTTCTACAGCGTTTTGATTCTGTGTTGCGTTTTGCCTGGAACAAGATCGACAATAAAGAGTCTAGTGTTATTGCCGAAGTGATGAAATTGATGTCAGAGGAACTTGAGTGCTTCCCAAAAGTTGTTGCCGCGAGTGAAGCGAGCTGTAATAACTTTTAGCGCTCGTCCGCCGGAGGCGGACCCCCGGAGGGGAAATAATTATAGCGGCTCTCTAAAGGGATACAGCTGCGCCGCAGGCGCGACATTAAGATATATCTATTACAATCAAACTCATCATCAAATGCCAGTACGTCACTGTTTTATATGCTTCCTTTCTCGCGACAATTACTTTTGGGAGTCGCTATAGAATGCGCCGTTGTGCCCTCATTATTGCAGTCTTTATCTGCCTAGCGGATGTTTCTGCCTCTCCAAAGGCAAATTCATTTAAGACATCTTTGACCTATAAAAACCTCAACTTTAGCGCTCCGACAGACATCCAAGTTGCCTCAGGATCTGAGAAGCGCATGTTTGTGGCGGAACGGGCTGGCCGGATATTGGCATTTGGTCCATCCAAGAGCGCCTCTTCCTCTAGTGTATTTTTAGATATTAGTGATCGTGTGACATCTGCTGCTGATGAGGAGGGACTATTAGGGTTTGCATTTCATCCCGACTACTCCACAAATGGGTATATTTTTGTAAATTATACAGCTGCCGGGCCATTACGAACAGTTATCTCGCGCTTCCAGCGTAGCGCAAGCAATGCAGCAGTTGCGGACTCCAGCACTGAGTTAGTGTTACTAGAGTTTGATCAGCCATTTTCTAATCATAATGGTGGGCAGTTGGCATTTAGTCCGGGTGGCTATTTGTATATTGCTACTGGCGATGGTGGATCAGCCGGTGATCCTAACAATAATGCCCAATCATTAGGTACTTATTTAGGGAAGATTTTACGCATTGATGTAGACTCAACTGATAGCGGCAAGAACTACGCTATACCTTCTGGAAATCCCTTTGTGAGTAACTCATCCGCCAAAGCAGAAATTTATGCCTACGGTTTTCGTAATCCCTGGCGGATTAGCTTTGACTCAGTCACCAAGAAATTGTGGGCAGCGGATGTGGGACAGGATGCTCGCGAGGAGATAGATCTTGTGGCGAAAGGGAAAAACTACGGCTGGCGGATTAGGGAGGGCAGTGCCTGTTACAATCCAAACACTGGCTGCCGAAGTAGTGGATTAAGTAAGCCAACTTATGAGTATGGTCACGCTTTAGGCGAGTCCATAACGGGTGGATACGTGTACAGGGGAAAGAAGTTTCCGGAGCTAGTGGGCTACTATATATATGCTGATTTTATTAGTGGTACGATTTGGGCGCTCTCCTACCCCAAGGGCAAGATGGCCGCGAAGTCAACTCGCCTAGTAGATACGTCCTTATTGATATCTACATTTGGACAGAGTCGCTCAGGGGAGCTTTACTTGGCCTCGTATGGCGATGGCAGAATCTATCAGCTGGCGCGGAAGTAGGCCGCGTCAAGCTAGAGTGCAAAGCAAGATCAAGTAATATTTGATTAGAATACGCGGGAAGGGTAGAAATATCGCAGGATTGGCGCGTGGAAGATTCTTAAGGCAATTTTGTATAGGCTGAGGCCGACCTAGAACCCCTTAAGTCGGGCTCAAGAACGCCTGGATGGCGTTCACGCGAACTGAAACGCGAGCGTAAGTTTGCGATGCGACGCGAAGTCTCACGCTGGTTTCGCGCGAGACGTAGCTTGGAGCATTCTCAAAACCACCACGGATGGTGGTTTTGAGTCAGTCTCAGGCCGTGACGTAACAGAAGAGGTAATTCTGTATGCCCTCGCCGTCTTTACCATCAAAGCCAGAACCTGAGCGGCATGACACAGCTCCTACTTTTGTGGAGCGCTCGACGCCTGCCGCAAGAGTGCCGACCGTGCCTGTAATAGATGAAAGACTTGCCTCTGCATCGGGATCCGAACGAGCTTTTTGGTTCGAAGTTAGGCGTGAGGTTATTGGTGATATACACCAGTCTCTTTTCTGTCGAATTAGTTCAGTTCGAACCATGGCGGCCTCAGAAATGATTAGGCTACTCGTGGAGATGCGTCTTACACCTGATCGTATCCCAGACATGAGAGGCTTGGCAGCTTTGGCCGCAAGGAAGCTAATTCAGCAGGCCGCAAACCCTGGCTTTCTGTGCGCCAAGCCTGAACTGCCTAAAGCGGGTCATGTATTTAGGTATATTTCGGCAACAACGCCAAAGGTCCTTTTTAATGATCGGGATTTTTCGGCGCCCGGAGCATTTTTCCAGCTTTATCAACCAAATGAAAAGGGTGTCTTAGCGGTTTGGCAGGATTCATCACCTGTGCGTGATAGAGCAAGTCTGGACGAGGTCTTTGTGTTTCTGGCTAAGCTTGAAGGTTTTGGCAGCGAGATGGTTAGACAAGTCGCTCCTGAGTTGGAAGTGGCATGTGGCAGTGAAACCTTAGGAAATATTAGCTTCTATCTTAGTCCAGAGATCATTTCATTTAAGGCAGATGGAGCGCACAGCTTTGCCAGGCATTACTGTTTTAAGGTGCCATTTGGTGCTTTGCCACATACCAAGGAGGAGATGCTGGCCAGGCAATTGGATATTGAACAGGGCCGACTTGTCAGGGCTACAGTCAATGTTAGTGGTCGTATAGATCCAGGATTCCTAGCCTGGGCTCAAGGTGCGGGAGTCTTAAGTGCAGGCCCTATTCCAGACGTCGAGATTCTTTACACACTTAGATTGCCAAGCGGAGCGCCATATACAATCGCATTAAAAGAGTCCCGGCGCGGCTCCCAGGCAGAGCCAAATCCACTACATTTGTATAAGCCTGAGGACTGGGAGACAGTAAGACACCTTGGAAATTACATGCTGAACCCTGGGAATAGGGCACGCCTTGAGATTTTTTGTGACTTCAGGGGAGCTGCTGCTCAGGCTGCCCAGACCATGCCCAAAGTTATAGATAATGCGGAGGATGTTAAAGCCTACCTGGCTCTGCGTGAGCAATGGACTAAGGGGGTACACCAGGAGTTGTTAGCGGCGCATCGTGAATTCCGTGCGCCGATCGAGGTCGATTGGCTGGAGCAGCGTTTTTCAGAAGCGAGTACCTTTAATTCTATAGTCCAGGAGCGTTTAGACGTAATCCCTGCTAAATATCCATTCCGAACAGCTGGCTTTTTCCAACTAAATGTCGAGGAGCGTGCCGAGTTTGTTAGGCACTACGTGCCAATAATCTTCAAGGTGTGTGCCGAGGAGCGAGCCCGCATTGCCTCAGAGCAGCAGAGTGATCAGTGTTTGATGCGAGAGAGACTTGGCTATCGAGGTCCTGAGGAGGGATATCCCCTATCGCTTGATTACATGATCATGGACATGATTATTGATTATAGAGCGCGAAAGTCATTCGTGCAGAATCGAGCCAGAGAACGTGGGCTGCGTCCCGAAGAAGTTGTAATCCCGGAACACATTGGACGTAGATATGATCGACCGCAGCGCTTTATGGGTGTTGGTGATATCCCTAGAATATTATCTGAACGTGGCTCGCAGAGGACAGTGGAGGCCAGATTCTTTGATCCAAAGAGTCAGCAAGTTGAAACTGTAACTGGCGAAACTGCAGTTCGAGATAAATTAAATTGTATTCTCAATGAGAATGTAGCGCGAGCACGAGTTGTAATTGGTGAATTCAAGAATTCCGCTCAATATCGACAGGGGCATGAACATCGATCTTCTCCTTGGCATAATGGGCCGCGTTTAGGGGTTTTGGTGTTGGAGGGAATTTCCCGCTCCTGTACTCAATCAGAAAATCAGCTAAATGATGCAATTTCTGCCACGGCACGTGCCCTGGCACGCCTCACAATGTCGCGGGCAGGCGAACCGAAAGTGGCACGGGAGCGAATAGGGGCAGAGGCAGCCAAGCATGACAGGCTAATTGGTACCTTACGTGAGGCTGCTGATAGATCCAAGATTGCGCTCGTTGAACTAACCAATTATGTGTTGCGCGACTATAGTCAGACTGCCTTTGTGCGTGTCGAGGAAATACTTGATTACGATGTAATTCGTTTCGCCTGTTCAATTGGTGCCGATTGTCGCCCTATACTATCAGAGGAGCAAATGAAGCGTGAAGGGCGGACCCGGATGACACACTCGGAGCAGCTTGGCGGGAAGAATATGTATGGTGGGGGATTTCTTCTCGTAGGTAGGCATTTTGAAGTGTTTCACGATGCGCGCGAGTGGAGGGCATTTGCGGACGGGTTTGAGCAACGTGAGCTACAGCCCTGGCGTGCCTTAAAGATTACAAATGATTCAGGACACTACTTCCCTGGACTGAATACTCTTCAGTTCACATCAAACTGCATCTTCAAGGAGTTAGATGTTATTGGGATTGATCATTCAGGATGTGTCGTTGCTGACGCTCTTAGTCCAGGGATTAGGACTGCGAGCCTGATAAGACTAGTAGACCTATAGAGAACTAAGACGGCTCCAACTAATTTTATCAGAAAGTTGAGCCGTCCTAAGTTCGATGCAATGATTAGTAGACACTGTTGGTCGATGTGGATGTATCTTTCGATTTAGCGCTATCTTGTCGGGTGGTGCTTGCCACTCCGAGTAGGTCACTATTCCGACTCTGACGGCTTACTTCCAAAGTCTTGGTTAGTGTTCCTTCGGCAGGGCTTTCGGTATTCATGCTGCCCTTAATCTTGGCGCCATCCTCTACGCAAATGCGGGGAGCAGTAACGTTCCCAAGCACTTTACCAGAACTGTGAACGATGACTTGTTCACTACCAAAAAGGTCGCCTGTAACTTCGCCCTCCACATGAATGACCACACCATAGATGTGAGCGCGTACTTTACCTGTCTTTGCAACCGTTACTATGTTCTTTTTGAGGTTGATGGTTCCTTCTACTGAGCCCTCGACTAAAATGTCCTCGTCGCCAGTAATTTCACCTTGAACTGAAATTGATACGCCTATTGTCGCCTGAGTTTTTGAAGGAGTCGTGGTTCCGCCAGCTCCTTGATTATTTTCCCACATGCTGCTGCTCCATTGTTAAATCGACATCGCTACATTTGGATTCGATCAAGCCAATTCTCGATGCGCGTAAGGGTCCAAAAAATGCCCACCAAGGAGAGGGACCAAAAACTAAGTAGGGCCACGAAGATAGACCCCGATGAAACGATGTCTCGCTCCGAGTATCCATCGATAAATTGTGACCAACGAGGTGCGCAAGTTTCATTCCCTAAATTCACCTCTTTATCTAGCTTAGAAAGCTGACCTAGTAATTGGCCGAGCCCAGGCGCGTGCCCGGCATTACTCGCTGAAATTGTTGTACGAATGAGGCGTAGGAGCCGCCGATAGTGTGCTGACCGCATGCGCCAAAGGCAACGCAGCGGACTTGCCAAGTAATTGCAGAATTTACGAAGTGGGGGCGGCGAGTTGCTCAAACGTCCGCTTAGCAGCGACAAAGCTAGCTCCGCGGTGCTGCGGCATAGGATCGCTTCGAATGTCTTAGACCTCTCAGGTGTAGCTAATTGAATCGGATCAACTTTTATATTTCCTGTTCGATCAAGGTAAATGTTTTCAGCATTTATGAGGAAGCCGTCTACATTGTTGCTCAGTAGGAAGCGTGATGCTTTAAGTACGGCAATACAAATTTGTAACGACTCAGAAACACTGAAAACAGTACAGCGAGACAAGTCGGCCAGGCTAATCCCGCGCAGGGACTCGCACGAGATAGCCAAAATGTTGTCTATTTTGTGAACCTCATATGGACAAAGCACATGTGGATTCTTTAATACACTGAGCTTAGCTACGATCTGCTTAATATCATCTTCACAGGTGTCACCGATTGAAGTGCGATCAATTAATTTTAGACCAACATAGACTTGTAGTGATTTTAGAGCGTTGCGTTCCTTGTGATCTGAGGCAAGGTAAAGGGCAGCAATCTCATTATGTCTTAGACATTCGAGCAGTTCGAATCTGTCAGCAAGCAGCGCATTTGTCACAGGTGGGAGCTCCGCTTAATTATGATGCTAGCTGTTAGTTAGAGCGCTTCCCGAAAGTTATTACCGCGAGCAGAACGAGCGGTAATAACTTTTAGCGCTCGTCGGCCAGAGGCGCGACATTAAGATATGTCTATTACGTTCAACTTATCATCCTATGCCGGTACATCAATGTTTTAGATGCCCCGTTCTCTCTTCGCGATTATTTTTGGGAGCCGCTATAGAAGTTACAGCTGGAAATCGCGTAAATTCTGGAGTTTAGCCTATGTTGCAGCCCCTCGAGGCGCGATGATAGTTCTTAGACGCCAGGTATTTGGAATTTCAAATGCGAATCACACTAGGAGTAAGCTTGGCACCTCCAGTGCGCCATCATAATTGGATATCGAAATTGGCCAGCTTGGACTAGGCACTTGTTCCGCCCAGCCTTGAATAGCGCCTTCACTAACAAGCAATCTAGATTCAAGGCGATACTGCGCAGCAACATTCAATATCTCGTTAATAATCAATGAGCGTAACTGATCCTGCGTGAGCTTTTCCCGTTGGCCCAAAGCGTTGAAGCCCCACTGCTCGCGATACATTCGGATAGTAGGCTCGATAATGCCATTATAGTCACGCCATGTAGCTTGATCGGCAGCGCGTGCGCGTTCACTTTCGAAGCTGTTAAATGAGTACAGCTCAGACCAAAGTCGTACTGCAGCCCTACCAGCGCCGAAGAATGCATCTGCTTCCTCCTGTAGATTTGCTCTGCGCTTAGCCATTTCCTCTCCAAAGCCTGACAGCGAGTTAGGATCGCACCAACGCTGACATTGAAATACCGTTAAGTAATCCATGTCGCCGAGAATAAACACAATTTGAACCGGATAGTTTAACTTTTGCTGAATGTCTCTCAGAGCACTCCAGCCCTTTATTTTTGTTCTATCACTGAAGTTGTCGACGCGTACTGTTTCGCCTGGTGCGAGCTTGTTTAATCGCCAGGCATCAAAGCCAGCAATAACATCCGTATTCTTCTCCAGACACTGAGATACTGCGATGGTTATAGGCCGGCGCTCCTGTCTAGCTGCTTCTATGGCTTTTAGGACAGCTCCCCAGGTGGTATTCACAGTTGGGTATTTGGTCAATCGACTCAAATCAACAGTTAAATTCGCGGCGTCCTCTGATGCCCAGACCTGCGGGAATGCTGCCCGTAAAAAGTCTGTTTCTTTAAGGGCTTCATCGAAACGTCCTGCAGCTACTGCATTGCTCCACCCTTGTATGAAGCGGGCCGCACGTTGGGAAGCGCTCAGTTGCTGCCAGACATTATCGGGGCAGGTTCTTGTAAGCGAGGCCGAAGCAATTACCGCTTCAGCCCATTGCAGGTCCTCAGCTGCAACGCTTCGCACTTGTACGGCTTGTGCTCTAAGTGATTGAACGTAGAGTTCTTTGAACATAACTATCCTTCGCGCTTCCTGAAGAGCGTGGCTGTTACTGGATGTGCAGCAGGTAAAACTACCTAACTGATTGCCAGAATTAAAAAAGAAATATGTAAGCGGGAAAGTAGATTTGGTGCTTAGAGCACCATATGCGCGTGATGACTTGCGCAACCAAAGGACATGTCAGAGTAAATGAATGACATGCAAGTGAGAATAACAGTGTGAGTAGACCTAGTCAAGATGGGTCTGAGGACTTGGATTTCTAATTGAGCTCAACACGACGCTACTCATGATCAATAGTCCGCCAAGGAGCTGCGCTGCAAGCAATTGCTCATGATAGATCATAGCGCCAAAGCTCATTCCAATTAGAACTTCTAGCGTTAGAACAATACTGCCCAGACTAGGTGCTATTCGTCCAAATGCGTAGTTTAATAAAAAGGCATTCATGCCCTGCTGAAATACAAGTATTAAGCCAATTTTCCAGCCCAAATTGTTGATGGCTAGTAGCCACTCAGCTATTAAGCCTTTGCTTTGCACCCATAGCAGTAGGAGCGCGGCGGAAATTGCGTTTCCTAGACAGGCCAATTGTGTATCCCTTAAGTTGCTAGCATGAAGTGGTCGAAGGATTTGAGCTAATGAAATGAAAAGCCCAGAGAGGATTGCGCACATGGCAGCATAGTCGAACGTGAAAGACCCGCCTGTTAGCAGCAACACCCCTAATGAGGCGAGTAGTAGGCCTAGAAAAAGAGAAAGGTTGGCCTTCTCCCGCCATACAAATACTGACCATGCCCCGCCCCATGGAAGAGCGCTCAAAGCGGCTGCATTGGCAAGACTACCATGCTGTACAGCCTCGAAGAAGAAGTATCCCCCCAAGCACCACCCGAGCGCTCCACGCGCCAACAAAATTCCAATATCCAGTCTTGGAACTGATTCTAAGCGAAGTGTTGGTAGGAGGCACAGGCATCCAGCTGTCGCCTGCGTGAGTAGCCATGCCGGCGGGGCAAAGGAAATACCAAATTCACGAGTTAGGCAGCCCGTGCCGGCGAAACTAGTGGCGACTATGCATAGGGCTAGAATGGGAAGAGTACTTGAATTGGCCTTCATGCCTCCAGTATGCCAAAATATGCATATTGTAGCATTTCACCGTATATTTACGACAATAAAGCAGCATATAATGTCGCATTATGCCATTAAGTGAGCGTGAACGAATAGTGCTGGGCGCGTGTGAGCTGGATGCTGAAGTCTCGATGCAGGAGATAGCACGGCGTACTGGGTATCGCGCGCACCAGGTAGCGTACGTTTTACGCTCGCTAAAGGATCGAAAAGCGGTTCGGATTAGACCGTTTGTGAATCTCATGGCGCTAGGCTACTCCGACTACGGCGCATTCTTTTCTCTTGCCAGTAAAAGTCCACAGGCTAGACGCGCCATTGAAGCGCGCATAATGAAGCATCCGAATGTAGCCTGGTGTGGCAAGATGGTGGGGGAGTATCAATATGGACTCTCTATTGTGGTGCATCAGACAAACGAATTGGAAGCATGCTTTGAGCATCTCGAGGGGCGTAACGAAGAAGTGGTGGCTAGAAAAGTAATATGCCCGCGCATGCGCTTTCGACTTTTTCCACGAAAATATCTCTCCCGTTATGCGCCGAAGCTAGAAAGAGTCTTTGGACATATGTCAGGCGCGGTAGCTGTAGATGATCTCGATAAGCGAATTTTGTATACACTCGATCAGCTAGAAGATTACTCATTACGCCGAGTGGCTCAAATACTATCTGTGAATGTTAGAACGGTCGAACGAAGAGTTCAGTGCCTGCGCGAGGCCGGAATACTGCCTGGGTTTTTCTATGATATTCAGCCCTCAACTCTGGGGGTGGAAACATATCGGGTGCTGGTTACCTGGGCTGGAGCTGGTCAGGGTAGCCGAGTAGATTTGCTAGAATTCTGTAGGGCACATCGGCAGGTGGTATTCTTAAATGAAGAGTTCGGACGTTGGGACTTTGAAATCGGGATTGAAACCGGACGCGCCTCAGATGTCTCTACTTTTAATGAGGAACTCACCGATCGATTTGGCTCTTCTATCTCAGATCTTTCGGTGATGGCCGAAGTAAGCACGCTTAAGTGGAGCTTTTTTCCCTTCAAAATGAGTTTGAAGCCTGCAAAGTAAACGCTTTAGATAAACCTAGCTTCATCCACTTTTTGTCAAAACTCTCTCGCGCAGGGTTTATATTTGGCGGGCTCGTATCGCGAGCAAAGCGAAGCAATCCGCGTAATATTGTTAAGCACTGTTTCAGAAAAGCTGGCGCTGATTTAAGTGCGTGGCTTTTTAAAAACTCTTTGCGCGTTGTCTATGATGCAAGTAACTGATGGATTACGAATCTGCCTGGCTAACGAGATTGCGTAGAATTTTTCTGAAATTCCTTTTAAAATAAGAACTGGGCGCGCCTGATATTGAGCTTCTAACTCTTTGGCTATGATCAGCGGAGCTGGAAATAACCCGTGCCCAGCGCGACCAAAAATTTTCATTAGCGCACTATCTTCGAATTCTCCTGCAACGATTGGTGAAATGCCACGTTTGTTGAACCAGAAATCAATTTCCCTTCTTAAGGCAGTGTTGCTGGTTGGGAGCAGGATCGGCAGTTTGCCTAGATCGCTCTCACGAAGCTGCTTATCTTTCGCTACAGCCCTAATTCCATACAAAGCAACAGCGCTTTCGCCTAACAAATGGTTATAGGCGCGAACGCTAACGTGAGCCGGGACGGGAGAATCGCTTATGACCAGGTCCAGCCTATGCAGAGCTAACTCAGCCAGCAACTGCTCGGGTGCGTCCTCCAGGCACGTTAACGCATGTTTCTCGTTCAATGAGAAAATTGGCTCAATCAGACGATGTGCCACAAATTTTGGTACTACATCAGCAATCCCGATAGACAGGCGAATGGTTGAAGTAGTTGGTCTCTCACGCATTACAGCCAACAATTCCTGACCTACAGAAAAGATTTGCTCCGCATAGCGCGCTGCGATTGAGCCGTGCTCGGTTAGCACTAGTCGGCGGCCGTCCTTCTCGAACAACTTATGGCCTATGTTATCTTCTAGGTCCTTAATTTGGGCGCTGATAGTCGGTTGCCTTAGCTTAAGTTCGCGCGCCGCATCTGAAACACTTCCGTGCCGTGCTACAGTCCAGAAATACAGGAGGTGATGATAATTCAACCAATCCATCGAGAAGAATCCGTTCGTGAGTTAGCTCAAATATCCAGGGTTACTACTTCTAGTAGAATTAGCACCAGCGGCAGAAGAAAAAAAGCTGCTACTAAGTGCGCAGTGCGACCACGGTTTACAGCTGCCACTAGGCCGCCCAAGCTTACAAGCGCTGCAGCGGCGGATGTAAGCCCAAGACCAAGTTGCAGTGAAAATGAGCCAGGTATGCGAATGCCCCACAAAAATGGATCGCGTGCTTGAGATACAATTATTAGCCGAATGCAAGCGAAGGCTAGTGAAATCCCAAAGTAGGAAAATGCTAGCAGTAGTGTGGGAGATGGCACTTTTAGTTTCATTTTATAGATTACCGACTACTTTGTTAAGATTTGCTATTCAGGTTTTGTGGCCCGACTTGGTGCTGTCAAATACATAGAAATAATCTAAGAGCTTGCAAAATATTATCTATTTTTCAATACATCGCGATCGGCGCTATCCTAAATGCGACCCTAAAAGTTGGATCTAGCAGCTTCACAAAGTAAAGGCGCTACACATAAAACAGCAGGAGTAAGTATATGCGATTACTAATTAGTTGCCAAAAGAAACTATCGTCATCGGCTCTCATGCAGCATATAGAACGCCGACTGCATTTTGCCCTTGATAGATTCTCAGGGCTGGTTCGAGAAGTCAAAGTGAGAGTCTTTGACGAGAATGGCCCTAAGGGCGGCGCTGATAAGGTGGTAAGAGCGGTAGTGCTGCTTGAAAACGGCGAGGGTATTCGTATTGAGTCACGTGGCGCAGATCTCTATGGGACGGCTGATTGGCTGGCTGACAGGCTTAAAGCCGCTATTGCACGAGCCTGTGAACGGCGGAAGGGCTGGCGCAGCACACGGATCGGGCGGGAAATGGAATGGGCCTGAGTCCGGATAAACTGGACCGCGAACAAAAGGAGAATCGCTGGTCGGGATTAATAGAGCCAGGCAAGGCGTGTTGACAGGAAGATAGGTAGAAAGTCCTAATTATTGGAAGAGGCAATAAAGACTATGAGTAATCAAATTCGCACATTCGTACTTTTGGGGGCGCTGAGTGCACTATTGATTGCGATTGGCGGCTTACTTGGCCCAGGCTATGTACTGCCATTCACAATATTCGCTGTGCTAATGAACCTCGGCGCATACTACTTCTCTGACAGTATCGTGTTGAGAATGCATGGGGCGCGAGAGGTTAGCCCGAGCGAAGGTGGACGCCTATATAGCATTGTGCAAGAGCTCTCCCAGCGGGCACAACTTCCGATGCCGCGCGTTTATATTATTCCGTCTGCTGAGGCTAATGCTTTTGCTACAGGTAGAAATCCAGAGCATGGTGTTGTCGCCGTAACAGAGGGAATACTACGCATACTCGACGAACGTGAACTAAGGGGCGTGATAGCCCATGAGCTAGCGCACATCAAGAATCGTGACATTCTGATTTCTACCATTGCAGCGATCGGAGCCGCTGCCATAAGCAGTCTAGCCCAAGCCCTGCAGTTCGCGGCTCTGTTTGGTTCGCGTGATTCTGAGAGTCAACAAGGTGGAGCTGTGCAAAGTTTAGCATTAATCATCCTCGCACCGCTGGCTGCAACGCTCTTGCAAATGGGGATCTCCCGATCGCGCGAGTATATGGCAGACAGATTAGGTGCGGAGATTTGTGGCGACCCCGAGGGCCTCGCGCGTGCCCTAGAGCGCTTACATAGACGTACAGAGATGGTTGAGTCTCAATTTCAACCAGCGACGGCGAGCTTGTACATAGTAAATCCTTTCGCTGCAGCGGGTGGGATCTTACATTTATTCTCAACTCATCCGCCGGTGGAACGGCGCATCGAATTGTTGCAAGCAATGATGCGTGGACAAGTGGCAGCTTAAGCAGGTAGGTAAGGATAATGGACATACTTTTCCCATTCGTTGAGTACTGGAATTTTTACCTAGGTTTTTTGGTCTTCGTAGTTTGTCTACTGGCCCTGGATTTAGGCGTTTTTCATAAAAACGATCACGTTATTTCCATCAAAGAAGCGTTAGGCTGGAGTGTGCTGTGGATATCCTTGGCGCTACTCTTCAACCTGGCGTTCTACTTTTACGCGTTGGATAAATTTTCCACACACCCCGTGTTGACGACGCAGCCTGGCTTTGACCCTGCCGCTAATGCAAGTCGTGTTTCGCTAGAGTTCTTAACTGGATTTCTTATTGAGAAGTCCCTTTCTATAGATAATCTTTTCGTCTTTGTTGTCATTTTCACATTCTTCCGAATACCGGCACAGTACCAACATCGTGTCCTTTTCTTCGGCATTATCGGCGCTCTTCTTTTCCGCGCTCTTTTCATTGCAGCCGGTTCGGTGCTGATGAAATACCATGCCTTGGTGGTGTTTTTCGGTGTGTTGCTGATGCTGACAGGCATTAAGCTATTTTTTGCCCCTGAAAAGGGTCCCAATTTGGAGAAGAACTGGGCTTGGCGCTTTCTGAAACGTTTCGTGCCTATGACCAGCACGCTGCATGGGAAAAAATTTGTAGTACGTGAAAATGGACGACGTGTTGCCACGCCCCTACTTTTGGCGCTGATACTGGTTGAGGTGTCTGATGTGATCTTTGCGGTTGATTCTGTGCCAGCAATTTTTGCATTAACCAACGAACCGCTAATTGTGTTTACTTCGAATGTGTTTGCAATTTTGGGTTTGCGCTCCCTGTATTTCCTCTTAGCTGGTATGTATGAACGCTTTCACTTATTGAAGTATGGCCTTGGTGTAATTCTTGTCTTTGTTGGCCTCAAGATGGTTTGGCTGAACGAAGCCTTTGGCGGCAAATTTCCGATTAGCTGGTCTTTGGGATTCATCCTCTCGGTATTGGCACTGTCGATCGGGTTGTCGTTCAGACTTTCCGTAGATCGCAGCTCACGAAAGTTGAGTTCAGGGCGCTAGTTTTCTATCCCTTGTATAGCCCCTGACCGCACTTGTAAAAGCGTTGGGGTGCGCGGAACTCCTCCCGTGGGATCGAAGCTAATTGTGCCAGAGGCTCCAGCATAGTTATGAATTGCCTGTAACTGCTCACGAATTTTATCGGGCGCTAAGCTATTTGCTAATTCTGCCGCTCGCGCGTACAGATGTATGGCATCGTAGGCGGTATCAGAGGAGATGCCAGGCTTCTTTCCAAAGGCATCTTGAAAGCGACTTTTAAACCAATTTTGTGATTCAGGGTAACGTCCGAAGACTACTCCCTCCAATGTTCCTGAGGCAGCGGTGAGAGTAGTTTCATCAACTAGAACCGATAGCACAGGGCCATCGAAACCCAGCCCTCTCAGTTGCTTGGCGGCATTGCCTTCTTGATCGCCTAGGCACGTAAAGAGTATTGCCTGCGGTTGCGCTCTGATGAGTCTGGTTGCCTCAGCATTTAGCAGATTCTGTGTAGGCACAGGCTCTTCCATCGCGACTACCTGCCCACCAAGACCAACCAACTCCTCACTAAATGCAGCAGCCTGAGTTTGTGACCACTGTTGTGTGGCACTCATGATCGCAACACGCTTCAGTTCATGTTCATAAGCATAGTGTGCCAGGCGACGCGCGATTCCTTCGTCGTGCGGCCAGGTATTGAATAGATTTGGAGAGGCTTCGTTGAAATTCTTTACTCCAAGCGATGGGGAAATCATCAAAAACTCAGTATCGCGCTCAGCAAGTGGGGCAAGCGCGAGTCCAGCAGGCGTCCAGGTTGGACCCAGGAAAAGTGAAATCCCTTCATTTCGACGTAAATGATGGAAGGCGTTTATAGCTTCAGTTGGCTGCTCCTCCTGACTGTCTTGAGGCACTAGCTCAATTTTACGGCCTAACACTCCACCAGTACGGTTAAGCTCCTCCACTGCAAGTAGGGCCCCTCGCAGTGACTCATTGCCCCACTCGGCGCATATGCCAGTCAGGCAAAGCACTGCTCCAATGCGGATGTTGGCAGAATCCCTAGCAGTGGAGCCCCCAGATACTAGGCGCTCACGCCAGGACCAGAGCAGCAGCGAGGATCCAGCGATAGCCAAACTGGTGACGGTTATTAGTAATGAGTTGCTCACGCGCATAAGGCCTCCTTTGTCTTGAGGCTGATGTTACGTGAGTCAAAAAAGTAATGTCGTAGTTATATAATTGTCTCTATTATATAGTAGATATAATATACTGATATAGTTATATTATTTAGTGTCGATAAATTGCGACATTATGCTGTCGATGAACTGTCGACGTTAGGCTTGACTATGATCGAGAATTTGCTCCAAGAAATTGGTTTCTCTGAAAAGGAGACCAAAGTGTATTTGCTGCTGGCCGAGGCCGGCAAATCAACTGTGCAGTTGCTAGCGCGACGGGCCGGCATGCCGCGCACAACCGCATACTCGGTGCTGGAAAACTTGCAGCAACGTGGCCTTGTGTCTGCAGAACATAAGCATGGGACCACCTTCTATGTTATTCAGCAGGCCAGTGCGCTTCTAAGAATGGTTAACAAGGAACAGGAAGCTCTCAAGCGTAAGGAGGCCAAGACTAAAGAGCTTGTGGAGCTAATAAAGCCATACTTTAAATCGAAGTTCTTTAGCGTACCACGCATCCAATTTTTCGAAGGTCATATGGCAATTGAAAACTTGTTATATGACCACACTAAAGAGTGGCTTAATGCGGTGTATCAAACCGATTGGACTTGGTGGGGATACCAGGATCATACTTTTGTAGAGCACTATCGCGAATGGCTTGAATGGGTTTGGCAGATCAAGAACCCACAAATGAAGATCTGGCTATTGTCAAACCAGGCCAGTACCCCGACCGAGAAGGACATAAATGTGGGCAATCGGATAATCAAGCCCATCGCCCAGGGCAATGATTTTAATAGCACTGTTTGGGTAGCCGGAGACTTTGTAATAATGCTTATGACCCGAGAAGAGCCATACTACGCATTCCAGCTGCGTGATGCAGTATTTGCTGGAAATATGCGCTTCGTCTTTAAATTGCTCTGGAATGCTCTTTAGCGAGACTCTGAATACCAGTGCACAACACTAACGATGCGAGCAGCATCTCCTGCAATTACTACTCAACGGTATTTACAAGACAGCTATTTGCTACTTGCCATTGTTACGCACAGGTATTACCAGCACTGGACATGGGGCTGATAGGAGAACCTTTTGCACAGTACTGCCAAGGACAAGACTAGCTAGTGCGCCGTGGCCGCGCGTGGCTATTACGATCAAATCACAGTTGTGACGTCTAGCATAATCTGTAATTTCCACGCCCTCTGAGCGCGAGGAAATTAGGACATGCGTCGAAACTTTCTGGCTGTGGAACTTCTCACTGGCTAACTTAGTCAAGCGCTTCTCAGATCCAGCCATGACCTGGGCACGATACTCGTCAATTTTCTCTGGTACTGGCACATATTCGAGTAATGAAGGAGGTACCTCCCAATCAGGTACTACTGTTAGGAGCGTAATTGCTGAGCCTTCCATTTTGGCTTGATAGGCAGCAATGTCAAAGGCTGCCATGGAAGCGTCAGAGAAGTCGGTGGTTACTAGAATGTGCTTATAGTGCATGCAGCCCCCGTAGTTAACTAGAACCTATCTCATTAATACACTTTGAGGCAGGTTTTTGGATTGCTAGGCCCAACAAATCGGGCTTGCAATATGAAGTGGGCCTTCGTCTTCAGTGCTTCTTAGGCCCTTCTAATCGACAATACAACTACTAGCATATCCACTACTTGAGATAATGCCCATACCCTGATAATTCAAGACCTAAGCTCATAATATGCTGTCGTGAGAGTTAACTTAAATGCATTGAGTTTGGCCTAGTTCACTAGCTCAGAACATGCACTGATTGGCCTGCATTGTTTGCGTTTAATTGTTCATTCTTGTATCGCGCATTCAAATATGAGCCGGCGACAGCATACTGCAATTGTTAAATGCATTCGCGGGTAACCTTAATTATACGGTACTTTTTATGCGATACATCAAGCTTTCCATTCTTGTTGCTTTGACATTCCTCCTCTCAAGCTGCGGTGGGGGCGGTTCGCATGCCGTGTATGTGAATCGTAGTACTACACTGGGGCAAGAGCTCAATGACCTGCAATCAGCGCTGCAGAAAGGTGTTGTAACTGAAGATGAGTATAAAGAGCAGCGAGCAAAGTTGCTGCGTGGGCAAGACTCATAAGGACTACTGTCAGTCAGTTTAATGTGTAGTGTCGTGATGTAGGAATGGCTTGGTCCATCATCAGCCACGTTTGCAAAATGGATAGCTTGCTATGACCCTATATCCATAGGTAGGTTACCTTTCTGCATCTCGTTGGGCGAGCCCAGCATGCCTAGCGTCCTGGCGTGCCTGCAGACCAGCTAAGCAACTAACTATGAAAGTTTTTTAGCTAGGGCTCGTCTCTGCCGGCATGCGCGATACGCAGTCCGTATCTTGAACTTTCTGTAGGGGATGTCAGAAGGGGAGTAAAAGAGTAGCGGGAGTAATAAGTCTTTAAGACTTACCACTCCCGCCGGGTGGCGATGCGGGGGTTTGGTGTGTGGTCATTTCTGTAAGCGTGCATCTTGCGCACCCGCAATAATAGTATGCATGCTTTTTTCGCGAATGTCACATATTTGAATAAACTTTTTTTATGTATCGCTGATGGATGTAAGTCCTTGAATTACCTGATGAATAGTCTTGGCGATGGGAGCCAATTTCTAGGTAAAATTATGAGGCAAGCACGATGATAATGTGTGCCGATCATGGTCCCGTTAAAGGCTGGGCCAGCCCGCCAAGAAGGGCTGCCAAGTCTCTATCAGAAGCCTCGCTCAGCATCGCTAGGGCGTCATAGGGCTCTCCCTGCAGCCCAAGAATCTGGGCGATAGCAGGTTCAGTTGCATGACCTGCTCGCTTAAGCGCTCGAATCTCTTCGCGCAGCACATCGCCTCCAATTGCCAGCAGTCTTGCGGTGACAACTAGATGTAGATAAGCGCGTTGCTCCTCGACTTGGATACTAGAAGCGAATAGCTCAATCTCAAATTTTGACAATCGAAAGCCACAAACAACTGAAGCATCGTTTCTTTGCCGAACAAAAAAGTTATCAAGGCTTCCAAAGTTAGCGCGAGCTACTTGGGAGAATCTCTCGAGGTTGGGAGCGTAGCAAATGATATCTACGTCACTGTTGGGCGTATCTATATCTAAGCAAATCGTGCTTACCACTACAGGGTTGAATTCGGAAAGCAGTTCTAAAAGTTTATGATCGACAAGTGCATCGTGCATGGCGCGCTGCCGATTGTTCCCTGACTTTAGGTAAGAAATATCGCTCCAGTTGCGCGACGCAATTTGTGCACAGTTTTCACGGCTAACAGCGCTTAGGGGGCGAAGGCACTCTGTACTTTCAAAAATGTGATCATCCGGCCAGGTGATGCCAACGGCGATAGCCTGTTGCTTTAACTGAGCAAGGTCGTCTACTCGGCGGTATGCCCACCTTCGCCAGCGTGGGACTGCTAGCGACCACCAGCTCCAAGCCGCAACGATGCTGGTTAGAAACACAATCAATCCAAGCCAACTGTAGTCACGGGAGATCTCTCCTTGCTCGATATAAGTCGAAAATATCCAAAGTGGGCAAGAAAGATAAACTAGAACTGGAACGTTAACCCAGATTAGCCCAAACCAAATAGCCTTGCCTACCGATAAGGTCCTGCTGACATTCCTAGTTTCTTGAGGTTGAGGGGTGTCCATCTCGATTGGAGAATATCTTGATATGCACATCAGAGCCAATTTTTGAGACTTCTTTGTGCAAGAAAAGGTAACGTCATATTTGAAAATGCAGGGTTAAATTTCTATGAACTATTGAGTATACTTGAACGCGTTGATTCTAGCGAAAACATTCGTGCGGGGATGGTACAAATTTGTTGTTGGCAAAATATATTATGAATAAAAAGAGACTGCACATTCTAACCGATACTGACTCGCTTGTGTCGGAGTATTTAGCTGAATTGCGAAATATAAGGATTCAAGGGAATAGAGAGCGATTTCGGCAAAACTTACGGCGCATAGGAATATGCCTAGCTTACGAAATAAGTAAGCAACTGAAATACACTAAACAAAACGTGCGTACGCCGCTTGGATCCAAGGTTTGCAGTGTGATTGGGCAACAGCCTGTAGTTGGATCAGTACTGCGGGCCGGAGTCGCGCTTCACGAGGGACTACTAGAGATGTTCCCTGATGCGGACAACGCCTTTGTTGGGGCATACCGACAGGAAGGGTCGGCAAAAGTTGCGGTTAAGCTAGATTATGTGGGCGCCCCGAAACTAAGGGGTCGTGTACTAATTTTTGGAGACCCTATGCTGGCCTCTGGAACCTCTATGATCCAGGCATTGCGTGCCGTTATGCGGTTTGGACAGCCCAAAGCACTTTACCTAGCTGCTGTTATTGCCAGCAGGCAAGGAGTAGCCCGCGTACTTAAGGAATTTCCTGAGGCGAATCTGTGGGTTGGGGCTATGGATCCCAAACTGGACGCTAAGGCCTATATAGTGCCGGGCCTGGGGGACGCTGGCGATCTGGCATTTGGGCCAAAAGTTTAACGAGAGTTTAATGTAGTTTTTTTCAACACCTGCCTCCCCTTCTCGATTACTAATTAGGAAGGGGTCGCATGTACGCAGAAACCGTGAGCACAGAAGCACACAAGAGTCGCCGAGACGCGCTAATCGAAGAGTACCGTAACTATGTTAGTGCGGTGGTTGGGCATTTGATCTCGAGCATGGGGCTGCCACGAAGTTGCTCAGACGAATTTATTGCAGCAGGCTATTTGGGTCTAGTAGAGGCAGCTGAGCGCTTTGACTTTTCATCCGGGTATCCATTTAAGAACTTTGCTTTCTTGCGCATTCGCGGCGCAATTATAGATAGCATCCGCGAGTGCTCTGAATTAACCGGCAAAGCCTACCGCTATGCACGAGCGCTCAAGGCGGCCCAGGAAATGCGTGAAGATGACGAAGCTTTAGCCACACTTTCTGCCAGTGGTTTCAATGTAAACAGTCAAGTTACCCTCAATGCTGTGATGGGTTACCTAGGCCAGAGTGTGGTAGCGAATCGTCTGAATGTGGTGAGTTTCCACGGCCTCTTAAATGCTGAACCAGGTGTTGAAGCTAGCCCGGAGGCCAATTTCCTGCGCCGTGAGGATATTGAGAAAATGCGAATTTTGGTGCGCGAGTTGCCGAAGCGTGAGCGCACTGTCGTTGAGGAGTTCTACTTCAAGGGGCGCCCTTTCATAGAAATTGGCCAGAAGATGGGGGGCTACTCAAAGTCTTGGGTTTCGCGGGTGCATTCCAGCGCACTTAAGGCCCTTTTAGAGGCTTATAGTAAGATTCAGGAACTACAAGAGAAGCCCTGCCCTAAAGTATCCAATTCAAACGGGCGTACTAAGAAAAAGTCTCGCGCTTAAGGCAACATCGTAGCCGCTACTCGTAAATAATTTGCAGACCGCAGATCCTAAGCTGAGCCTAGGGGCAGGCAGGAGAATTGTCGATTACTAGATATGTTACAATGTGCTAAACACCCATCATAACTAAGGAGGGAAGTTTATGTGTCGCTATTAAGGCATGTTGTATGGCTCACAAGATACTTAGTTACTTGCTGCTAGTTCTCCTTGCATCTCTAGCGCAAGTACAGCCAACCTACGCACAGGCAAAAACATCTGTTTTGACTCTGCCCATGCATGTGGAAGACTCAAATATACCAGTCCTAATTGGACTCCCCGGGACTGCTACCATGGCAGCCAGTGCCGGCAGATATAGTAGCGTACTGCTTAGACATCAAGATATTGCGATTTGTCCGCCTTGTGAATGTACGTTAGCGATAGATGATTCGATTGATTTATACGTACGGATTTGCATCACCGCGCGTTGCCCGAGCTCAAATTTTCAAGATGATTGGGCGAGATTTTGTAGCGATTACATATCGCGGAATACAGCCTGGCAGCGAATCAATTAGTCGCGCCAAACAGATCGAGTCCAGCTG
The DNA here is from genome assembly GCA_019694465.1 of Oligoflexia bacterium. Classification (GTDB taxonomy): domain Bacteria; phylum Bdellovibrionota_C; class UBA2361; order UBA2361; family JAFLCA01; genus JAIBBV01. Next base: position 55,071 of record JAIBBV010000006.1, read on the forward strand.
GAGGCGCTGAATAGCACTCGACCCAATGCGCCAAGCGCAAGTTCCACCATCAACTAATCGCAATAATTCTGGCGACACATTCGGTAATCGTTGAATTTGCTGTGTCGAGTTTAAGCGCTGGATTAAGCGGTGGTTCATACGGGGAACCGATGCCTGTGAATTCAGGGATTTCCCCTTTCCGCGCCTTTTTGTAGAGGCCATGCGGGTCGCGCGCCTCACATACTTGCAGTGGTACATCCAAGTAAATCTCGACGAAACGTTCGCTGCCAATTATGCTGCGAGCAGCAGCACGGTCTCTCCTAAATGGTGATACCAAGCTACAAATCACGCTCATGCCAGCTTCGTTAAAAAGTTTGGCCACTTCAGCCGTTCGACGCACATTCTCCCCGCGGTCCTCAATCGAGAACCCCAAATCCCTGTTAAGCCCGCTTCGAAGATAATCACCATCCAAGTGGAATATTGGAATTTTTTTATCAAATAACGCACGTTCCAGGGCTCTGGCTATGCTCGATTTCCCTGAACCCGATAAGCCTGTAAGCCAGTACGTCTTAGCTCGAACGCCGGAGAGTTCCTCACGCTCTGCTTGCTCCACCAGTTTTGTATCGATATGTAGGTTTCTAGCTTGCTCGGCCGACTGGCGACGTAGCAATTGATTGGCCCAATAATCATTTCCGAGAGAATCGATGATCATTCCTGCCCCAACTGTATTATAGCTGATGGGATCTATTAGGATGAAGCTGCCCATGGCGCGGTTTCTCTCATACGGATCTATCCACATAGGTTTGGTAGATTTGATAGTCCATCGAGCGATTTCATTCAATTGCATCCCGCCTCCGGGGAGACACTTGAGAGAAGAGCAATCAATCTTATATTTGCAATTCTGAAGTATTACTTTGCTGTCGAAGGAGGCATGTTTAAGCAATAGAGTCAGGCCAGCATCGACATGATCCGCGCTCATCCAAATGATCATGGCGTCAAGCTCGCTGCGGGTCTCTGGAATATTATTGGAATCCACGAGAATTGATCCCCTTCCGACATCTAGATGGCGGTCGAGTACAACAGTCACGGATTTGCCAGCGCAGGCTTGCTCATATTGCTGCATTGTGCCGTCGATTCCAAGTTGCACTAATTGATGAATGCGCGCCTTGGTCTGACTGGGGAGAACAGTTACCTCGCAACCAACCCGCAATACACCTGAACAAACCTTGCCACCATAGCCCCTGAATGTTGCGCTTGGGTTTATTGTGCACTGGATGGGCACACGTAAGTCCAGCTGATTTAGATCGCTCTCGACTGGCGCAGTCTCTAAAATTTCGAGTACTGTTGACCCCTGATACCAGGGCATTTTTCTGCTGTTAACAGCGACATTGTCTCCGTGCAAGGCAGATATGGGGATGAAGGATAGCATGCCAAGGTTCAAATGATTCGCAAACGCAAGAAAATCCTTATTAATCTGATCGAATACTTCCTGCCGATAATCCACGAGATCCATTTTATTGACGGCCACAATTACTCGAGGAACACGCATTAGAGCTGAGATGAACGCATGGCGCTTCGTTTGCGGGAGGACGCCCTTGCTCGCGTCGATAAGTATGATAGTGAGCTCAGCGTTTGACGCTGCCGTCGCCATGTTACGGGTGTACTGCTCATGGCCAGGACTATCCACTAAAATGAAACGCCGCTTGAGGGTAGAGAAGTAACGATAGGCAACGTCAATAGTAATGCCCTGCTCTTGTTCAGCTTTAAGCCCATCGGTAACTAATGCGAAGTCCAAAAGCGACGAGGTATTTCGTTTAGAACGTGCTTGCAGAGAGCTAAGCTGGTCGTCGAATAGGGCTCCCGTGTCGTAAAGTAACCTTCCTAGCAGGGTAGATTTTCCATCATCAACAGATCCAGCTGTTGAAAAGCATAATAACTCTTGTCGTAGGGGGCTGGCTGAATCCGAGAGTAGCATTAAAAATACCCCTCCCGCTTTTTTAGCTCCATCGACGCATCTTGGTCATAATCAATCACGCGAGTTTTTCTCTCTGACACACGCGTGTCCTGTAATTCGGCAATAATTTTTGGCACTGTGTCGGCCTCTGATACTACCGCTCCGGTGCATGGCATGCATCCCAAGGTACGGAAGCGACAACGAAGAGCTACGGGGGACTCATTCGATTTGAGCGGTGCAAAAGATGTAATTGGGATTAGCATGTTTCCGCGCTGTAACACCTGCCTGATCCTTGAGAAATATAATGAAGCGACGGGAATTCGCTCACGGAGAATATATTCCCAAATATCAATTTCGGTCCAATTTGAGAGAGGAAAGGCGCGAATAGACTCGCCCAGCCGCACCTTTCCATTGAGCAGGCTCCAAAGCTCAGGTCGTTGATTTCTTGGTTCCCACTGTCCGAACTGGTCACGAAATGAAAATACACGCTCTTTAGCTCTAGAGCGTTCTTCTTCGCGCCTTGCACCTCCGATCGCAGCGTCAACCTTATGCAGGCGAAGTGCCTCAAGTAGCGCTTGGGTTTTAAGTAGGCGACAGCAATGTTCAGTGCCTAACTCGAAAGGGTTGGCTCCATCCGCGATGGCGCGTTCATTTCGATAAACTATCAACTCTGCTCCCGCGGTCCTACAAGTTTCGTCACGGAACTCATACATCTCGGGGAACTTGAAGCCTGTGTCGATGTGTAACAAGGGAAATGGAATTTTTCCCGGAGCGAAAGCTTTCTGGGCCAAGCGCAGTAGCACAGAAGAATCCTTGCCGACGGAATACAGCATTATAGGTCGAGCGAACTGAGCGACAATCTCACGAAAAATATATATGCTTTCGGCCTCCAGCCTATCGAGATGACTTTCCATGCCAGTTCTATAGCTCAGAGGTTCTATATAAAACAGGGTTCATTTAAAAGTTCCTTAAAGCGCTAGAGTTTCCCAGAAATTAACTTGCTAGTTGTACTTGACGCTCCCAGCGACAGGAGTAGTCAGCAGCAACAAAGCCGATAAAGGTGTTGTGTTGGTGCTCTAAGAATAATTGGAGTGGTATCTCAAGCGTGTATCCAAAAAACGATTCACTCGCATTAGGCAGGAAGTTCGGGTATGCCTTCCTTACATCTACGCGTTCCATGGTGCAGATATTATGAGCGAGTACCCGATCATTGCTACGGAGATATACAAAAGCCGGTGCCAATCCACTTGCTGATTCAAAGCACCAACCTCCAATACTAATATTACCTGGAGAGTAAAGCACAGAATCAATCGCAAATATGACGGAAGGCTGCGAGCCGGAATGGAGCGGCTGTATTTGTGGCAGGCCTTGATGAGTGCTGGGGGGGACTGGGGCATCTAAGCTGCCATCAGAATCCTGTTGCTTTGATAAGAAATGCTCCAATATGAATTCAATCAACTCGTAGTCAGGCGCATTTGCAGCCCGTACGTCATTTAAATCTTGTTCGCTAATTTCAAAGTCTCGATTTGCTCCCGAATTTACCACCTTGTCAGCACTGGGCGGGTTAAAATGTACACCTAAAAGCGGTGACAGTCGGCGCATACTCTCGGCTAAGTGCTCCGTAATCCCTACGAACGCAAAGTGATTCAAGATTGTCTTTCGAGCAAGCTTAATTTCCCTTGAACCAATCTGCTTTGGCTGTTCCTCAAGAAAAGCGCGAGTTAGTGCGTTTGAGTTCTCTGGAAATTCGGGGGATAAACAAAAGTCTCGAAAGTTCAATGGAGAGTTTGAATGACGCCAAAAATTTCGCCCATCAAACCTTAGCGTTGAATGGAAATAGTCAGATACAAGACGACGCAGGGGATCCCGCACAAATGAAATAAGCTTAAAACCATCAAACTGACAGCAGTCTCGTAAGCCCAGATGGCCAGAAATAAAACGTATTGACTGGCGCGAAGTTGGACTAAGCGCGTTCCAGGCTCTGAGACTGCAGTTCTCGGCTCCGTAAAACTGAGCAAATTGCCCGGGTGTAAGGTGCTTATGGATTGCACTAAGAAACCACTTGCCGGCTGTTTTCGGGATATGCATGAAGCAAAATTTAGAATTCATGTTCGTGTGGTTACCTTTCAGCAACATGCTTGGTTGATTCACAGAGATACTGGGATCCACCAACATCAACGGTCCGACCAGAGTGATCAGGGGCTACAGGCGTAAGCAGGCAACAAATAGTCACAAGGGCGACCTGGCTGTAAAAATAGCTTGCCTGATATGCAGTCGATTTCATGTTCATCTTCTCTGGATTGAAACAATCATTGAGAGAAGGTCGTAAGGCCCTTAACCCGGAGGATCGGGGGATCTATTGAATTTTTATCAACCAACATCAATTTCTTCCGAGTGATTGAGGGGCGCGCACCCCGAGGCCCCAGTAGTTATTAGCAGGCCCATTATCAACACAACACAGTGGTTGGTCAATCTTTTAGGCAATAAATGATGATGAAAATTGCAAGCGCGGCTAATGGTTCAAAAATTGTAAAACCTATTCAATGCGCTTAAGCCACTGGAAGATAGTAAAGAACGCATAACTTGCTGGTGTTTCAGCGCCTGTTTCGAGTCTTCCTTGAAAGGCAATTGGAGACGGCTAGGAGAAGTCTGAACAATCTAAAGACATTTTTTTCAACACTTGCCATTGGCTACCGATAAGCTCATGTGTGCCTTTAACAAAGGGCTTAAGCATGAAAGCTCGCGCAAAATTTGCATGTGTCGTAACTCGCCTGTCCGTCCTACTTGGCCTACTTTTCCTATGTAGTTGTCGCGAGACAATAGTTCACAATCTTTCAGAGCGGGACGCCAATCGCCTACTAACGCGCCTGCATGATGTGAGTATAGAGGCCACTAAAGAGAAGCAGCCCGATGGAAATTGGAGTATTGCGACTACTGAGGACGAGGCACTGCGCGCGATTAAGTTTCTAGATGATGCGCGCTTTTTTAGGCGTGAGGAGCTGCCTCAAGACAACGAAGAGTCGGTATTGGCTAGTCCCGAAGAACGGCGCGCTCGCACAAACCGCTTATTAGCGCGTGAGTTGGAAGCCAGTATCCGTAGCATCGATGGTATTCTGGAAGCGCACGTACACCTAAACATACCGCCCTTAGATCCAATTTTTGGCACAGTAGCGAGCCTTCAGCATGGCTCAGGCAGCGTGGTGGCAACTGTTGCACCGGGGAATAAGGTCATGGTTGGTGATTTGCAGGCACTTGTGTCTGGAGCGACTGGAATAGCTCCTAAGGATGTGAGTGTCCTGCTCGCGGATGGAGACATCGCTAGGGATGGCTTATTGCAGCCAAAGTCGCATGAAGTTGGGAATGAATCTACGTCATGGTGGGCAGCGGTCCTGTTGCGCAGGGAAGTAGTGTTGCTAATTGGGGTCGGACTCCTGCTGCTAGGTTTTGCTTTGCTGCATGCTTTACAAACATCACGAGGAGTGAGTTCGGAGGTGGCCCAGTGAGTGAGCCAGAGCCAAATGAAACACGCGCGCAATGGGAAGAAAAGTTTTTGGCCGCTTTGTTCCTGCATGGCTTGCGACTGCGAGTCAATTGCTTGGCAGGGATAGATAAGGAACGGGTCAGCGCTTTAGCTCGTGATATCGAAGATATGCCAGAAGCATGGGCCATGGATTGGGCGCTTAGCCGATTCGACTACAGGTGAGCAAATGGGATTGAGGGCTAAATTAATTCAAGACAGCTGCGTCAATGATGCCGGACTATTAGAGGAATTTATTAGCGAGCTAGCTGGCTATCTGCTTGGATGCTCCGCCAAAGCATATATATCAGATTGTGTATGTCGCACGATGCAAAGCAACGTATGGGTCTGCCTACGGCAGCAGGGTGGGGCCGCCTTCATGCTAGGTATCCCAGCCCAAACTGAGATAGACCGCGAAGTATTTCAATTTTCATGTTTAGCCCGTGTAATGGCGTTCCTCTCAAATACTGGCCGGAATGAAGTAATTCTCCCAAATATTGAGCTAGATTCTGGCTGCAGGACATGGCAGGTGGACATACTTGCCAGCCAGAATTCGACCCTTCTCTCACAATGGACATTGTGCAGACACTCTGCGGCTAAATGTCTTGATAGCGAGAAACATGGGCGCGTAGCTTACCCACAGCGTCTCAGGGCAGAAATCGGAATCAAGTTAGGTGCCACTACATCGCTTCAGCGCCGCTATGAACTTAGCAGGTTGAGTTGGTTTTTGAGGACCAGCGAAGTGGAATGGTCGCTTAAATGTGATGGCACTAATCAATTTTATGTAAGTGGAGAAAACAGCATGAGCAGTGATCGCCTGAAGCTAGAGATAATGATTGGAAGCGTGGAGATAGGGCTAGAGGAGTTTTCGGCTCTTCGCCCCGGTTGCCGACTTGCACTTGAGATAGGTGCTCCGATTGAAGGCACCCTATGTGTAAACGGGGTGGCGTGGGCAGCTGTACAGCTGGAGTTTGGTCCTAATGCCAATGAAATTAGGATATTAGAAATGTTGGATTTGACACTGCGTAAGGCTGAACTGCCGGAAATGGCAACACTCGCTGAGATATTCCGATTAGATGATCAGACATCCTCAAACGAGAAAGACGCTAGAAGTTGACTCAAAGATAGCTTCTAGTCGCGCCAAGGATGGCGCGGCAAACGCCGAAGGCGTTTGTAGCGAGGCGAGGCATGGGCACTTTGGGACCCATGCCGAGCTCGAAGCGAATTAAAAATGGGCAGGAGCCCATTTTTGAAATGACTTGTACTAAAGGAGAGACAATATGGAATCAGTAAATGGCAATGATGCAGCGGCAACAATTTCTAGCTTAGGATACTCACGATTTCTTCCCGAGCCGACTAGCCGGCTATCTTCAGTTTTTAGCAGCATACTACAGGGGATAACTGGAGCAGCCAAAAGTGCATCCGGACTCTTCTCCGGTATTGATTCCGGTTACGTCGAGTTGCTCAATAAGCAAATCGAATCGCAACAGCAGATGCAGCTAGTCTCAATGGAATCAAACGTAGAGAAATCGAAGCACGAAACTCAGATGGCAGCTATTCGTAACGTACGGGTGGGATAATTCGGCAACTGAATTCAGCCAGAGGCGGCATATGAAACAGTTGATGGTACCTGGAGTGCTGGTCGCAATTGTGGCGAGTATGCTACTCCCGTTGCCGCCTCTAGCGCTTGATTTTCTGATAGTTGCCAACCTAGTCCTGGCATTCGTTCTGTTGGCATCAACTGTTTATATCGCCGAGCCAATGAAACTGTCCTCTTTGCCGACAATATTACTGCTCGCCACCTTGTATAGGCTGGCACTTAATATTTCTACATCTCGGCAGATTCTTTCACATGGCGAAGCTGGGCAGGTGATTGAGGCGTTTGGAGCAATAGTTATTCAGGGAAATATCTTAGTCGGTCTGGTTGTATTCATGATCGTATCGATTGTGCAGTTTGTTGTAATCGCAAAGGGCGCTGAACGAGTCGCGGAGGTTACAGCTAGATTTACTCTGGATGCTTTGCCCGGAAAGCAGATGTCGATCGATGCAGATGTGCGCGCTGGGCTACTAGATGGGGCTGGTGCACAGGCCAAACGCCAAGAGCTGCAAATTGAGTCACGTTTTTATGGCGCCCTAGATGGGGCAATGAAGTTTATTAAGGGAGATGCTCTGGCTGGGTTGGTGATAGTGGTGCTGAACCTTTGTGGTGGGTTTGGTGTGGGCGTTGCCATGCAGGGCATGAATCTTAAGCAAGCTGTGACACATTATTCGGTCCTGAGTGTTGGTGATGCGCTTGTCGCGCAGCTTCCAGCTCTGCTTAATGCCTTGGCGGCTGGAGTGATAGTAACCCGCGTTTCTCGCGGCGATGGCACTTCACTAGCGAATGAGCTTCCCATGCAGCTTGGGCAGTTGCGTGTTGTTAAGTTCCTCACAGCTGGATTGGCTGCTGTATGTGCATTTTTGCCCGGCATGCCGACACTTCCATTTCTGATGTTCGGCTTGCTCATGTTGATTATGGCTTGTGTGCACCAGGCGGCGCAGGAGGAAGTGCCTCTCTGCGCTGATCGGTTTAATCCTAAGGCAGTGCCACTCATAGGATTGGAGTTCGGCACTGAAATTTCGAAGACTTTGCAGGGGCATGGGAAGGATCTTGTGCGCGCTATCGATGGGGCACGCGAGAGATTGTACGCTTCTACCGGGGTGCTAGTGCCGACCCCCGATGTGATTAGAGTTGACAAGCTAGGCAGCGCATTTTGCCTGTGCCTGCGTGGCATAGAGGTGGCACGCGAGTCGGCGCAAGGAACAGTGGCAGAGGTAGTATCGGCTGTTGGCAATTTAGTTCAGGCCGCCCTGATCAAGCATCAGTTAGAGCTCGTTGATGACAGGATGACACGCGCTCTTTTGGATATCCTGGAGCGCGAGGCGCCCGAGTTGGTTTCGTCAGTTGTGCCCGGCATAGTGAGCATCACGCAGATTAGCATGATTCTCAAGGAGCTGCTGCGCGAGGGAGTGCGAATTAGAAACTTTGACCTGATTCTTCAGGCCCTTGCTGAACATGGACCAAAAGCACGCAATGAACGCGCGCTTTTAGAGGAAGTGAGAGTATCGTTGAGCCGCTCCCTATGCGCGGACCTTGTAGACTCACAAGGACGCATAGCTTGCTATGAAGTGGCACCATTATTTGATGTTTGGCTAGTAGCAGCAGAGAAAGAAGGCAAAGCAATTGATCCACTCTTAATTGCTAAGCTGGCAAACGAAATAAGTGCTGCTGCTGTAAATTGCGGTCCAGTGGTTGTAGTAGTGTCGAAAGGAGGACGGGCCTACCTGCGGGATTGCCTTAAGCTACGACAAATATCGGCGACGCTCTTAGCATATGAGGAGATACCTATTGACCTCAGCATAGTCTCACAAGGCAGACTTGGGTCGTGCATAGCAGAGGAGGAGCATGAAACGATTGTTCAAGCCCTTGCTGCTTAGGGCAGCGCTAGTGTCACTGATCATAAGCGTAACGGCATGCTCACCAACCATAATTCTCCCTAGTTTGGAGGAACGACGAAGGGCCATCTCGTTGGTTGATGAAGGAACCCTGCAGCTACGCCAAGGAGAGCTTTCTAGTGCGGAGGCTTCTTTTAGGGTTGCCTATGACTTGGCTTACCTCCCTCAGGCCTTGGATGGCTTGGGTTGTGTGGCACTACGGCGTCAAGACTTCAAAAATGCTGAAAAGTTTTTTCGAGGTGCATTGGAACTTGATCCAACATATATACAGGCACTTGCTAACCTTGCTTTTCTGCTCGAAGAGCAGGGTAACAGCAAAAAAGCGGAGCAGTTGTATCGAAAGAGTGTGGAGTTGGACCCGGCGAATGCTGGGGTAAGAAATAACTTCGCAGTTAATTTGGCTCACGGGCCGCATCAACACTTGGCACTTGAGCAGTTCCAAGCTGCCCTTGTCTTGAGCGGTAATCCAGCAATTCGGGACAATCGTGCGCTAGCGCTCATGGAGACAGAGCAGGACCTAGCGCTAAAACCTAAAATTGATCATAATTAACGGGAGTACAGCCATGGGTGCTAGAACAAAACATAAACTTAAGACTGTAAAGTCACCAGGTGTCAAACGAGAGGTACGGCGAAAGTCACAACCTCAGCCACAGCGAATGGGCGCTAGTATCTGGTCTGCTCAAGTGGCTGAGCTCGTAGGGCGCGACTTCGCCAGTACTGAAGCAGCGATAGCTGCCGTTTGTAGTGGTGTACTCGATCGCTTAGGTGTACAAGGGCAGGAGCGCGCAGAGCAAGAAAAGTTTATGCTTGATCTGATTGAGACTGATCCAGAGTTGCGAGGAGTCCTTTTACAGAGTCTAAGAGTTAGGAAGCGCTGATGCATCAGCGCTTCCATCAGCTTGATCTTGAGCCTGATCTTCCGTAGCTGATGTTTCTTTATTTGAGGAGTTTGCGGCTTCCGTTGGCCTTGGCACTTTAACTCCCTTACGATCCCCTAGGCGTTTCCGCAAACGCCCGAGTCTTGTGGCTGGCCCATTTTGGCGTTCCAGGCAGAAATCTAGAATCGCTTGAGCTAACTTTTCTTCGCCCCCTTGTGCGAAAGTCTTTGCCAGCTCTACGGCGCGTTTGAAGCCCATAACTTTTTTGCCCAGCTCTCGCTGAGCTGTCTCGAACTGCCGGGCCTGTTTCATAGTTTGTGCCAGGCGATCCAGATTGCTCATCGCTAGTGAAACAAGAGCCTCATTGCGATTCTTTGCATACAAGATGGCTTCCGACAGTGGTTCGCCCTTAGTAGCCATGGCAATACTACTATCGAGAGTATCTCCGGCAAATGGTTTTACTATAAATCCGCGCGCGCCAATAACCAACAAGTTGAACACGTCATCGACGCTGGGCTCAGATGATGAAGGCAGCGCTATAATCTTCTCATCGCATGCGAGTACTGCCGTGAGGAATTCAGACGCTGGCATGGTGGATTTTTTAGCTTCAAAAATGACATGTGTAATCGGTCGCTCGGCAAGCTTTTGCAAAGCCATAGCGTGGTTGGGAGCGTCCCAAACCGAGGGATATCCAAGTGAAGCCAGAGTTTGCTTGAAGGTGTTGCGAGTGGTGGCGTCCGATTCAACAACCAGGATCTGCGCTCTGTCCTTGTCGAGACTCGACATGACAGGTGCGCCGCCATTGGCTAAAAAGTCCTGGTAGTTCATGCTCCCCTTACAACGGTCTTTTGGCGTGGCTCACCATTGAGTCTACACTCTACAAATGCGCCACCCGATCGCCACTCGCCGTAACTAGTCTACCCCTTAATATCGCCTAAATTACTGAACTTCTTTATGTTTTGTGCTTGTATAGCAGACCGACTAAGCCACTGTAATTGCTGCTATTCCTATCCCTTTTTTATGACGACAGCAAAAGTAAGGGCCTTGTAGCCTGCTGACGCTAGGATTGTGTCTTGCCCACAGGATAGCTATGAGTACAGCCGCAAATGAAAAACGCACTATTCTTGTCGCTGATGATGACGCAGACACACGCGCCATTGTCACAAGCGCGATTCAGATGCTTGGGCATAACAGTGTCGAAGCCGCTGATGGTAGGCAGGCTTTATCTCTGTCACGTGAACTGGGGATAGATTTGGCTGTGCTAGATATCATGATGCCGGAAGTAAATGGTAACGAAGTTTGCCAAAGTATTAAGCAAAGTGAGTTCGGACCATACATTCCAGTTTTGATGTTGACTGCCCGCGACAATGTCAAAGACAAAGTGAGTTCATTGGATGGTGGTGCAGATGACTATCTAACTAAACCATTTCATTACCAAGAGTTGCAGGCGCGCATACGCGCGTTGCTCAGAGTTCGTGAACTGAATGAGCGGCTACGTTCACAGAACGATCAACTAAAGGCGATGCAAGCAACGATAGTTTCACAAGAGCGGCAACTGCTAGTTAATCAATTAGCCGGTACAGCTGCGCATCAGTTAGGGCAACCATTGTCAGCGATTCTATTAAATTGTCACGTGATCGAAACTTTGCCAGCCGGGGATCCTCGCGCTCAGCGCTCCCTGGCTGCTATCAAGCAAGATGCAAAACGAATGGCTGAAATGATCGAACGTCTAAGATCCGCCGATGCTTCTAAGACTCAATCGTATCACGGTAAAACTGCGATTTTGGAGCTCGACGACACAGAAAAAACAGATACAAATAAAACTGCACAATAAACTAAACGGGCCTTCCCGATCCGAAGATTCAAGGGAAAGCCCGCCAAAACCTATTCACATCCTGTTAAATACCTACATGTAACCCTAAAGAAGCTTGCTCGTTCGCGCAAGAGGGTATTTTCTCTCTCGCCAGTTTAGATCACCTCAGCGGCGCGTTGCGCAAGAAGTTTGGCACGAATAATTTGTCGCTTGCCTGTGAAGTCGTCCCAATATGTTTGAAGACGTTTGCGAAGCATCAGGCGAGAACGATGTAACCTAGACTTTACCGCCGGAATCGAGAGATCTAAAATCTCACTTACTTCTTGATTGGAGAGACCATCAACATCGCGCAGCACAAACACTGCTCTGTATTGATCAGGAAGCTTGTTCAATGCGGCTTCAATAATGTCTCGCATTTCTTTATTGATCGAGAGTAAGTCTGAACGATTTCCGAAAGATACTTCGCGATCTAAACACTGTTGCTTAACAGCAGGCGCCAAATCTTCAATAGCAACTGTATTGTTTTGTTTGCGCTTACGTAACTTCATGAATGCAGCGTTCACGATGATGCGATATAGCCAGCTGGAGAAGGCTGAGTTGCCTTTGAAGCCATCGAGCTTCTGATACAGGGTGGTGAAAACATCCTGCAGTACTTCTTCGGCATCTTCCTGGTTTCGGGTGAAGCGCATGGCAAGGTTGTAGATCTTTGACTCATAGCGCTCGAGCAACTCTTCAAAGGCTTCCATTGAGCCTTTGCGGAATTTGGCAATGAGGGTCGCATCAGTAATTTTTTTCTCTTTCATGGCACGTATTCCTGAAGTGTTGTGCTTTGCCTGGCTGATACATACTTCTAGCCAGCGACTGAGGTGTCTGCTGTTGGCCTAGCCCAACCGCTCCTCACGACGCCCTCTTTTGTGCCACATAGCGGGGTTAGGGTTGCCACGAACTGGTAACAACTTTGTAATAAAACTGTAAAAACGCCTGGTTCGGATGCGTTGGGTGCCAGAAACATCGGTTGAAAGCCGAAGCTTCTTGCTATATTTGCTCCGGTAAGGTGGCTAAGCTTGTAGCACTTGGATCAGTGCTAATCGACTGCGTTAAACAGTACCGACTTGAGCGGGACTGCCGGCGGCGCGTGTGGCAGTGTAGTCTGACTCACTAATCTTATGGTGACGAACTTTGAACACCATAATGTCGCGAAACATGCGCAACGCATCAAGGATCAAATTCACCTTTGAGCCAGGCACGTTCTTCCAGTTGATTGGAACTTCCACGATTTTCATCCTGGCCTTTCGCGCAATGTACAGAACTTCGACATCAAAGCTAAAGCCGTCACTTTGTTGCCGCTCGAACAAGAAACGCGCTGCTGGGCCAGTGAACAACTTGAAACCGCATTGCGTGTCGGCAACAGATGGAAGAACTAACATGTTCACACAGAAATTGAAGGCTCTTCCTAAAAACTTCCTATACCAGCGTGTGATTACTTTAGTATCTGTAGAGGCTAACGCGCGGGAGCCGATGACGACCTCCGCTCCTTTGGAGAGCTCGGCTTCCAAGCGCTCCACTTCACGGAAGGGAGTGGAACCATCTGCATCAGCAAACAATACTGCTTTACCATGAGCAGTTAACATACCAAGACGTACGGCGTGACCCTTACCATAATTACGTGGAACTCGAATTAATGAGATCTGAGGCCGGATGCGCTCGAATTTCTTAACAACATCAATGGTCATATCGTTGCTGCCATCATCAACGACGATAATCTCGTAGGAGATGCCGCGCGTATCCAGATAGTCGACCATATCAATTAGAGTCGGTGGTAAGCGCCACTCTTCATTAAATGCTGGCACAACTACGGACAGATCTACGGCGCGATCTGAGGGAGTTTGCTGATCTAGCCAACGCTCAACATCGTGATGTGAGTGCTTCTGTTGTGTCATCTTGAATTGCTCTAATGCTGGCCTTCCAAGTGAGCATAATAATTGCGCCTGGAATCCCTACGACTAGGTATTGGATGATATGTTGCGCAATCACCATAGTCAAAGCGAGTTCCTTAGGTATGCCCACCGATACCAGTACTGAAGTAGCTATAGCTTCAATTACGCCAATTGCACCAGGGGCGCTTGGAATCAGTGAGCTAAAATTGACCGCCACCATAAAGAGTACGCACTCGGATAGTGACAAATGAGCACCGAATGCCCAGGTGACTGTTACGTATACAAAAAGTTCAATCGACCAAATTACAAGCGACCATAATGCGACTGGCAGAAACTGGCGCAGTGAACATAGAGGTGATAGTCCCTCCAGGAACACTTGCAGTTTGCCAAAAACATAGTGCGAGGCGTTGTGATTTATTCGCGCATTTAGCTTCCCGACCGTATTTAGCAGCTGTCGACGCATGAGGAGCGTGGCTATGACAGCTGCCGTTGCTCCCGCAAAAAGTAGCGCTACGTAGGAGAGGTTCTCCGAGAGTCGAGCGTCGCCAAGATGGAAGGAAAAGACTACGAAAAATACGCTTAAAGTAAGACCATCGACTAGTCGCTCGCTAGCGATGGTTGCGAGGACCAAAGTGCGTGATTCGCCAGAGGTACGGGAGCCCATATGGGCTCTAACAAGCTCACCCGCACGTGCGGGCAGAACGTTGTTCATAAAAAAGCCTAACACCAACACGCGAGCGGCTTGAATAAAATCCAGAGTTGGCTTGGGAAACAAGGACTGCCAACGGCGCGAGCGCATGAGGTAGGAAAGACAGGTTAAGGCGACAGCTAAGCACAACCAAGTGGGTTGGGCGCTTCCCATGTGTTGTAGGAGAGTGTTCCAGTCGACGCCTCGAAATGCTCCGTAGAGTGCTACAAGAGTAATTAGCCAAGGCGCGAGTCGCAGCGTGATTCTGATTACCGGATTACTGCTTAGTGACACAAATGCTCGCCTGGACAGACAAAAACTTGATAATTACATGGGTACAATAAAGCGCAACCCAGACACGTCTATATCAAGTTAAGGCCCTGGCGCCAAGTGTAGGCGGCTGTGGGCTATATATTTGCTTTCATAGGGGCAACCAAATCGCCAGACTCCGGGTCACAGCGCCTAAGACGCTGGTTTTTCCGACATAATATCTCTAGCGATACAGCTCGCCAGGTCTCGGACCAGGCCGGCAGTATCCATGATAGTAGGGTCTTCCTTGGCCAGGTAAATGGAGCTCAGCTCAGAATTAACACCGCGCCTATATGAACTTGCAGTGGTTACGCCAGACCAGAGGGTGATGCCAGACTCAGCCTCGATAAGTTTTGTTTCCGCGCTCAGTTTATCTAAGGAAACTATTGGCTGAACTTTTCCAACCAGTATCAAATCATATCCGGCATCGCGACCGGCAGCGATGGCACCAAAATTACCCGTGGCAAACTCATCCTTCTTGGAGGGCCAGTCTTGGCGATTAAGAACCTCGACTATGGGGATCGTGTCGAGATCTACTATTTCACTGCGTACCTGCCAGGCTAGCTCGTTGCCCAGACCTGGCATTTCTGTCCCACGCGAGGCAAGGTTTGCCGGGGTTGAAAATGGAATAATCCCCAGTCGTACTGGAGCACTTGAGTCATAACGGCTACTTAGGTAGTCCGCAACAACGTTGCGCAAGTATGCACGGGAATTGCATCGATCAAGAACGTACTGTTGTGTCAGCGAGCAGCTGACCAGACCAAGGATGGTGGAAAGTGTCAGAAGTTTGACACCAACGACGGTAAAACGGCGCAGGCTTAATAGCATAAGTATCCGTTATTCATAGGATCGACTGTCATGAACTTGAACAAAACATCTACTCGCTGGACTAAACTTCTTCAATTTACATGCCATCTATGCGCCATTGTGCTGGTTATGGCATTTGGGTCTGCTTGTAGTAAACGCTATAGCGATGTTCCAGCCTATTCACCATTCCCAATGGGCGACTATGACAATGAGTCTGCCGGTCGCTTTAAGACTTCTTACATTGTAGACCAAATCGATCACTATTATCGAGGTACAAATCCAGGTCCGATTGGTGTGACTACCTTTGTTAATGTCGATGACCTCTATTCAACTTCTACCTTTGGTCGCATGTATGCCGAGCAGGTTATGAGCGAATTGGCAATGCGCGGGTTTGATGTGATTGAGCTTAGACATGCCGACACATTGCAATTCATGTCGGGGCGCGGTGAATTTGCGATGTCGCGCGATGTTAGTTCAGTGCGACCAGCTCGCCAATTGGGCGGAGTAGTCGTAGGTACTTATGTGGTTTCCCCGGTACGCGTATACGTAAACGCACGACTCTTAGATCCAACTACATCAGTCGTATTGTCGGCAGGTTCGGTTGAAATGTCGAAGAGCGGTGAATTATCACGCTTGCTACGCGGGGGGGCTTTCCCAGCAACTCTTGAGCGTATCCCTGTTCGTCACGTAGGAATTTCAACCTATCCAATGAACCTTGGGCCTTCAGAAACAGGACGTTTGTATGATTTGGAGGAGAGCGGTGGCAGTTCCACGCAGTGGCATAATGGCGGAGTTGAGCCAAAGTTTGCCCCACCTAAGGGTGCTAAGAACTAGGGGAAAGTCGAATATCCCAACTGCTACACTGGCCCAATCTCATCAATACGAAGCGGGCCTTGTCGTCAGTATCTATGGGATTCTTCTAGTGTAAACTAAATGCGCTTGAACCACCACCTCGGTCGCCTAACCCTTTCCATTCGCGCTCGCGTGGTGAGGTTTTGCCGCGACAATAGGGGTTGTTTCGATTTTGCGATTTGGAGCAGTTAGCATAAACTCCTGATTCCTCGTTAACTAAGAATCCGAGACCTATTGAGCGCACTGTTTCCGGGAAATACTTAGCGCCGACCATCGCAGCAACGAAGAAGCCCAATAGCCCGGCTACTGACCAGCCAATAATTCTTACCAAGCGCATATCGCTGCTGGTTAGCCCAAAGCGGGCTGCGAGTTCGTTCTTAGGAGTAGTAGGCGTATTCTCAGGCATAGGCATTGAAGTTTGCCTAAAATACTCCCTAGCCAATATTGCCGCAATTACTTTGAATGTTAGTCAGCATCCTGGGAGCCCGTATACACTTTAATTGGTGTATTCCAATCTTTGAATTGAGTTAAGAACGAAGTTTGGATAAAGTTCCTCGAGAATTATATGTGGGGAGAATGACCTTGGAAGACCTAACCACAACTCACTTGTGGGTGTGCTCATACCCTTACGTGGATAGCACCCTTTTTGTTGTTCCTCCAGCAGTGTTGGGTGATAGCTCTGCTCGCACAGCGGTGGCGATCTACGATGCGGATGGGAATACGGCTAATGAAGTTGACCTTGAGTTCCCTTCAAATCAGATTGGAATCATCGAGTTGGAATCCATAATGGGTGGGTGCAAGCTTGAGGCTGGGATCAAGCATGGACATGCTGTTGTTCAGTCGCCGGTTGGGTACTCACATTTTTGTCGTATCCACACACGTGAGGGCGCCGCTCTGATAGGAGCTCCCGCTTCTTTGACTGCCGATCATAGTTCTTTTTTCCCCATTACCTTTGACGAGGGACGCCAGTACTTCCTGGCTTTCGTAAATGAGACACGCAGTACAGCAAATGTTAAATGCCGCCTCTTCTGCGGGAAGCGTTCGCCAGAGACATTGTTGACCATTCCTCCTCTCGGCTCGCGTGTAATTCATGTGGAGACTGAGTTTCCTGATTATGCTGGCGGCGATACGGGCAAACAGCTGCAGGGTTATGTGCGTATAAGCACAAAATCTGAAGGCAGGATTGGAGTACAGTTGATTGAACGACACGCCACAAAGTCAGAAGGCGGGGTATTTAGCGCGGTAGGTTGAAATGATTCAGAACGTGCAGTGGCTTACATTTTGTATTTCAAATGCTGTAACGCGTAGTATCGTACACTTTTTCCCATCCGCGGCTAACGTGGCCGCACCTTACTCGGCTGATTGTGCTTTAACTCTCTTTGGTCGGGACTTTCAGCGAAAAACTGTGCGACTCGAAGGAGCGCGCTTTGGCCAGCCTGATGGTTTAAGAGTGGAAGATGCTTTTCCACAATTGCAGGAGGGTACAAGTGGCTTCTTTGGTCTTGAGTTCAGTATGTCCACAACTCAACCGCGCGCAGATATATTGTCGTCAAGTTGTCTGGTAGAGCTCTCCTCACGCGGGCACTCGTGTCGATTCAGGCCACGCCAGGCTGCTCTGCCGGAAGGCACAGTAGCAGCACGTCCAACCAAGAATTATGGACCACTTCCAGCGGTTGGCATCAAGGACGCGTTTTGTACGACCTCCCTGGTGATTGTGAACGCATCAGGCGAAGCATATGCCCCGAAGATCCGAGTGCGTCGTCGCCTGACTGGGGGAGACGGAGAAATAGAATTGTTAGCGATCGATCCACTTGGACCTAGCGCAGTAATCGAAGTGGATTTAGGCGAGCAGTTTGCTCCTGGCGATGCCACTCCGCAGGAGCAAAGTTGGGGATTAGTGCGAACTGGCGGGATATGGTTGCAAGAAGAACCGCCCAAAGACGCTGCTTTGTTCCTGATGTATCGCGATGTGGTTACACGGCGTCCCATGTCGGTGATGACTTTCTGAGTTGAGGCGTTAGCTTTATGAAGATTTCTGTGTTTGTGCCATTTGGGTCGCAGAGCCAAGAATCTGGGCTCATGTATCTTTTGGCAAATTACCTCAAGGCATTTTTCCCAGAAGTAGTTCAGCTCCGTTGTAATGGTGCTTTTTCTTTGTGCGACAGAGATGCTGATTCTAGCTGGACCCGTAATATTGTTAGCTGTTTTACATGCATGAACGATCAGCGCGCACTTAGCTCATGGAGCGGGATTCCAGTGCAAGACCTTTCCTCCTTTTTATCTCCGGATGATATAAGCCAGACTAAGCGTTGGGCTTTGGCGCTTACTCCCGCCAATTTTCAGCAAGCTGCTTTAGGCTCGACTAAGATTTTTGAACTATGTCGCGAGTCCTTTATGAACAGATTCGGTTTCACAGAGCCGGATCCGGCGAATAAGAACCACGAGCAGTTCTTGCGTCGTTTGCTATTGGCGACAGCGCGAATGGTCCTTGCGGCTAGGCGTTATCATATGAAGTTTGCGCCTGATTTGAGTTTGATTAGTGGCGGCGGGGATTTCCTAACCCGCACTTTCCAAAGCGAAGCGCGCGCTTGTGGCCGTGATGTGGCTTTATTCCATTGGGAAGTGGCCCAGCGAGCTATTCAGATCCATCATCCGCGCGAAAGGAAAATGCTGGCCTGTGAGTTGGTTCCCGAGGGAATACGTGGAATGCGCTCAGATACAAAAACTTGGCCGCACGAATTGGTTACAATTATGGCAGAAATTATGAAATTTCTGGATCTTGAAGGCGGGCAACTTCGCTTGCCTATCGCGCAGTAGTAAGGCTGCTCTGAGGTTATTGGCACATGGCTGTGAGCGGAAAACTTCCCGAAGATAGTTGGGTTTGGGGGAAAGAAAAGATTATATGGGGTTTTGACCCCCAGCATAAGTATACCCTAAAGATACTTGAGCCGCGGCCTGGGCGTGAGGGCTGTTTAAGTTTACAGTACCATGATGAGAAGAGTGAAAGCTGGGTTTGCCTAAGGGGGTCAGCTTGGATTCTCTTGGTAGTGGACGGAAAAGTTTGTACGCGCATTCTCCATCCGGGCGATATTCAAAATGTGCCTCAGGGGATTTTGCATAGAATCACAGCGATTGAGCCGGGTACCCAGATTCTAGAGCCCTCGACACCTGACCGGCATACGGCTAACAAGCAGGTTCCTAAAGATGTTGTGCGTCTTCATTGCTATCATGGCCGGCCTGTAAGTCAGGCGCGTGACAACGCAGAAAAGGCATTAGTTTCTGAAGCAGTTATGGCTAGCGATAAGGCCATGGCCGACATTGCAGCCGGAGAGGCTCCAGCTGAGTTGAATGTCCAGATTTTATCCAAACACGGGGCGTTCACTATTTAGTACAATCACAAGCAGCGGCGCGTGATTAAGGGCATCCAGTAGTTACTAAGAGTGCGTAATAAAATTAAGCGTATCGCTTCGCTCGTAAAACGAACCCGTCAGGCTTGCCTAGAGCATTCTTGTTGCGATTTCTAAATAGCAGTTCTGGATGTCCTCTACTTAAACGCAATAAGGTCAGACCGAGCCGTGCTTAGATGCCATTTGAGGACTAGCAAACCTGAGAGTAAGCCTAGGTCCTCATTCAATACTGGCCCAACCTCATTGCGCTTAAGATTGGTGATTTACCTAACAGACAAGTTTTACTCTAGTTGCTCTGCGGCCAGCTTCCTTGGCGGCTCACAGCACTCGCATTTGGCCGAGCAGGTTACTTCGGAGTGTATATATATAACCTCAGAACGTCCGTTCATTTGGACCGTGGTAATTGGGTCCCCAACACTTGTGGTAAAGCGCGCATTGAATGGGTCGCATTTTGCTGCGCATTTGGCCTGCAAACTCGCCGGGTCGAGCTTAGCCGCTCCAGCAGAGATGCCATAAGAATTCTATGCGGTCGACATAAGTCTGATCCCCATGAGGAGCTTCTGGAGCAGGTGGAACTTATTGAGGGTTTCCTTAATTATATGGAGGCTGCCGAGGATGTCGAGGTTGCGCCTAGCTCGGCTGCGGAACGAATGGGTTTTCCAGAATTAGGGGAAGAGTCCTAGCAATTTGCCATTTTGTAGGGTTGGGACGGACTCCTAAATGCTGACGGCAATACTCACTTCATTTTGCTGCGTAATACATAGTAAATGCGCTGTTGGGCTCGGAAGAGGCCGCTAGGTGTGCCTGGTCCTAAGACCTTACCTTTATTTGGCCACTGATATTGAAAGAGGTATGGCAGCAAGTTTAGGGAGCCTCTGCATTATTTGCTCTGCTTGCTCCTTGGTAAATATTGCAGTTTTTTTATCGGAGGCATTCTTGTTGACGACAACAGAATTTACCTTTGCAGAGCCGTCCACTAGTTTTGTGAACACATCTCTCAAGTGCAGCGGCATGTACATGGAACCTGACGGTATGCGCTCTTCATCAGTGTACACAGTAACTGCTAGGTCCTCACTGAAGTCTCTCATGATGGAGGAGTAATGATAGATTGGAGTGAAGTCTGTGCCTCGCACTTCGCCGTAGTTTTCAAGCGAGGGAGCTAATTTGCTATTCAGCGAATCAAGGCTAGATGGTTCTAGCTCTACAAATACCGGATCCCTATCTTCAATCCACTTGTTAATTGCTTCCTGGCCCTGGCACCCAAGGATCCAAAGGCTTAAGAAGGTAAGCGAAATAACTTTCATCCCGTGCATGCCCAATTTCTATTTAAGCCAGAATTCCATCACTTCCATTGGGTTGTTTTCTGAATATAGCCAATGCCCTTGTACCGCATTGGTAGAGAAGTTGGCTTCCATATGTGACATGGGAATTGCTATACGATTCCCTGACTGGGTTCTGAAGTTTGGAAAGTCTATTCTTCCATCTGAGACCTTTTTGAAGCTTGGATGTCCACCACCCAAAGCATTCCACAGAGCAGATATCTCCTGCTCCACCTGACTTGCGCGTTGGGGGGTGTAGCCATGTTGTGTGCCGACAAAGGCCGCAGATATTTTCTGAACATACTCTTCGTCTCCTACAGTTATGTTTATTCCGCCAGCAAAATCAGCCCCACGCTTCTGATCAAGTTTGCTTGTAAATGAGATGGTTCGCGGGGAGTTCACTGTGCCTAACTCGCCTTCGAAGCCCACGGAGCTAAGGTAGTGATGAATGGCGATTGGGGTGCCAAGTGGATCGTCCGAGGAAATAGCGTAGCGTGCAGAGCTAAATCCAAAAAGAGCTAGGGCAGAATTATGAATGCCGGTGCTCCACCCCAACGCTAAAATCCCAACAAGTACCAATAGTCGTTTCATGTGATCGACTCGAAATTGCAAATAGACATCTACAGTGTGGAAATCGGTTGTTTTGACAAATTACTAAACCAGGCATTCGATGCGATTATTACGCAAATTGCTTCGACGCTGAGTAAGACAGAAGTTATAAATACGTGTAGTGATGGAAAGTTCGCAGTAAAGTTACTAAGCTTTGTGGTCCTAAATTGGATAGGGAACCTTTAGAATGTTCCGGTCTTAGAGTGAACTCTTGTCCGCATTTCCAATTTGTACAAGTGTCGCTGTATCTGCTCTGAAGCGGCAAGCGTCATGTACCGAGCACTTGCGGCATTTAGTCGGATGCGGTGCTGCTTTGGCTGGCGCACCGGCAAGAATCTCATGCATTTCGTCTATCATTTTCTGTAGCCAAGCCTGACGATCGGGTGTGTTCTCAATCTTGAAGCGTCGGCAGCTGGGACCCAGAATTAAATAACCATAAGGCGGACGTTTGCCCTCAAATTCTTCCACTAAGCGCATGTAAACTAGTAATTGCGCTACATAGCGGTCTCGAATCTTACGGGCAAGCGGCTTGCGCTCAACGGGTATTATATACCCATTTTCACAAATGAGAGCGTCTGGAACCCCAGCTAATCCTTGCATCTCCGAGACATACTTACGTACTGGCAAGGTCTTGCTGCCATCTATACTGACTGCCCCGGACTTTACATCGATACCAGCTTCCGTGCGTTTCGTCTTGGCAAAGCTGGTAACAGCATCGAGAACGATCAGAGCAGCTACCGAAATTATTAGTAACAAAACCAGATTGGTGTCGGCGGCCGCGATATCCACGAGCAAATCATATACGTATTGACGAATCTGCTCGCGCATCGTGCCTCACAGCAAAATGTAAATTGCGATGCACAAGAGCATCAGTAGAAGCAGTGCACGCGCAGCACGTCCGAAGTAGACCGCTTCCTCATATCCTTGCGCCCATGATTTGTGCAGCGCCATGCCGCGAGTGCTGGATTGATCGTGAGTTGTTCTTACTTTTTCAATGGCTGAAAGCCGCCAAGATTCAGGGCATACTGTGTAGGCACCGATCTCCCCGGCCGAAAGTATGTATCGATTGTAGTCCGATTTGCGAGCCATGGAGTGGTCCACTAAAGTTGAAAGAACGAGCGTAAAGCATAAGGCGCCCAATCAGCGCCTACTTAGAAGTTATGTTAGGTTGCGCCCATGTCGCAGCATGTGCAAATTGCTAATTTTGTGCGTGATAATATGCCGTAATTACTGAGGAAATTGGAGGATTACTGAGCGCCACGCAGCCGCTGAACTATCTTCATCAAGATTGAGGAAATACCACCCACATCCGACTCCACCTGGCTTCCCATTTGCGCGAGCTGTTGTAGGGCAGCGGCTTCCTGTTTTTGCTTTAAGTCAGGAGCTGTCCAAAGCTCGTCTTGGCGCGACTCTGCTTGGGGTATATGCGCAGTCTCAATTATATATTGCGCTTCCGGAGCCTGATTATTTGTAAGTCTCCAGAAGGCGTAGCGTGCACAAGCAGTCAAAAATTCGCAACGGAGTGCGTAGCGTGGCTCCGAACCAACCGCCTTCACGCGAAGAATAAAATCATGTTTAGGCTCAAGTAAGAAGCTGTGACCCAATGTTTCTTCCCAAACTCGACGCGCTCTGTAGGCAGATAGCTGGTCACAGTAGAGTCCTTCGAGCGTTATTCTCTCGGGGTCAAAGCAAACACCCTCGGAGTATGCAAACTCATCAACAAGTTCAACTACCTGTGATTCACTACCGTCCTTCCCCATACCTCTTGAAACTCTCTGCGATTCCTACCACTTAGGTCATATATCGTCTGATTTCGATGCTGGCTTAACGAAAGCCTTTCAGGTCTGGACGTCGCTGCTCAGCATTTGCATCGATCTCATACTTAGTCCAAAAGTACTTAAGTCCTTGGAGATACGCACACTTTTGTCGCTGCTTAGCAGTAGCTCTAATGTCGCTGGTATTGAGCTTGGCAAGGATGAGATGGCTGCTAACCCAAACTGCGAGGTTTGCTCCCCACATGCCTTGTGCTATAACCCCTTGTCCTTGATGGCTTTCGGAGCCTGCCTCTCGGCACAGGTCTTTGCGACCTAGAATGGAGCTTATCGTAACAATGTTTATGCTCTTGGTGCGGGAAGGTGGTGATCTCTTGGCTGTTCCAGATTCAGCGGGTGCGCTTTACAATACTTCCGTCGATCAGCTGGCAATGGCCCCACTATTTTTTCCGGGAAAGCCTTATCAAAAAAGTAGCAAAGCGCATTTACAGCATTAATGAACAAAAGGTGAAGTTGCATGCGAGGCGATAGAGGATTTCGAGGTAGGTCACGTAATGGTGGTGGCGGAGGCGGCGGACGCGGTGGTCGTCGTGGTGGACGCGGTCACGGCGGCGGTCATGGTGGAGGCCACGGTGGCGGCGGATACGGCGGTGGACGCGGCGGTCGTCGTCGTGGTGGCCGTGGTCGTTCCGGCGGAATGCGCGCAGGTGCAGAGAGCGGAAATCAGCGTGAGAGGATAGCGATTGAGAGCGGATTTTTGGTTCTGATTGACCAGTTCATGTTGGCCAATCCGCAATTTATTGAGCGGTTGTCTCAGCTTATTGATTCAGATCCAGCTCAAAAGGACGTATTGATCGAAGAGTACGGTGGTTGTGTCGTCGAGCTTGAGCCTGGCACATATCGTATCGAGCGCGATCCATTCGCTTATTCTATTGTTGTTCACCCTGAAGGCGTGCGCATCAATCAAACTGAACTAAGTGAGCGGGCCAAAGATACTCAGAAGCGGTTGTTTGTTGATACACGTTGCTTGGCGATGATTGATCGCGAGCTTCTTGACGACAGCAGCTTGCTCGAAAAGTACCAACAGCTGTGGTTCGGCGGTCAAGATAAAGCTTGTCGCGACTTGTTGCGCGACAATGGCGGTGCTGTGCGCTATGGATTCCAGCGCAACGGAGATGAGCTTGGCGTCTATACTATCCCTGACGAGCAGGTACTCTGCTTGTGGCCAGACGTAGCTGAAAAGCTAGATGACGCCCCAGCCGAAGAAGCAGCGGTAAGCGAGTAGCCGCGAAGCGCTCTGCTCCGTTAAGTGCTCCTGTGTGGAATTTTTCAACGGCATTGCGCCCTATGCATGCCGCGCGAGCATATTCCTAGGACTAATCTAAAAAAGCCCCGATGCGGGGGACTGTATTGCCTCGCTCTAAAAGACTATCTCTAGTTATTAGTTGCGCTTGGCGGAGAGAAAGTGGTGCCACGATTCCATGCATTTGGATCGCGCACGTTTGCTTTGACTATGAACTCCTCCATTTTCGGAAGGTAGTCGCGCTTCCAGAATGCGTCTTGCCAGCCATAACTCCTGTAGGTTCGGGTGCGTTCATCTCTCTCTGACAGCTTGAAAATATTTTCGCCAGGAAAAGACCCTTCTATGCCCATAGTTTCAGCTATGCTTCGGGCCACATCTACTGTGCTAACCGGGGCCTGAGAAATACTTAGGGGGCTAGTGAGAGATGCGTGCGGTGCCTTAACTAAAAGTAAGGGCATTGCTTGCTCAAGGATTGGGAATCCTGATGGTCTCTTAAAAGGCATGTAGTGTAAGGAATGCCCATGATCGGCCACTACCAAAATCATGCTGCTATCAAAAACGGAGTGCTTTTTCATTTCTTCGAAGATTTCGCCAATTATATGTAGCGTACAAATGGCCTGATCTTCGTACAGCTCACGTTCCGAGGCGCCGACGCGTGTGACAGGACCACAACTTGGGCTGAACCTAAATGGTGGGTGAGGTAGTAGGAGATGGATAAATTTGAAAGTGGGCTGAGTCGCAGTATTACCAATAGCCCGTGCGAAACCTTCACCAACATGGAAAGAATCGAATAGCGCGCGTGGCGTTCCAGACCTAATAAAATAGCGCTGCAAGAACCAGCGCTCGTTGGCATAGAGCTGGACCTTGACTGGCTGCGGGCTTACTCGGAACAGTGCTACGTCGAGCAGCTCCATAAGGTCGCGCAATTCCATGTGCGACGTGTCTTTTGAAAGTACCTTATTCAGCGAGTAACAGGGTAGTTTTGTTCTGGCGCAAAGCTGTGGCAAGGTGACAAGTGCAGCTTGGTATCCTTGAGCGATGGCTCGCATTGGTAAGGATTCTTCTTGTAGTACGCTTTGCCAGAACTTCCTAAGAGGGAGTGAATTATCGTACTGCTTGCCAGTTAGCAAGGCCGGGATACTTGGAGCGGTAGTAGAGAAAGCTGACAACATATTTTGATAATACGTGAACCCAGCAAAGTGCGAGCGAAGGTCGGGTGATTGCTCCAGCGCAGCGTCAAAAGCGGGTGCTAGAAATGAGTCCAGTACGAACACCAGTACATTCTTTTCGGGAGAAAACTCGTATACATGCTCAATTGGGCTTGGGCGAGGCTCTTGCCAGAGCGGTACATCTTTGGAAAAGGCCTGAAGTAGTTGAACCGAGAGGGCTATGACAACTATGAACGGTGAGCTACGTCGACCAAATTGCTGCATAGCCACTGGTCTTATCAGGGCTACCAGCAGGACGCCGACCCAGATCAAGCTATCCACATATCCAGCTAGCTTGAAATTCTCCCAAGCAATAGGCTCCCCGCTTAAAATTCCGTAGTCCCAGACCAAAAGGCTACTTTGTGCATAGGTAAGCACAACCAGCGCAACTACGATCGCAATTATGGCAATGAAAAGTCGGTATGGGAGGCAGGAGATAAGAACAGCCAGACCGAAAGTTCCAAGGACTAAAGGGACGATTGCATGCTGCAGCATGTTCCAAAAGGCCGTTCCGAATTCAGCATCGTTGGCAGCATAAATTTGAAATGGCGTTATGAAACCAATTATAAGTAGTAGTACAACTAAGTGCCCAGCAGTTTCCGCAAACCGTGCAAGGAAGGAGCCTCTATTAGTGAATCCATGCATAGGCGCGCACACTTTGGGTACCTGCATTGGCACCAGCTGCTGTAGGCTAATACTTCGAGATGCTTAAGTAAATTCTTGCGTGAACCGACAGCATAATTGCGATAAGATGCTGCCTGTCAGGGCCAGACTACTCCTACACTGAGTAGTACTTTTTGGGGAAATACACCATTGTCGGGAACTATTCCTGACCGACTCAATCGATTCAGCGTCGGGTGCTTCGTGGCCTATGCGGGCATCGTTGCCCTTACCTATACCGCATTGTGGCAGGAAGGGCATGGAATGGTGGTATGGCCAGCGTTTGGCTGCCTACTCTCACTATTAATCCGACTCCCACGACGAGCTTGGCCGGTCTTGATTGCGGGGGCCTTCGCTGTTCATGTGCTTGCTGCCTTGGCAGTATCCGTTTCTATCTATGGAGCTCTTGGTATTGCCGCAGCTGAGGTAGTTGCAGTTTATATCTGTGCAACACTTGTGATCCGCGAGACCGAGGGGCGCATCCATTTTGGGACCCTGCGAGAACTAGCTCGTTTCGCCGGCGCTGTCATAGTTGCCGGCATAGCTTCCGGATTGGTCATGGCCGTCCCCTCGTTTGAGCTCTATGAGCCCCATCATTTTGTATTTCAATGGGTCAATTGGTTCTGTGCCATAGTGTTGTCGGCCTTTCTTGTCGGTCCAGTGCTTTTGAGATGGGGCGAACTCTCCGAGGTACCGCCGACCTGGGAGCGAGTAATTGAATTTAATCTTTCTTTCCTCACATTACTCCTAGTCTCACTTGGCCTTTTTCAGCCAGCAGTTATGGCCTGGAGAATAGGTACTGAGTACCTCTTTGTGCCGCCGCTAATAGCAGTGTGGATTGCGCTTAGGTTCGGGGTTCGAGGTGGGACTTTGGCCACTGTAGCGATCGCAGCAATTTCTTCAATTAATTATCCACCAGCGCGCTTGGTCTTTGATTTTAGCGATCGAAATTATCTGACCTGGATGCAGGCGTATATTGGGTCAACAATTTTGTTCTCGCTTCCTCTCGGAGTATTGGTTGCAGAACGTTCCCGTGTAGCAAAAATTCGCAAGCTTGAAACGCGTGTTTATCAGCTTATGTCTTCAGGTGCGTCGCTCGGGGCAGTACTTGATGCGTTAATTCGGGGATTAGAAAGCCATGCCTCGGATATGCTGTGTTCGGTACTGATTTATTCTTCTGAGTCAAAGCGATTACTACATGGGGCAGCCCCAAGTTTGCCAGCCGAATATAACAATGCTGTAGATGGAGTCGAGATTGGACCAATGGTGGGGTCCTGCGGAACTGCGGTGTTTTTGCGCGAAAGAGTAGTCGTAGATGACATCGCCACTAGTCCCTTGTGGGTGAGCTTTCGTGATCTAGCGCTGAAACATGGACTGCGTGCTTGTTGGTCGCAGCCAGTAATGTCGCCCTTGGGGGAAGTGCTGGGGACATTAGCAATGTACTATCCTGAGCCACGTCGACCTAGCTCATCTGACTTACAACTGATTGAGGATGCGGCTTACCTAGCGGGAGTAGCATTATCAAGGGCTCGCGTCGAGCAGGCGCTGCAAGAACGAGAGGGAGCATATGGCACGTTGCTTGCGAGCATATCTGGGGTAACTTACCGCTGCGGCGCAGATTCAACGCGTGGGTTAGAGCAAGTCTCAGATCGCTGTACTTTACTGACAGGTTATACTCAAGAGCAACTGCTCTCTCCTGGTAAGGTCTCGCTGTTTGGTGAACTTGTACTAGCGGAGGATCGAGCAGTGGTTCAGCAGAACTGTATAGAGGCCTTGCGCTTAAACGATACATTCGATTCCGAATATAGAATTAAGCGCAAAGATGGGAAGGTGGTGTGGGTTTGGGACCGCTGTCAGGGGGTTTATGATGAGGCGGGCAAACTTTTAGCGATCGAAGGGCTACTTATTGATGTAACCAATAAGCGTGAGGCGGAGCTAGCGCGTGAGCAGTTGGGACAGCAGCTAAGGCAGGCTCAAAAGATGGAGGCCGTAGGCACTCTGGCCGGCGGCATCGCACATGATTTTAATAACATGTTGGGTGCGATGATCGGCTTCGCAGAACTCGCGCGTCGACGTCTTGAGCCCGCTCATCCGGCCTCCGAGCATGTGGTGCAAATCCTAAAGGCCTGCGCCAGAGCCCGTGACCTGGTAGGGCAAATTTTAACTTTTAGTAGGAAAAGCGACGAATCGCGTAAGCTTACTTCTTTATCAACCGTTATAGATGATGTGCTGATGTTGCTGCGTGCCTCGCTGCCGTCAAGCATTCATGTCCGAAAGAAACTCTCGCTTGGTGTGCCTAAAATAACAGCCAACGAGAGTCAGATCCACCAGGTAATTCTTAATCTCGCTAGCAATGCGGTGCATGCAATGCGCGATAAGTCGGGCGTTTTGGAAGTTAGCCTTGAAGCTCGAATTATTGATGCGGTGAAAGCACAACAGGTGCCGGGCCTCAGTCCTGGCTCGTATGTAGTGTTAGCGGTGCGAGATACCGGCACAGGGATGAATGAAGAAACAAAGGCCCGCATATTCGATCCATTTTTTACCACTAAGGCAGTAGGTGAAGGGACAGGACTCGGACTTTCTGTGGTGCATGGAATCGTTCAAAGCCACCGTGGGGCAATCGAGGTGCAAAGCGAGTTGGGCAAAGGGACTACCTTTACACTCTATTTTCCAGTTGGCACTGGCGATGCCCCAGGTGTTGTGGAAGTAAACACAGAAGTTCCCAGGGGTGCTGGGCAGCATATACTCCTACTTGATGATGAAGAGGCTTTGGTGCTGTTTGGTACCGAAATTCTCAAAGAGTTGGGCTATAAAGTGTCCGGTTTTACTAGTGGCGAAGAAGCTCTGCAGGCCTTCGAACTTGATCCGCGCGCTTTTGACTTGATTGTTACTGATGAAACTATGCCCGGGATGAGTGGGGTTGAATTCGCCGCCCAAGCTTTTAAGCTTCGTAACGATATCCCAGTGGTCGCCAGTAGCGGACATGCACGGAATCCTGATCATGCTACTTACAAGAATGTGGGAATTCGTTGGTTCTTAGATAAGCCCTATAGCTCAGATGCCCTAGCCAATGTCATTCATCAAGCGCTACGTTCAGTTGGGCGAATTTAGGACGTTAGTAGGCATGACAGAGAGCCCTGACATGTACGAGCATTTGCGAGCCGAAATGGTAAAAGCCCAGGTGGTAGGTCGGGGTATTAGCGACGAGGCTGTTATCGCTGCAATGCAGCAGGTGCCAAGGCATTTATTCGTTCCAGAGCATCTACGTGCTGAGGCTTATGAAGATAAACCACTACCTCTAGGTCCCGACCAGACCATTTCGCAGCCCTACATAGTAGCATTGATGCTGGAGACTTTGCGCCTGACATCGGCTGACTCTGTTTTAGAGGTGGGCACTGGCTCAGGCTATCAAACGGCACTTTTATCCGAGATTGTGGGGCAAGTTTACTCTATCGAGCTAGATCCCGGGCTTTCTGCAGCGGCCAGCCGATTGCTGAAGCAGCAGGGCTGTGACAACGTCAAATTTCGTTCCGGAAATGGATGGCGTGGCTGGGTAGAGCAAGGTCCATTCGATGCAATTATTGTTTCGGCCGCAGCATTTGAAATCCCGCGCGATCTGGTGAAGCAACTCAAGATGGGAGGTCGCATGGTGGTTCCGATAGGAGAACAATCTCAATGCCTTGTCTTCCTTGAAAAGACCGAGCAGGGCCTAATTTCCCAGGAGCTGGGAGCTGTTCGTTTTGTCCCGCTCAAGGATGAGGATAGTCATCATTGAGCCCAGTCCACTTAGCTAGCCATCCAAGATAAATTGTTATTGCCGGGCCACTTGTGTTATAGAGGTGCTCCAGTGGGCATTTTGTAGGAGAGGTGACCGCGCAAGAAATGGAAAGTTGGGACGTTTCGAAGAGTGTTAATTTATACGGAATTTCAAACTGGGGTGAGGGATATTTTGATGTAAACAGTGATGGAGATGTCATTGTTCGCCCCAACCGTAACGGTCAAAGCATAAATTTCAAAGATATAGTTCGTTCATTGGTGCAACGTGGCATTCAAGTGCCAGTGCTAATTCGATTCGATGGTATTATCCGTGATCGGGTTAATCGCTTTCAGCAAGCCTTTCGCAGTGCATTTCAAGAAAATGAGTATAACGGCACTTACCGCGCTGTTTTCCCGGTGAAGGTTAATCAGCAGCGACATGTGGTCGACACAATCCGCTTGGCTGGGCGCGATTTTGGCTTGGGACTTGAAGTCGGAAGTAAACCCGAGCTGATAGCTGTCCTTGCTATGCACGATACACCGGGAGCACTGCTACTTTGTAACGGCTACAAGGATCGGGAGTACATAGAACTTGCGCTTGTAGGCCGGAAGTTCGGACGCCGTTCGATTATCATTATTGAGCAGCTCTCTGAAATAGATCAGGTATTGGAGATAGCCAATCAACTCGGGATTGAACCTGAGCTAGGACTGCGCATGAAGCCGGCGGCCAAGGGCTCTGGGCACTGGGAGTCATCTGGTGGTGATAAGGCTAAGTTTGGGCTTACTGCGCCAGAGCTTGTGTGGGCAATCGACCATTTGAAAAAGAATGGCAAGGATCACTGGGTCAAGTTGTTGCACTTCCATGTTGGCAGTCAGATTACTTCAATTACCGCCATAAAGAAGGTGTTGCGCGAGGCTACGCGCATGTTCACCGAGCTTTGGAAGCTGTGCCCATCGCTTTCGATCTTTGATGTTGGTGGCGGTTTGGCAGTTGACTATGATGGCTCGCGCACAAATTTTGCTTCATCAATGGACTACACGCCAGAGGAATATGCTCGAGATGTGGTGTACTCAATTTCGCAGGCCTGCCAGAGTGCAGGGATAGTGCAGATGCCAGACATCGTCACGGAGTGCGGACGAGCCCTGGTTGCTCACCATGCAGTGCTGGTGATGCAGGTAGTGGATGTGGCTCCCACTGTTGAAGTAGTGACAGAGCTTGCGCAGCCCCCAAGCGACAATGAGTTGTTGCATGAATTTCAAGAGCTGCACGATAAGCTATCAATTAAGAACTGCCAGGAGAGCTTGCACGACGCAATTGGTCTGCGCGAGGAATCCATGCAGCGCTTTATTAATGGTGATTTAAGTTTGAGGGAGAAGGCCTACGCCGATACCTCATTCTGGCATATCATGGCGAAAGTGAAGCGAATTTCCACTGGCATGAAGTACCTTCCAGAGGACGTGGAGCGGCTGGGAGAAGAGTTGCGTGATACATATTTTTGTAACTTCTCCGTCTTTCAGTCACTGCCTGACTTCTGGGCGGTTGATCAGCTGTTTCCAATTATGCCCTTACAGCGCTTGCGGGAGGAGCCAAATCGACGCGCGACATTAGCTGACATGACGTGCGATAGTGATGGCAAGATTGATCGATTCATCGACCTGAAAGATGTTAACAGCTTTTTGAATTTGCACTCTGTTAAATCAACCGAGCCATATTACTTGGGATGCTTTCTTGTGGGCGCCTATCAGGAAATTCTTGGCGACCTTCATAATCTTTTTGGCGACACCAACGCTGTGCACGTAGACTTAGATGACACCGGGGCTGTCCAATTCACGCATGTGGTTGAGGGCGATACTGTTCGTGAAGCCCTGCAGTACGTGCAGTTTGAGCAGCCTGATCTTGTTGAGCGCTTGAGAATATCGGTTGAAAAGGCTCTGCGCGAAGGTAGTTTAACGCCAGAAGAGGCTGCCAAGATTCAAAAGCGCTACAGAGAGGCGCTGGAAGGCTACACCTATTTGTGTGTTGACCCATAGACCTCAGTAGAATCTATAGGGCATCGAATTGGCCCCAGTTTAGCCGCCTCGCCGGGGCTAGCGGTACTGCTTAGCTAGTCGGGTAATTGGCAAACTTTTGGGACCAGCTACCCTTAATTATTGTCTCGCTAGTTGTAGGTCCCAGCAGGCTTCGCAAAATTTGATATTCCTGATGGAGCGAAGTCTTAAAAAACGTAGGGTCATCGGTGTTTATCGATACTCTGACTCCTCGTTGAACAAGTTCTTTAAGCGGATGCTGCAAAAAGCTAGGGTAAATGCCAAGCGCTATGTTTGCAGACAGGCACAACTCTAGAGGAATGCTTTTCGCGGCCAGATAGTCAATCAAGCGGTCGTCTTCTGCAGCGCGCACACCGTGTCCAATCCGTTCTACTTGCAATATTTGTATGGCATCCCAAATGCTTTGGGCTCCGTCGGTTTCTCCGGCATGAGCAGTCAAGTGTAGCCCCATATCTCGGGCATCATCGAAAAGGGCCTTAAAATCATGGGCTGGATAGTTTAGCTCGTCACCGCCAAGCGTAATTCCACAAAAGAGATTGGGGCAAATATTTTTAACCATTTTGAGTAGCTCTTGCCCGGCCGCGCAACCAAGGTTGCGAACAGGCTCAAGTATCCATTCCATCCGTAAGCCATGTTTGCCAAGGCTATCTTGACTAGCCTCTGACAGAATTGTGGCGAGCTGCTCTAGATTAATTCCAAGCATTTCGTACTCGCGCGGCGCTACAATTAGTTCAACGTAGCTGATCTTATCAGTCAGAAGATCTTCTACTAGTGCTTGCAGACCAGACTTTAGTGCTTGTGGCGAGTCGAGCAGGAAGAGCGAGGTTACATAGGCAGCGGCAAAATCCTTAAATTCTCGGTAGACTAGTAGTTCTGATAATTTGCCCGAGCGTTCAAAGGTCTGAACATTTGGACAGCTTCGATAGCGCTCCCGCAATCGCATTGGCATGCGCGATACCAGTTCCTGCAATGGGAGCTCAACTAGCCGTTGCTCCAAAAATCGGCGTGGGAGACTCCCCTGTAGGTGACGATGCAGCTCTGCGTACACACAGACCTATTATGGGCTTAGCCTTAGTTAGCTGGAAATTTATATCCGAGCATCTTGTACACTAGGCGCGCAGCCACAAAGTCTGGTGCTCGATTAGCTTTAGTTGGCATTAGTTCCACAACATCAGCGCCAACGACATTCTTTTCAGCAAATACAGTGCGTAGCAGTGTCAATACCTCATACCAGCCCATGCCACCAGGCTCAGGAGTGCCAGTTGAAGACATCAGGCCCAGATCAAAAACATCAAGATCGATAGTGATGTAGACGTTGGACGTAAGTTTTGCCAAGACCTCCTTAATCCAGCCAGACTTGCCGTATATATTTTCCGCAAAAAAAGTGCGGCTACGGTCAACATTGGCTAGCTCTGACTTATCCATGCTGCGGATCCCGACTTGCACAATATCCTTGGTGAATTCGCGCGAGCGCGCCATGATGCAGGCATGACTCCAGGGGTTGCCTTCGTAGCTTTCACGCATATCTGTATGCGCGTCGAGTTGAAGGATGCTAAAGCTCTTGTACTTTTCTGCATGGGCTTTAATTGGGCCGTAGGAGACTGAGTGCTCTCCACCGAGGGAGACCACAAAGCGACCTTCCGACAGGTACTTTTTGCACTCCTCATAGGCCCGGTGGTTCAGTTCCTCACCTGCGGAGCAGTTAATCGGTTCTGCTGTATACACTCCACAGCGATAGGGCTCAGCGTTGGTCTCGATATCATAAAGTTCCACGTTCATCGATGCGTCGATTATGGCCGCTGGTCCCAAGCTAGTGCCCTTGAGCCAGGAACAAGTTCCGTCAAAAGGCAGTGGCAATATTACAGCCTTGGCCTTGCTATAGGCGGAAAACTCATCCGGAATTCCCAGAAAATTGATGTGCTTTTGTTCATTCGACATATTGCTTGGCCTCCAGGGCATATATCGATAGCACAGTTATCGGTTGCCTCAAAGCGTGGTCCGCTAAGCGCCACTAGGCTGAGTTCTATGCATCTGGGTAGTGTATTTTCAGTAACTCGGCCAACTTTCTGCACGCATCATTGGCAGTAAATATGCCGACCAGCTTATTGTCCCGTGTTACAAGTGCTGAGCCTATGTGTTGTTCCGCCATGTGCTGAGCGACCACGTTCAGCTTTTCAGTGTGAGGGACAACGTAAGGGTCAGTCACACAGACATCGGCCACTTTTAGCTCTGATTTAGAAGCAACGCCTTTCCCCACCGCCATGGCAAGCTTAACGTCCCGATCGCTAAGTATGCCCGCCAAGCGTCCGCCCTCTAGAACGGGCAGGTGACGTATATTTCGTGAGTACATGATGTTTACCGCGGTCGTTAGCGACTCAGCACTGTCGACGGTGTATGGAAAAGGTGTCATGGCATCGAGCACTGAGGGCATAGGGCGCATAAGAAACTCCGAATTGTAATAAGAGTGCGTAACAAAATGAAGCGGATTGCTTCGTTTTGCTCGTAGTACGAGCCCGCTAAGCATGCCGAGGGCGCTTTTGTTACGGACTCTAAGCCTTCCCAGCACAATCTTTACAGCAGCTATAGGCGAAGGGAAATAGAAATGATTCAAATTCAGGGACAAAGATAGCCCACTGTTTGTGCCTTACCAGGCCTATAATTTTTGCCCTAAAACATGTAAGATTCAGGCCGGTATTACTCAGGGAACTTAGGCCCATAACCAGAAGGACTTTCCTTTTTTGAATGGAACCCCAGCTAACTTGAGTACGCTATATATGTTTATGCCAAAGGCGAATAGAGCTTATGTCTACCACGGCGATCAATCCTACTCGAAATAACGATTACCCTGAATGGTATCAGCAGGTAATAAAGGCTGCTGATCTGGCGGAGACATCGCCAGTGCGTGGTTGCATGGTTATCAAGCCATGGGGTTGGGGAATTTGGGAGAATCTACAGCGCGAGCTTGACCGTCGTATTCGCGATACTGGGCATGAGAACGCCTACTTCCCTTTATTTATCCCGCTTAGCTTTCTAGAAAAGGAGGCCACGCACGTAAAGGGCTTCGCTAAAGAGTGCGCTGTGGTTACCCACCACAGGCTTGAAGAGAAGGATGGGAAGCTAGTTCCGACAGCTCCACTTGAGGAGCCATTGATTGTACGGCCAACCTCGGAAACAATTATTGGTGAATCATTCTCAAAATGGGTGCACTCCTATCGCGACTTGCCACTGCTGATTAATCAGTGGGCCAACGTAGTGCGTTGGGAGATGCGTCCTCGCTTGTTCTTGCGCACGGCGGAGTTTCTTTGGCAGGAGGGGCATACAGTTCATGCCACAGAAGCGGATGCGCGAGAGGAAACTATGAAGATGCTAGAGGTCTATCGAGATCTGGCAGAAAACGTGCTAGCCATGCCAGTAATTATGGGCGAGAAGACCGCCGGCGAACGTTTCCCAGGTGCTGTAAATACATACTGCATTGAAGCCATGATGCAGGATCGCAAAGCTTTACAGGCTGGTACTTCGCACTACCTCGGACAAAATTTTGCGAAGGGTTCCGACATAAAGTTCACTGATGAAAGTGGAGCGATCCAATTTGCCCATACCACATCGTGGGGAGTTTCCACTCGACTAATCGGTGGGATGATCATGACACATGGAGATGATGATGGTTTGCGTGTGCCACCCAAGTTGAGCCCGCGACATATTGTTATACTACCTGTGGTTCCAAAGCCTGAACTTGGCGCCAAGGTTATGGCCTACGCAGAAGAGTTGGCGAATTCATTGCGAGGCCTGCGCTATGGTGAGCGTGAGTTGAGTGTACACATCGACCGTAGAGACGAGCGCGGCGGAGAGAAAAATTGGCAGTGGATTAAGAAAGGCATTCCAATTCGTATTGAGGTAGGCCCACGCGATATGGAAGCAAAGAACTTGGTGCTGTATAGGCGCGATCGTCCGCATAAGGAGAAAACCATATTGAGCGCGGCCGACCTGCCTGCACGCATCTTGGGCTTATTGGATGAAATTCAAGGCGCCTATTTCTCGCAGGCTAAGGCCTTCCGCGATGCTAATATTTGCAAAGACATTAGGACTCCTAGTGACTTTAGGGCCTATTTTACCCCGAAAAATGAGGCCAAGCCTGAAATTCATGGCGGGTTTGTGCTGGGCAAGTGGTCTGGTGATGCGAAGGCTGAACAGGAATTAGCAGAAATGAAAGTGACAATTCGCTGTATGCCACTTGAGCAAAGCGGCACTAATGGCACCTGTGTGATGACTGGAAAGCCAGCCAGCGTGGATGCGATTTTTGCTAAGGCGTATTAGACAAGGAATTGGGCCGGCATTTTCGAGGTACTTTGCGCATGGCTACGAAATCTGAATTGATTCATGTGACCGCCTTTTATAAATTCGGGAAGCTGCCGCTTGCCGCGCTTAACATGCTGCGTGATCGAATCATTGAGCGCGTGGAGGGGAGCTCTGTGCGTGGATTGATCTTGCTTGCTCCTGAAGGGTGCAACGGAACAATAGCCGGGTTGCCCGAGGACATTGAGGCCTTCAAGCCCGATCTCGAAAGTTTGGTGGGGCTGGGTCCAATTATATTTAAAGATAGTGAGGCCGAGCGCCAACCATTCCGACGATTCAAGATAGATCTGAGAAAGGAGATTGTAACCCTGGGAGTTCCAGATCGATTGGCCGAGGGCGTAACAGGGCAATATTTAACAGCCGCGCAGTGGCATGCGGCTCTGAAGGGCGACGAAAAAGTATATGTTCTAGATACGCGCAATACATATGAAGTCGAAATTGGCCGCTTTAAGAATGCGATTGACCCTTGTATTGGCAAATTTTCTGAATTTCCTGACTATGTTGCACGCAGCGGAATCCCGAAGGATGCTAAAGTGTTGATGTACTGTACTGGTGGTATTCGCTGCGAGAAGGCCAGCGTCGAAATGGAGCGCCAGGGTTATAGTAATGTTTACCAGTTGCAGGGAGGTATTCTAAAATATCTCGAGGACTTCCCAGAGCAGTGTTTTGATGGGGAATGTTTCGTTTTTGATCATCGCGTGGCTGTCGATCAGCACTTACAACCGTCAAGGCAATACAAGTTGTGTCCACATTGTGGGAATCCGGCTAAGCAGCAGATTAGTTGCGCTAAGTGTGGTACAGGTGCGCTGGTCTGCGATCACTGTTTGACAGCGGGAAAATTTCGTAACACCTGTTCCAAAAATTGCGCTGCTCACTTAGAGCGTGTAGCTATGCGTGCTGCGAGTGCCAGAGCCGCTCAAGCTATTGTTCCATGACCGGCGCGATCTACAAGATGGGCTCCTGCCAATTTTTGAATCGCTTCGAGCTCGGTATGGGGCCCAAAGTGCCCAGGCCTCGCCTCACTAAAAACGCCTTCGGCGTTTGCCGCGCCATCCTTGGCGCGACTAGAAGCTATTTTTGAAATAGCTTCTAGTCTGCTTAACTTCCAAATTTGGTTCGCGAAACAAAGTTTGTTGATGCTTGTGGTAGGGATAACTGCCATTACCCCCGCTTGGCTATTTGCTGGCTGAGATAAGACTTGCTTGGCACAACCACCACAGCCCCCATAACCTGCTGATATTATGCAGAAAAACTGATTGTAAGTTTGACTTTAGTTTGACTATTTCAACGTCGATACGAACAGTATGCCCCGCCAAGTTACCGGAGGTGTTTGTGGAAAGCCTGGGAACCGAGGGCGCTGCAGTCCTAGTGGTGGATGACAATCCATTAATAGTAAATGTTTTGCGTAGCCTTTTGGCTGCTTCGGGGTACCATGTCTTTACCTCGAGCAATGGTGAAGAGGCGCTGCAAGTGTTAGGCGAAAAAAACGTCGATGTAATAATATGCGACGTAATGATGCCTAAGATGGATGGCTATGAGCTGCACCATCTTGTGCGTGGCAAATCCGAGCTTGCGCACATCCCATTTCTTTTTCTGACAGCGCTAAGCGACAGTGGAGAAGTTATAAAGGGTAAAGAAACAGGGGCTGACGACTACCTAGTAAAGCCATTTGATCCG
>JAIBBV010000089.1 GCA_019694465.1 Oligoflexia bacterium
GCCAAGGACTTTATATCTCTTTTAAATCAGCCGGGGGCAAAGTTTGAGCTAAAGCGCTTTATGCGGCGAGCATACTTTGTGTCCAACACAAAAAAAGTAGATCGCCTGTTAGAGGAGTTCCGTCGCGACGCAGTGCACTTTGCGGTTGTGCTTGATGAATATGGCGGCGTCGATGGGGTAGTTACGCTTGAGGACCTAATCGAGGAGATTGTTGGCGAAATATTTGATGAACACGACAGCCCACTGGAAGAAGCTAGCGTCGTGCGCACGACGTCGGGAGACCTGTTGGTTGATGGGAGCATGTTGATTGACGACTTGAACATCAATCATGATTTCGATTTTCCAGAGGGTGAATACGATACACTGGCTGGTTTTTTCATTCATTCCCTAGGCCGTATCCCGGCGCTGGGAGAAGAGCTCGAATTTAAGCACCTGAAATTACGTGTAGAAGAGATGAGTCACAACCGTATCACCCAAGTGCGAATTGTCGGGGCCAAAAAAACAAGTGATTCCCGCACATTGCAAGACCAATCTTTTGAACCCTCTCATCCTGGCAAAGAGTCTAATCATAAGGGGCCTGAAGGCGTGAAACGCCTGAATGCCTCTGGTGTTCGTTAAGTGCGCGCTTAGTGTCCAGGCTTAGGCCGACACGAAGTTGTTCTAATAGCCGCGACTTGACGTTCTGGCCTAGCGCCTAATCCTTTTGACTTTAGAGTGCACGGGAACATGGAACTCGATCAAAACAGCATCGACAAGTTGATGAAAGAAGATGGTAGCAAGGAGGCTCCAGCCAAGGCTGCTGCCGCGGCGGCAACGACTGTGCCTACAGCCGATCCCAGCACAGTTACAAAGATACTGCAGGCCCAAGATGAAAAGGGGCGCGGGGACGTTAGCGCCGCAACCATTGGTAGGATGCTCGGGTTGGCGACTAGCGGGGAATTGGTGATGTTAGAAAGCAAAATGGATCTTCTGGCCACCAAAATTAGCGCTGTAACTGCGCGTGTTGAGCGCATGGTCTCTATTCTAAGTGCGGCTCCAACTGGAAAGGATTTGGAGCGCATCGACGTGCAGATTGCAGCAATGCGCCAAATGCTGCGTGAAGGCCTAGATGCACTGAAGATTGAAACATCCGAATCTGGCGAGGCCGGGGCTGATAAGAAGTAAAAGTAGTAAGGGAGACCAAAAAATGGGACGCCCAAAGAAATCACTAAAAGATAGCGTGGAAACTGAGACCGTCATTTTTGAACTGGCGGACGAAGTGAGCGAGACCTCGCTTAATGATAAAATTGAAAAGACTCGTGTTCGCCCCAAGAGCTATTTGATGGATTTAAGAATCCATAGCCCAGCTTCGCTAGGGTATTTGGCGATTGAGGGTATTGATACAGCGCCAGCCTTAGTGCGCTTGGCCAAGGTGAAAGGGCTGGACGTTATAGCGGTAACTGACTATTACAGTGGCAAGGCCATTAACAAGATAGCTGACGCTGCGCGAGGCACCGAGCTCACGGTAGTGCCTGGAACCGTCATTCGTTGTTCGATTCCAGGTTGTAACGATGTTGTTCTTACCTGTCTTTTCCCTGAATCAGCGCCGGGTGAGGCGGTTGAATCATTCTTGCGTAGCCTAGAGGTTCCGGAAAAAGCTGCTGGTAATAAGAACTATGTGGTTCAACTGCCTTTTGAGAAGGTTTTGGCTACACTTGAGCAGCACGGTGGCATGGCGCTCCCGAGCCGCATGGATAAGACTCCGCATCGCATGGCTGCTTTGCCAATGCTTGTGGAAAAGTATGGGTTTCGCGCATTCGATTTGGCCTACCCAGACTCGGCACGCTTCTTCAAATCGCGCTGGCCTAAGCTTAAGTTTCGGCTATTTAGTTTCTCGAATGCTAATGCCTTGGCTCAGGTCGGCAGCCGTATAGCTAAAGTCAAGATGCAGAATCCTGGATTTATGGGCATACGGGACATCATTGCGCGATCCACGCAGCCATAGGGCACCTGACCCAACGTAAGCTTCCCCTGGCAATCACTGTAGAAGAATAGTACCCTATTTGGCGGCTTGAGCAGCCTGCCAGCTTTTGAGATCGGCCTTAGGCCGTTCTCAGTAGGCATCGTCCCTTAAGTTGAATGGTAGGGGCGCTCAATCTTCAGCATTCCATTTGAGCCAGGTGTTACGTGGGCCAGTTCGTTCATCTTCATCTACACACGCAGTACAGCATGTTGGACGGTGCTAATAAGCTACCGGATGTGCTGGAGCAGGCGCATAAGTATGGCCAGCCTGCGATAGCTATCACTGACCACGGCAATTTGCATGGATGCATAGAATTTTACAGCGAGGCTAAGAAGATTGGCATTAAGCCAATTATCGGTTGCGAGCTTTATGTGACCGCTGGCTCGCGCTTCGATCGACGTACCCGCGCGCAAGGTGGAGCTGGGACCAATCACTTGACCGTGCTGGCTAAGGATCTGGAAGGGTATCACAACTTGTGTCGGCTGGTGACGCTTGCCTATCGCGAGGGTTTCTACCATAAGCCGCGCGTCGATCATGAATTACTCGAGCGTTACTCCAAGGGGCTGGTGGTGCTGAGTGGCTGCTTAAACGCAGAGTTAGGGGAGCATGCGCAGGCCAATAATGAAAAGCGTTGTGCGGAAGTAATAGAGTTTTACGCGCGTGTTTTTCAGAAAAACTTTTACTTGGAAGTTCAGCCGCACGCGATTCCAGAGCAACAACGCCTGAATGAAGTATGCGCGCATTTTGGTAAGCAACTTGGCATCCCCTTAGTCGCTACCACCGATTGCCATTATCCGAACGCCGATGATCACTACGCGCAAGAAGTTTTGATGTGCGTATCGATGGGCAAGCAGATCAGCGATCCCTCACGCATGCAGCACAAGGGTGTAGACTTGCACTTGAAAACCGAGCAGGAAATGCTGGCGGGCTTTTCAGGTTGGTCTCCTGGTGCGGAGGCGGTTGCGAATGCAGTGCAAATAGCTGAGCAGTGTGAAGTTAAATTTAACTTCTCAACCTACTACATGCCGGTCTTCAAAACGGAAGAGCCGCGTCCACTGATCGAGCTCATGGCGGAGAAGGCGCGGGCTGGGCTAGAAAAGCGCTTTGAAAAGCTTTCCAAACAAACTGATTGGGGTGCAGAGGCCGAGAAGACCTATCGGGACCGCTTAGAATTGGAAATCAAGCTGATCGATAAGATGGGCTTTGCCGGCTACTTCCTAGTTGTTTCTGACTTCATTGTGTGGGCCAAGGAAAACGGAGTTCCTGTGGGTCCAGGTCGCGGAAGCTGCGCCGGCTCATTAGTTGCCTACGTGATGAGAATTACGGATGTGGATCCTATTCGTCACAAACTTCTATTCGAGCGATTCCTAAATCCTGAACGTATATCTTTGCCTGATATCGACGTCGATTTCTGTATCAATGGACGTGATAAAGTAATCCAGTATGTAGTGCAAAAGTATGGGAAAGAGAATGTTGCGCAAATTGCGACATTCGGAACCCTCAAAGCTAAGGCTGCCATTAAGGATGTGGGACGCGCTCTGGGTCTTAGCTACGCAGAAACGGATAAAATTGCGCAGCTTATTCCTGCGCCGCGACAAGGCTTCGATTATTCGATCGCCGAGTCCTTACAGATGGAAAAGCGCCTGGCGGATTACGCCAAGGCGGAGGGCAAGGATCTGATAACGTTGGCTATGAAGTTGGAAGGGCTGACGCGCCATACTTCAACCCATGCTGCTGGTGTTGTGATTGGAGACCGTCCTCTAATCGACCTTTTGCCGATGATGGTCGATAAGGATGGAAACGATGTCACCCAGTATTCCATGACCTATGTGGAGAAAATTGGGCTAGTTAAGTTTGACTTCTTGGGGCTCAAAACTCTGACCGTTATTTATACGGCGCTGCGACTCATAAAAGAGAGTCGCGGAATTGATATTGCGCTTGAGGAATTGCCACTTGAGGATGCTAAGACATATCAGCTGGTTTCAAGCGGAAATACGATTGGCGTGTTCCAGCTAGAGTCATCTGGAATCACTGATATGACCATGCGTCTGAAGCCTAACTGCTTCGATGATATCGTCGCTATTCTGGCACTCTATCGCCCAGGGCCGCTCGACGCCGGCATGGTTGACCACTATATCGAGCGTAAGCATGGACGTGAGCCGGTCACATATTTACATCCATTGATGAAGGATACGCTCAGCGACACTTACGGCATCATTTTATACCAAGAGCAAATCATGCAACTGGCGCGCTCATTGGCAGGGTATTCGCTGGCTGAAGCCGATATTTTGCGTAAGGCCATGGGAAAGAAGAATCCCGAAGAGATGGCCAAGCAGCGTGAGCGCTTTATGAAGGGCGCTACCGAGCGAGGAATCGACAAGAA
The DNA here is from genome assembly GCA_019694465.1 of Oligoflexia bacterium. GTDB lineage: Bacteria > Bdellovibrionota_C > UBA2361 > UBA2361 > JAFLCA01 > JAIBBV01. The sequence continues at coordinate 4,386 of JAIBBV010000089.1, forward strand.
GCTGGTCGGTGAAATTTTTGACCAAATGGAGACCTTTGCGCGCTACGGCTTTAACCGTTCACATTCTGTAGCCTATGCCCTGGTTTCCTTCCACACAGCTTACCTAAAGGCACATTTCCCGGTCGAGTTCATGGCCGCTTTGATGTCGCATGAGGTCTCCGATAGTGACAAGACGCTTAAGAACCTTAATGAATGTCGCAAACATAAAATTGAAGTTCAGCCCCCCGATGTAAACAGCAGCGTGTCAGGATTTAGCGTTGGTGAGGGCAAAATTCGCTACGGTCTCTCAGCGGTAAAAGGTATTG
>JAIBBV010000055.1 GCA_019694465.1 Oligoflexia bacterium
CGCTTAGGGTAAAGCTATCAAACCAGTAGTGGTTTCATAAAGTTCTTTATTGAAGCCACTACTAAAGCATTTTAGGGCCTAGAGGCTAGATCCACAACAGCTATCAGCAGCGGATAAGTTACTGATCAATAAGATAGTCCTTGCAACCTTAAACGCTAAGTATATTCATGCTTCGTTCGGCTTACGCTATCTAATGGCTAATTTAGGTGTTCTCGCCAAGCAAACAACGCTGCTTGAGTTTGATATTAAGCAACGCCCCCTTGATATTGCAGAAAAGCTTCTGGCCCAGAAACCGCGTATTATAGGCCTTGGCGTATATATCTGGAACGCGATTGAAACGCTTAGCCTAGTTCGGCTGCTTAAGCGCGTGGCTCCAAGTGTTACACTCGTGCTGGGCGGACCAGAGGTGAGCTTTGAAAGCGAAGCGCAGGAAATTTGCGCTTTGGCAGACTATGTTATTCAAGGTGAGGCCGACCTGACCTTTCCTGAGTTATGTAATGGGATTCTAGGTGGAACGCCGCCAACTGATAAGCTCGTGCGCGCAGCGTTGCCAGATGTCAATAATTTAGTCCTGCCATACTCAATCTATTCCGACGCCGATATCGCCCATCGCATTATTTATGTCGAAGCCTCGCGCGGATGTCCGTTCACATGCGAATTTTGTCTCTCTTCTCTAGAAATCCCAGTTCGGCAGTTTGATTTGGATCCGCTGCTAGTTGAATTTGAGAAACTGCTGCAACGTGGAGTGCGACACTTTAAGTTCGTCGATCGCACTTTTAACCTGAATGTACGAACTGGAACACGCATTCTTGAATTCTTTCTAGAACGCTATACTCCGGGGCTATTTGTTCATTTTGAAATGGTGCCGGATCGGTTGCCTCCGGCTCTCAGAGACTGTATCCGACGATTTCCGCCACGAGCTCTGCAATTTGAAGTAGGCATACAGTCCTTTAACCCGCTGACCGGGGAGCTAATCAAGCGACGCCAGGACTTTGACAAGCTGGAGGATAATTTTCGCTTCCTGCGCCAAGAGACAGGAGTGCATGTGCATGCTGATTTGATTGTCGGATTGCCGGGCGAGGATGTCGAATCATTCGGTCAAGGTTTCGATCGCTTAATCAAATTAGGACCACAGGAAATTCAAGTTGGCATTCTTAAGCGGTTAAGGGGTACTCCCATCATCCGGCATGATGCGGAATGGCAAATGCTTTATTCGCCAACACCACCGTATGAATTACTCCAAAATAAACTAATTTCGTTCGCCGATATGCAGCGCATGGGGCGCTTCGCGCGTTATTGGGACCTCGTCGGAAATAGTGGAAACTTTACCTTGGCACGTGAACTACTATGGCGCGATGGCAGTCCGTTTCTTGGATTTATGGGGTTCTCAGATTGGCTTTATGCGCGTAGTGGCATGCGGCACGGATTCTCTCCGCAGGCGCTGGCTGATTTAATTTACGAATATGTAGTTCAGCGTGGCGTTCCAGAAGCGACGGCGCAGCAGGCTCTGGATGCTGATTTCAAACGGCTCGGGCGCGGGGAGTACACAGGCCAGAAAGATTCTAAGCGCCAGCGCCATACCATTCGAGAGGGTGACAATAGTGCCGATGCTTTTGAGAAAACAAAAAAACACAGTCTTCCTAGACAGGCGCGCCATTAAATGCGCGTCACAGCGCTAAGCGCGCATGTGCGTCCATCTTTGGAGGTCTCTTTAGGCGTTCTTAAGCAATTGCAGGGCCAGGTTTGGCTGCTGATTCGCTTGAGCTAGCACGGAGGTAGCGGATTGTTTAAGGATGTTGGTGCGGAGCAGATTCGCTGACTCAAAGGCCACGTCGGCGTCTGTAATTCGACTTGAAGCGGCGTCATAGTTTTCCTTGCGGGAGGCGAGAGTGCCAAGTCCAGACTCTAACCGGCTCTGTAGCGATCCAATGACTCCAAGCTCTTTATTGATGCGGTCTAGGATTAAATCTAGTTTAGCCATCGATAGCAGCGCGCCATCGCGAGTAGCTAAGTCTAACTTTCCGATCGACGTAGTTTGGGTAGTTCTGGCAGTCCAGACTGACCCGGTTAGGCCTGTAGATGGTACACTTGCAAGATCTAGAACGCCATCATTGTTGAAATCGGACATTACCATATTCTCAGCCAGACCTGAGGCCGGAGTTAGTGAATTTATGGAGGCGAATGTTCCATTCCCATTCCCAAGTGCGTAGTGGCCGCCACCAGCACTTGCAAATGCCAAATCTAGATAGCCATCATTATTGAGGTCCCCAATCGATACTCCAATGCTCGCTCCGACTCCTCCAGGTGTAGTTATTGTTGCACTGGCAAAAGTTCCATCGCCGTTGCCTAGGGAGATCGAGTAGCGTCCATTACCAACTGCGACTAGGTCTTGATTTCCATCGCGATTAAAGTCAGAAAGCGCCAGCTGGTCGAAGCCAGTTGGGATAGTTACGTTTGTCAACTGAACTGCCTTAAATGTCCCGTTGCCGTTTCCTATTAGTATCGAGGCTTGTCCATCGCCGGTGGAATTCAAGAGAATGTCAGTCTTGCCATCACCATTGACGTCGCCTGTTGTTGCAAAGTCAGTGTTTTTTGTGATTGTTGGCACTGACTGGTTCGCCCCGAACGTTCCGTCACCAGCGCCTAGGCGGACAATCAAGGTTGTGTCGCCAAAGGTCTCGACCATGTCAAGTTTGCTGTCGCCGTTGAAGTCTGCGAGTGCGAGGTTTGTGCCTTGGGCTGTGCCGGAAACGGATTGTGAATTTGAAAATGTTCCAGATCCATTATTTCTCATTATTCGAATGCGATTGGTGCCGCTGACTACACCAACCAGATCTAGGTCTCCATCGTTGTCGACATCTCCTGTTGTAATATCCACCAAGTTCGCTGCATCAACCGCTGCTCCAGCTGCGAATGTGCCATCTCCGTTGCCAAAGGCTATGCGGGTGCCTGAGCTGCCGGTGGCGACCAAATCGGCATTTCCATCTCCATTAAAATCTCCGGACACTGTCTTCACTAGACCAGTGACCCCGTAGCTGACAGTCGTGGGGGACAAGTAGGAATGAAGCTTGTTTGTATCTAGTTCTGATCCGAGTGATAGCTGTAGGCTCTCTGCGCTACCAACCCCCTGCTGGATACGCATAGTTGAGTTCGATAGATCCAAAAGATTCATGCCATTGAAGCTGGTGGTGCTAATAATGCGATTGAATTCGTCGATTAAAGTATCGGACTCTCCCTGCAGTGAAAGGCGCTGCGTGCGGCTAAATGTCCCGTTTGAAGCCTGTGTTGCAAGCTCCTTTAGGCGAATGGTGATGTTTGAAAGTTCGGAAAGTCCGCCGTTGGCAACATTGAGAGCACTGATTCCATCGTTGGTATTGCGAAGTGCTTGGTTGTAAATGCGTGAGGATGTATTCAAACCTGAGGCAATAGCTAAGCCAGCGGCATCGTCGCTAGAGCGATTGATGCGCAGCCCTGACGACAGGCGCTCGAAGACGCGCGACTGTGCGTCGGATGCAGAGCCGAGCTGACGTAATGCCATCAGCGCAGCTAAGTTGCTATTGAACCCAATACTACTCAAAACACTTCCTTGTGAGTCAGTGCAACAACTCCACTGTCACGCGAAAAACCTGGGGCTCGAACTATGGTTTCCCGCACTCGTAAAATCGACATAAAGCTGGGTAATCTGAAGCAAATCAAGCGCTTAAACTTTCTGGAGAAGCGAGATTTTGTCGAAATCTAGTTGTGCCTAATATCAGCTAGTTAGCTGCCCCTGTTTTGCGCCGACGGATATGGAAGCTATGGGAAATTGCAGAACAAGGTTATGGCGTTATGTCTTAGTTTACTAGGATTCTTCAATCTTTTTCCTCTCTTTTGACATCTCAAAGTATGGTAGCTATAAGGCTGTTAGGTCCTTACAGCATAGTTAATTAGACTAATTGATCTTTTTGTGGGTGATTTGTCGTGAACAAGTCAGAACTGATCGAAAAACTTGCGGCGCGTAGTGGTCTCAATGTCATGCAGTCAGAAGAGGTGGTTAACCTCATTTACAAGAAAATGCGTGACACAATGGTAAATGGCGGTCGCATTGAAATCCGAGGCTTTGGAAGCTTTGTAGTTAAGGAATATCAGGCCTACCAAGGTCGTAATCCGAAGACCGGAGAAAAAATTAGCGTTCCACCTAAGAAGCTGCCCTTCTTTAAAGTCGGAAAGGAGCTCAAGGAAAGGATTGACCAGGAAGACGCTCGCGCTGGTGCGCAGGGCGGGGGCACCCAGGGAAATTAAGACAGCGGTTGTTTTTTCAAGCTTCATGCTGAGGCGGAATCGCTCGAGTTTGTTGAAGCTTGTGTCGATGAAGTCCTTGTAGGGTTTTTCAATTTTTAATTTATTTAGACAAAAGGCTTGTAAGGCATATGTCGATAGACTGGTTACTTGATTTAGAGCGCAATATCGATAATGGCCGTGAGGTATACGCGTGCCCCGGCGTTAGTCGTAATCAGTGGATTATTGGCCGCCCGCTCGAGGAGCTAAAGCGCACAGCGAAGCGCACTGCCGATCATAAAAAGCTGCCCGTTAATATCGTAAGATTAATTTCGAAAGGTGATGCTATCGCGGGCGACTTATTCCTGGTTCCCACTCAGATTGGAGATCCGGGCCCACGCGGAGAGCCTCAAATCCAGTGGTCTACGGTTGAGACCAAAGAGGCTGCCGAGATGATGCGCGATGTGAAGCATGGCCCTTCTCCATTTTTCGGAATGCAGGTAGAAGAGACCGTCCAGCCGGCGCCATAGGCCTCTATTTCCTTTGTAATCGTAGCTTTTAGCCGACTATTCGGCGGCTTTCTTGCGTGCTAGAATCCAGCCTAGTTGCGTGCAGTTTATGCTATGCACTAGTTTGTAAGCATTTAGTACTAAGGGCCTAGGCTATGTCGAACATCGCAGTTCCATGTCGCATTAAAGTTAAAAGTTTAGTTTCTTCTAGATATCCAAATCACGCGCGTCCGCTCTCCTGGGAGCAACGGGTAGAGGGGGTTGATGTTGTTAGTATCGACGCTGGTGGTCAGCTTAAGCTTTTCAGTGACGGCAGCCAATCTCCACCGCAGCCTGGCTGGGAGCTTATTCTTACTGAGCAAGTTGCCCAGGGTGCCTATCGCTGGACGCTTTACGGATTAGGTCACCAATCGCCAGAGCACGTCCAGTAAGGCTGAACGCTCCTAGGCGCCTCTTCATTCTTTACACATTTTATTTGTTAACACTCTACTTGATAGGGCTTGGGATGCGCGCTGCGTAGCCAAGCCTGCGGAGTGTGTTGAATAACCTACGCTCTGTAAAGCGTGGCCCCATGACTTGGAGGCCTACCGGGAGCCCATTTGGGGCGATCGCAGTTGGAAAGGCAAGTGCAGTTAGCCCCAGAACATTGGCGGCGAAAGAGAAGCGCGTGGCCAGCTCAGGTGCCAAGGGTGAGCCATTCAGGCTAAGGCTTGGGTTGCTAAGCTCTGGCGGAAGGACTGCGCAGACTGGTGAAACAATTAGGTCCAGATCTAAAAAAATATTACCAGCTTCTAGTCTTAGTCCATCAACATAGCGCCAAAGACGCAGTAGTCGCTCAGCGGAAAGCTGTGGGAGCTCGCTACTAAGTCTTTGGCGAGTCTTTTGTAGTCCGCTAGTTTCTTTGCTCGAATCTCGCGCACATCCATTGTCGCGGGCTGTAAAGTCTTCTTGCAGCAGAATGGCCTGAATCCCGAGTGTTATAAATGGCTCCAGGCATTGCTGAAAGCAGCTTGGCTCAATGCGCTGCACTTTGCATCCACGTTGAATGGCGCGATTGGTAAAATTAGCGAGTGAGGATTGAATTTCTGGCGAGCACCCGATGCCACCAATTGAGTCAATCACACCAATTCTTGTCGCGGCGGAGTCATTTGCGAAGAGCGACTCTGGAATTGAGAAGGGATCCTCGCCTACGTACTCCTTTAAGCAGGCGTGCAGGAGTTCGATGTCGTCTAGGCTGCGTGCAATCACGCCGTGACTACGCAGTAGTCCCACTAGGCCATTTGGGCTGTGACTCAATCCAAGGCCAGGGAAAACTCCGCGCGTTGGCAAGAGACCGAAAAGACCACAGAAATTAGCCGGAATGCGCACCGACCCGCCCATGTCACTCACTAGTGCGAAGGTGGCCATGTTGGCTGCCACGGCAGCGGCGTCCCCGCCGCTTGAGCCACCGGCGCTAAAGCGGATGTCAAATGGATTTAGAGTGGGGCCAAGTATTTTGTTGTCCGTCACGAACGATTTTCCATACTCGCTCATGTTCCCTTTTCCAACACAGATGGCGCCTTCTTCGAATAGCCTATTCACAAGACGGGCATGTGCCGTGGCATTTGGGATGCGTTCAAACTGGCCACCATCTCCAACAGGGAAGCCAGCCACATCGACACTATCTTTAGCTGAAAATGTTAAACCATACAGACGCCCTTGCGGGTTGCTTTTTTGCAATTGCTGACGTGCACGCGGGTAGTCATGAGTTATTAGGGCACGAATGGTTGGATTATGCTTGGCGCATAATCTAGCTTGCTGCTCTATGCAATCGGTAGGTAGCAAGGTTCCGCGGCGAAACTCGGACGCAAGGCAGCGCGCATCCAATTCAGAAAAAGCCTTCATGCTGTTTCTGCTTCAATCGGAAAGATCTGAACTACAGGTTGGTCGGAAAATAGTTGATTGAGGGCAGCGCAGCCATGGCGCTGATATATACCAGCGCTGATTGAGGTGTCGCAGATGTAGTGACGTCCCACATAGTCGCGGCCATTAAAAAGGCCAGTATATGGGGCGCCGAGGGACAAGGTTGAGGAAGCATAGAGCGCTGATGGGTGGGCGGTGCCACTGTCGGGATTCACGCCAGCAGGGGCCTCGATGCAGTGCACCGGCGTGCGCTCCTCGTTCAGTAGATCGCAAAGGCCAACAAGAAACTCATCCGCCGTCTTATGCGACGCATGTGTGCCAAAAATTACATTATGCGCCTCTCCCAAAAAGGCGGTGAAGCCGTCGACGTCAGTTGGATTGCCGATGTCTGGAATGGGAATGTTCATGCGTCGTAGGATCTCTGCCTGCTGGGCTACTAATGGCGAACAGGATCCATCTTCAGTAAGCAGCAACGCCTGGGCCTGTGCTCCGGAGTTTACAAGATGACGCAAAGTAGCGAGCGCTACGCCACCAGCCAGTGAGTCGCGCACGACAGCGCACACTTTTCCACCGGCAGCGGAAAGCCCAAGCGCAAAACGCACGACCATGGCCATACTGTAAGATGCAGCCTCTACGACCTGAATGTCGCTAACGGTGAGCTCAGAACGCACAGCTTCCTGCATACTGCAGAGTGTGGAAGTGGTAACGCCAGTAAAGGTAAATCCCTCTCGTGAGCGAAATTGTGGTGTTGAATTAGAGGCCATGAGTTCAAAAATTCTTACAAACTGAAACGGCGGTCTTAAGTTTAGCTCACAATACCAGCTATTAGCCGTTATTCGCCGGGGGTAGTCAAAAGCTGTTAGTATCGTCTTACCCCATACGCAACGCACTCACAAGCTTCAGATGCAGCAGTATAGACAGCGAATCTGTGCTGCCAAAGCTCGCAAAATATAGCTATCATTGAGGTAGTTTCGCTATGTCCTGTGAAGCGCAAAAGCGCTTTTTGGATTAGCCAAAGTATACTTTGTTATGTGTGGCTGGGGTCGCTTATGACTTGCGATTCATTATCACTTCTGGACTCAACAACTTCGGTCTTGATTGTTGATGATAACCCACAGTATTCGCAGCTACTAAAAAAATTACTAAATGCTGCTTTCTCATATTCTGACATTACGTGTGCACAGGACTTGGAGAGTGCGTTTGCGCTTGTTAGTGCTGCTGAAAAAAAATTTAGGCTCATTTTTGTAGACTATCGCTTTCCTGGTCAGGATAGGGGAACGGACCTTTTGCGCCGCTTACAGCAAGGTGGGTATCTGGATTCAGCGACCGCCTTCCTGATTACTTCCGAGCCAACTCCTGAAAATGCAAAATTGGCGGCATCGTATGGGGCCTATGGAGTGGTAGCTAAGCCTTTTGATCGCGAGGAGCTGCGTCGACAAATAGAGGGCGCCGATCGTTACCAAAGAGTCAAACGCGAGTCATTTTAATAACACTGCTAATTCATAGCGTGGGGTTGGCCCAAGGCCGAGCCTGAAAAGCCTATAGATCCAATGTCTTTGCTTAGACTAGCGGGTTGTGGACAGAGCAAGCTTCAATCCTTAAAGTTGCGCTAGCCTTTTTTGCCGATAATTGGGCGTTTTCTTGACTCTACTGTGGGGCCTCGTAAAATGGGGGACTTCTTGGGAAAAATGGGCATGAAATCAAAACCGGTTATCGCAATTGCTGGCGCCACTGGCGTAGTTGGAAATGAAATGCTCGCGGTGCTCGAGCAGCTTAATATTCCTTGCTCCGAGCTGCGCTTGTTAGCCTCTAAGGATTCAGTGGGGGAGCTTTATAAATTTCATTCGGATGAAATTCGTGTAGAGCAATTAGATGGAGCGGCGTTTGAGGGTGCAGATGTGGCCCTTTTTGCAACATCCAATGACCTAGCGCGCGAATTCGTCCCACTTGCAGTGGAGGCTGGCGCAGTGGTTATAGACAATTCAAGCGCCTTTCGCCTGCAGCCAGAAATACCATTGGTGGTTCCAGAAGTTAATTTTGAAGCCATTAAGTCGAGCGATCGAATAATCGCTAACCCGAATTGTTCGACTATTCAGCTGGTGCCAGTATTGCAAGCAATTCACCAAGCGGCTGGATTGCGTCGGGTGGTTGTGACCACTTTCCAATCTGTTTCAGGCGCAGGCAAAGCGGCTCTAGACGAGCTGTGGGATCAGACCCTGGCCATATTTAATCAAAGAGAGATTAAGATTGAGGCATTCCCGCATCAGATCGCTTTTAACTGTATCCCACAAATCGATGTGCTTATGGATGATGGGTATACAAGAGAGGAGTTCAAGATCATCCAGGAGAGTCGCAAGATCCTGGGCCTTGCCAACCTTAAGATTACAGCCACTGCCGTACGCGTGCCTGTTTTTCATGGGCATGCAGGAAGTGTAAACGTAGAGACGGAAAAGCCACTCAGCCCTAAGGAAGTTTCGGAGATCTTGTCGAAGCGCTCAGAACTCGCAGTATTTTCTGAAGCTGCAGACTACCCGATGCAGCTTTCGGTGGCCGGCACGGATGCAATTCAGGTTGGCCGGATCCGTCGTGATGATTCAGCTCCTAATGCGTTAAATCTTTGGATTGTTGCAGATAATATTAGAAAGGGGGCTGCGTTAAATGCCGTGCAGATATTGCAGCGGCTTCTCCCGCAGCATTAAGTGATCTGTGCCAAATATTCGGCTCGTGATTGAGTATGATGGGGCAGCCTTTCACGGCTGGCAGATGCAGCGCGGCGTTCGAAGTGTTGAATCCGAGTTGGAGCGAGCCCTAGGTATCGTTCTGCGTTGCAAGATTCATCCGCTATATGCCTCAGGTCGAACAGACGCAGGCGTACATGCGCGCGCGCAAGTGCTTAACTTTCATGTTGCAGATCTCCCGGATTTGCGCCGGTTGTCTTTGGCAGTTAGCGGCATACTGCGCGGAAAGTTAAGTGTGTTGCAGGCCGAAGTAGCTCCCGACGATTTTCATGCGCGCTATGACGCGGTGAGTAAGCAATATTCATATCATATCTTGAATCGAGCCTGTCCACCGGCCCTAGATAAGGGCAAAGTTTGGTACATTCCACGCCGCTTAGACGTTGAGCTTATGCGTCGCGAGGCCAAGGTGCTAGAGGGGCAGCATGATTTCTCTAGTTTTCGCTGTTCAGGCTGTATGGCGCGCGATCCTGTGAAAAATATTTTCGAAAGTGAACTGCAGCAGCACGGCGATTTATTGATTTATCGTGTGATCGGCTCAGGCTTTCTAAAGCAAATGGTGCGAACCATAGTTGGTACATTGGTTGGCCTTAGTGACGGGATGCTAGACTTAAAATCGATGCAAGAGGTGCTTGATGTGCGGGACAGGCGTAAGGCGGGTATCACCGCGCCTGCTTGTGGGCTCTATCTTGATTGGGTGAAGTATCCTGATTTGTAGCGTAGTTAGATCCTAGGCCCTTCATTCTCACACTAATGGCAGCGCCGACTTGTGCTTAGTGTTTCTGTCAGAGTAGACGACCAATTAAGCAAGCAGTTCCTTGTGTGTGCTTTCTGAAGTTAAGCACGTCATCCGGGCTATCGCTCGCTTTTTATTTGGCTGGCCGAGTGCGCCAGAATTTATAGAGATAGGCTGCTAAACTGGCAGTCCGCCTAGGCGCGCTAGAAAAAGCATGATGTGCCACAAGCTTTTGACCAGGTACATAAGTCCAAAGCTTCCCTGCATAATCCCAGCAAGTAGAAAGGAGAGTAGGGCCAAGTTCATTGCAATTACATAGGCCAGTCCGATGCTATACCCACCACGTATCAAAGTTAGGTCGGTTTGGCGGGGAGAGATGTCGCGGAGGTTCATAATCAGATCTGTTCCATAGCCAACCCCAACCGCGATGCAGAAATTCACTGGATTGGCGCGCCACAGGCTGAAAGCGATTAGTAACGATAGAGTAGTGAACAACGGCAACCAGTAGGGTGCTAGAGCGATGAAGGCGTTATATGCCGCGGTACTGCGTGAGTACATGTAAGAAAACTGACCAGAGTCCTTATTAATCTTCAGGCCCTTAGCGCGATTTCCTACCAGCCCAGAAATTACTGAGTGCTTAAACTCGTGAACAAGCACAGAATATTTGCCTTGGATGCAATACATGGCCAGGAAGAATCCGGGCAACATGCCCAGAAAGAAATGTGCCAAGCGACTTGGTCCTGTACCAAAAAAAAGAGCGGGAAGAAGTGGCAGATTGAGGAGTGAAATTACAATTAGGGCGAATAGGGAAGTAAAAAAGGCCAGACCTCCTACTCGGGGTCGTTCAGACAGCGCTAGATCAGAGTCCTCGGGGGCCATACTTTTCTGTTATGGCCTGTTTTGGGGAGAATGGCTACCGAGATAGAAACAAGGCTTTGGCCAGCGATAAATTATCAATGCGGTACTTGCCGGATGTAATTTTTGTCTTGAGGCGCTTAATCTTACGGCGTCTTACATTGGAGAGCTGTTGAACGATTTTTTCTGATGCGATTCTTGAATTCATGTTTGACCTCGGCGAACGAAATTGAACAAATTAGGGCGGTTCGAATTCCATCTCGCGTTCCCGGCTAAGGTCCCGTTATTACGGGCTATAGCTGGATAGCACTACTTGCTGGCCCCTCACGGATGTTCATATTTGAACAGCCATGCAACCTTCAGTGTACAATATCGTACAGAGTGCGCCGTAACTTGAGGATTTAGTGCGAAAATCTTTGTTCGGGCTAAGCCCTTGGAATGTTACGGTATTTTGAGATTGGGGGAAAATTATTTATCCCCTCACAGGGGTAAAATAGCTAATGATTGGACGTTATTGGGTGAATAAGAAGGCAACTGCGGGGCGTCAGTATTTTGCGAACGGATAAAATTGTCACCCTCGCTTTGCTCCACGCATCGCCACCTTAGGAGTGGCAGACGACGGTCTGGGTGCTCCGACCGTAGTAACCACACGTGAACCGATACAAATGATTGGCTACTCGAGCGCGTCAAAACCAGGCAGCCCCTTGCCTTCAAGTAGGGCCAGGAAAGCTCCGCCGCCAGTAGAGATAAAGTCAAACTTATGTGCCAGCTCCATTTTGTGGATAGCAGCATCGGTATCTCCGCCGCCTACCACTGTCATCCCATGAGCGCTGGCGAGTGTCTCAATCATGTCAAAAGTGCCTTTCGAGAAATCCTCATTCTCAAATGCTCCCATTGGCCCATTCCATACAATGGTCTCGGCTGTGTGGAGAGCTTCTCTAAACAGAATGCTTGAAGCAGGGCCAATATCTAAAGCCATCATGTCAGCTGGAACTTCAGCTGCAGGCACAGCGCGGGCTATGCCTTTACTATTCGGGCTGGTGCCTACCACAAGATCAACTGGAAGGTATAACTTGCAATCTCGGCGTGCCATGGCGCCTAGCAGCTCAAGCGCTTTTGGGAACAGTTCGCGTTCAACCAATGATCTTCCAAGCTGCAACCCTTGGGCGCCCAGGAAAGTATTGGCCATTGCTCCGCCAATAATTATTTTATCAGCCAAAGTTACTAAGTGCTGCAGGGCGCCCAATTTGCTGGACACCTTCGCTCCGCCAAGTACGACGCATAGAGGCTTCTTTGGTTTGAGCAGTGACTTTTCATAGTAGTCGCGTTCCTTTTGCATGAGGAGTCCAGCCGCTTTTTCTTTGAAGAGTTTTGGAACCCCAACCATGGAGGCGTGTTTGCGGTGGGCGGTGGCAAATGCATCGCCAATGAAAACATCACCCAGGCGCGCGAGGGCCTTACAAAACTCAGGGTCGTTGTCCTTTTCTCCTGAATGGTGTCTCAAGTTTTCAAGTAGCAGTACTCGTCCCGGCTCAAGGTGCCTGCTCATATCTTCAACTTGCGAGCCGATGCAGTCAGGTGCAAGCACTACATCAGCATTCAGTAGCTTCTTCATGCGCTCGGCTATTGGCCGCAGTGAGGTGGTCTTGTCGGGCTTCCCTCCGCCTTCGCCAAGGTGTGACATAACAATCGGACGGCCGCCCTGTTCAAGAACGTAACGCAACGTAGGCAGGAACTGGGTTATGCGATTGTCGTCGGTTATTTCTAGAGCCTCGTTTAGAGGAACGTTTAAATCAGCGCGGATTAATACACGTTTTTGAGCAAGATTGATTTCAGTAATAGACTTCATACTTAACAATTAAGCGTCTTAGTTATATGCCGGTTGGTTCATCAATGAACCAGCTACTTACATTAAATTCTTTTTCGAGCTTCTTTCCAAGTGATCTGACACCAAAAGTTTCTGTAGCATAGTGCCCAGCAAACAGAGCGTTGATGCCAAGTTCCTTAGCTAGGTGGTAAACATCTTGCTTCGGTTCGCCCGTGACGTAAAGGTCTAGTCCCTCAGCGGCTGCCTCACGTACACCAAAGGCTGCTGAGCCTGTAACTATTCCCACGCTTTTTATCGATTGCTTGCCAAAGGCCAGAAATAACGGTTCCTTGGCCCCCTGCATTTTTCTGCTCAAATCTATGAAATATTCTGGTTTGGCAGCTGTTTGCAGAGTGCCCTTAAATCCAATAAACGCCCCATCCATTTTGAGGAAAGGGGCACAAGAGCTAAGTCCATAGTAACGCGCAAGTTCTATGTTATTTCCAAGCTCTGGATGCGCATCTAGTGGTAAATGCCAAGCCATTAAGGAGCAGCCGTTCTTTAGTAAGAGCTCCAGCTTGCGGGCGAGCGGACCTCGAACCGCCTGCTCATGTCCCCAGAATATGCCATGATGAACTATTAATAACTGCGCCTTCCCCTGAATGGCCTGTTCAATGATGCTTAGTCCAGCATCAACTGCTACGGCCACCCGACTAACAGTCGTTTGAGAGCTTTCAACCTGGATGCCGTTTAGGGAGCTGTCACGAAAGTTGTGCGGACTAAGCAGGTTAGTGAGATAGCTGTTGATTTCCTTAAGGTCTGCCACCTTAGCTCCTATACATTAGGTTTGATATAAACCCCGCCCCATTCATTTTTGACAAAAAATGGATGAGGCTGGGCGAGCGAGATCTTGGCGTAGCCAAGTCGAGCCGCACAAGACGAGTAGACCCTAATCCCGGAGCGGGGCAAATGCTGAATCGCCTCAAAATCACCGCTATTCCTTCTGTGGGGCCATCAATATAGGCTTTCATTTTGTTACACCCGCTAAGTAGTGTTGCCACTTGTCGGTTGGGTTAGTGTGCTCTACTGGTCCACTTGGCTTCGCCAAGATGGCCCTGCTATTGCGAGTGAGTTTTTGTCAAAACGCACTCGCGCAGGGTTTACATTCACGGAGAGTTCCAAGAAGTACGCCAACCACTGTTGTTGTTTACTACCCCTCAGGGGGTCGATTTGCATAGCAAATCGGGGGGACAATAACTAAGCATTCAGAAAAACTGCAAACTCGATCAGCGGTTAAGGGTTGAACTTCCAAAAATGTAGCGCCATAACCAGCAGACATCTCTTAGATTATTACCCCGCCCCATGAACGATTACTAGGGTTGCGGTTACTGGGGGTGGGGCATACTATCCTTGCCCCGCTGTTGGCGTCGATTGCATTCTACCCCTGGCTGTCGTAGAAAATCTACACACTACTAAGCTTGAATAGGCTGTATTGACTGGAGATCTTGAATGGGGTGGTTTTCACGCGCTAAGGCACCCAAGCCGTCTTTAGAGGAAGCTGAACGTTCGCAGCTTCCCGATGACATTTGGACCAAGTGTCCAGAGTGTTCAGCGATTCTTTATACCAAGGAGCTGCGCAAGACATTCGGCGTTTGCCTGAAGTGCAGTTATCACTTCCGTCTAACTTCGAGCCAGCGTATTCCGCTATTGGCCGACCGCCATTCTTTTGTTGAGCTAGACTCTCATCTGCATGCGGCAGACCCATTAAATTTTCGTGATACCAAGAAGTATAAAGAGAGAATCAAGAAGGCCGAGAAGTCCAGCGGAGCTTCTGAAGCTGTCGTAACCGGGCGCGCGCGTCTTCTAAATATTCCTGTTATGTTGGGAGTTTTCGAGTTCACATTTTTAGGGGGCTCGATGGGTTCAGTGGTCGGCGAAAAGCTGGCCCGCATGATAGAGGTAGGGCGCGAGGAGAAGCGACCGGTAATTATAGTATCAGCTTCGGGTGGCGCACGAATGCAGGAGGGCATTCTTTCCCTTATGCAAATGGCTAAGGTTAGCGCGGCCTTAGCTCGGTTGGGTCAGGCGCGTATCCCCTACATATCAGTCCTTACCGACCCCACCACAGGTGGCGTGGCCGCCTCATTTGCTATGTTGGGGGATGTGATTCTGGCTGAGCCGAAAGCCTTAATCGGATTCGCAGGGCCACGTGTTATAGAACAAACCATTCGTCAGAAGTTGCCAGAAGGATTTCAGCGCTCAGAGTTCCTTCTAGAGCACGGCATGTTAGACAGAATTGTCCCGCGCGCGCAGATGCGTGATGAGATTGCCCTGATTTTGAAGAATTTTGGCTTCTAAGCTAGCCTGCGCCTTGGCAGTGCTTAGGTGGCCTGGCGCCGGCCAATTTTTACCCGGAAACAGCGTATTGAATTGGGCACTGGGCGATAGCTCTATCCTGTGCTTAAATCCAGGCAATTGTATCTATTTTGAGAGGTTATCCTAGTGTCGTCCTCCATATTCAACTTGTCGCGCTTTGGATTGCTGAGAACTCTATTTCTATCCCAACTAGTGCTGACTTCCGCCATTGTCTCGGCCCAGGTTGAACAACCTGACCGTAAGCATCTTTACAAAGAAGATACGAGAAGCGCTAAGCGGCAGCGTGAGAAGTTTTCAAAGAGCGTGCTAAAGGCCGACAAGGCTGCAAACGATGACATTAATGTCAAAGCCGATCAGGTTCAGTTTCTCAAGGATAAGAATGAAGTTAAGGCCATGGGCGGTGTAGTCCTCTCGCGGGAGGGCGTTCAAGCTCAAGCCGACGATGCTCTGGTAAACATGAGCACTAAGCAGTCGCACCTAAGTGGCAATGTTGCAGTGGCTCAGCCGAGCGGAGCTATCAACGCCACCGGTGGCGACTTTAACTTTGAATATGAAACTGGCACCTTCTCGGATGCTGAGTTCGCACTAGAGGATGGGGGATATAATGTAGAAGCCCGTCAAGCGGACAAGCTTTCTGAAACAGAATATCAGTTAAAGGGCTCGACACTTACTACCTGTCAATGTGATGGCGGCGCGCGCCCCTGGGTGCTGCATTCCTCGCGCAGTCATATTACTCAAGAAGGGTATGCCCATACCTATAATACGTGG
The DNA here is from genome assembly GCA_019694465.1 of Oligoflexia bacterium. Taxonomy (GTDB): domain Bacteria; phylum Bdellovibrionota_C; class UBA2361; order UBA2361; family JAFLCA01; genus JAIBBV01. The sequence goes on from JAIBBV010000055.1 coordinate 15,946, forward strand.
ATGGAGTTCCATGGGGTTCCCATTTTTTATACTCCTTATCTAGCTTTTCCGGTGAAGCAGGAGCGTCAGTCAGGTTTATTAGCCCCAGAGTTCGGATATAGCGGCAGAGATGGTTTTAAATTCAAGCAGCCAATTTATCTAGTTCCAAATGAAAGTAGTGATTTAACAGTTTCTCCGTTTGTGGAGACTCGTACACGCGTCGGTTCTGTATTCGACTATCGCCAGTCATTTTCAAAATACAATAAGGTGAAGGGTAGTATCATTTACGCCAATGAAGGCTGGCGTGACGGAGAGCTGCGCGGAACTGATACTTCCGATGTTTTTGACAAGACAATTAAAGAGAATCGAGTTGGTGTCTATTGGGACCACTTATGGACCAACCGTCCGGACGATGAGTTAAATTGGGCATTTATTGCAGACGTTCATTATATTAATGACGACTTGGTCCTGCGTGAACTAGAGGACGAAAAAATCGGGCACTATAACGATCGCTACACGACATCAACAATTCTAGGTCGTGTTTTGTTAGGCGAATACGGTAGCGCTGAGATCTCCAGCGAGTATAACCAAGCGCTTGTATCTGATGGAGACTTAACTTTTCAGCGTCTTCCGGAACTCAATGTCGACTTACAGCGTAGCCTTCGGCCTTTTGGGTTCAATCCTTATGGATTGAAGGTTACCCCTCGCCTGCAGGCCAGTGCTGTGAACTTTTCTCGTAAGGAAGGTTATGATGGTTGGCGTTATGATTTGAGTCCAGGATTTAGTATGCCATTCCACGTCAAGAACTACGTGAATGGCCGTCTAGAAGCGCTGACTCATCAAACTCGGTACAGCTTGGATCAGACGCGCCTGCCTGGCACGACTGATACTTTCCTCGATGATACTAGTACACGTCAGGCTTACGTGATGCGCGCAAGTTTTGGCAGCGGAGTGGAGCGCGTATTTGAATTGCCCGATGATAATTGGCTAAGTTGGTTGACGGCCTTGGGGAAGTCTAATCAACAAAATCGGCTCGTCCGGCTTAAGCACACGATTGAGCCAACGGTGTCCTACACCTTTGTGCCTGACACTGCGTCCAGCACTGATTTGCCCTTGTTCGACGGCTTTGACCGTGTGCGTGCTAGGAGCTTAGTTACATACGGGTTCCGATCCAATCTATACGGCCGTTTTCTGCCGCGTGTAGCAGCCGCTGATTCTATCCCAGAGCTCACTCCAAAGGTGGAAGATTTGCCTGTGCTAACCTCGGATGGGAGTCTGGCCAACCTGGATTCTTCAGATCCACTTGAAGTGGCGCGAGGGAACCTTGCTATTCGTAAGGGTGAAATTCGACCGCTGCTTAGCTTTGGAATGAAGCAGTCTTATGACTATGAGGAAGATCGCCATGATTCGAATGCCAGCGATCCCAAAAATGATTTGAAGCGAACGGCATATTCGGACGTAAATTCTGATCTAACTTTATATCCATCATCTAATTTCGCGTTGCGTTTTGAAAATAACCTTGACCCTCGTTCGGGTGACTTCTCCTCTTGGGGGCTCTCGTCACATATTAGAGATGATAGGGGAGATACCCTACGCGGGCGCTATACATTTATTGATAAGAATATAAGCCAGCTCGAGGGTAACGCTGAACTGGCGCTGACAGACCTGCTTAAGCTTGGATACTATGGACGCTTTGATGATCGTGAGCATGAGTTCTTGGAGAACCGATTCGGTCTGCGTCTGCAAAGCTCCTGCAACTGCTGGAAGATTGACCTGGGCGTAAGTGATAAGGTCAACCCAGACCGCAAAGAGTTTACCGTCGTTTTTACCTTTGCTGGCTTAGGCGATCTCGCTCAAAAATTTGGGCTAGGCAACCAGTCACGCTGAGTCACTCTAGAAGCCATTAAAATCAGGCGCTTAGCGCTTGATCCGGGGCTTTCGAACGGGTTACAGTTTGCTCCGCGTTTTTTAATGCAGCTCCTGCGCTAGTCATAGTCGATATCGGTATGACTTAATTTGGCGCTGGGCTGGTATTATGAGATTAGAAGCTATTTCAATAATAGCTTCTAGTCGCGCCAAGGATGGCGCGGCAAACGCTGAAGGCGTTTGTAGCGAGGCTCGGCATGGGCACTTTGGGCCCCATGTCGAGCCTCGGAGCGATTCAAAGATGGGCAGGAGCCCATTTTTGAAATGACTTGTGGTAAGGCAGTGCTTTTGATGTGTCTTGCGTACTCTGAGGATGTGAACGCATGAATGTACTAATCACAGGAGCAGCGGGCTTCATCGGGAGCAATTTGACGCACTACCTTTGCGCCGAGCGCCCGCAGTGGAAAATTACTGCGCTTGATGCGCTGACATATGCCGGAAATCTCGAAAATATTTCGGCGCTAGTAGATTCTAAAAAGATTCGCTTTGTTCGGTCTGATATAGTTGATCAGGTAGGCGTCGAAGCTCTGTTCGCCTCTGAGCGCTTCGATTTAGTTCTTCACCTTGCTGCCGAGAGCCATGTTGATCGCTCGATTCACGGAGCTGACGTATTTGTACGTACAAACGTTCTCGGGACTCAGAACCTACTGTCCGCCGCACGTGGGCACGGAGTTAAGCGATTCGTGCACATCTCAACTGATGAAGTCTATGGGTCGCTTGGCCCAACTGGGAGGTTTGTTGAGAGCACTCCACTTGACCCGACTAGCCCATACGCCGCATCAAAGGCCGCTTCTGATTTAATGGTTTTGGCCTGCGCCAAGACCCACAAGTACGAGGCAATCGTAACACGCTGCACGAATAACTATGGACCTTATCAGTTCCCGGAAAAGCTAATCCCGCTGTTCATTACTAATGCACTGGAAAACAAAAAGTTGCCCCTATATGGCGATGGAATGAATGTTCGCAGCTGGTTGTATGTAACTGATCATTGCGACGCCTTACTGGCAGTTGCCGAGCGAGGCCGGGCTGGCGAAGTCTATAATATCGGCGGCGCAGCTGAGGCCGAGATTCCAAATCGTGATGTGACTTTTACTATCCTGAAGCTGCTTGGAAAGAATTCTGATCTCATAGAGAAAGTTGCTGATCGGCCAGCGCATGACAGGCGTTACGCGATCGATTACTCCAAGATAAATAAGGAGCTTGGTTGGAAGCCGCGAACACCTTTCCCCGATGGGATGCAAAAGACAGTTGACTGGTACTTAGCTAATCGCGGTTGGTGGGAGAGGGTTAAGTCTGGCGACTACGCTACATTTTACGAAAAAAATTACAGGAACCGCTAAGCTGCGCTAACTGCTGTATGAAGATCTTACTATTTGGAGCTAGCGGTCAGTTAGGGCACGAGATTAACTCACGTGCTTTGGATCTTGAGTTTGAGATGATCTGTCCAGTTCAGTCTGAGTTGGACATAAGTGAAGAGGCGCAGGTGCTGTTCTTGGCTGAGCGTAGCAAGCCAGACCTGATTATAAATGCAGCGGCTTATACCGCCGTAGATCAAGCTGAGTCCGAAAGGGATTTAGCTTTTGCAGTGAATCGTGATGGCGCAGCCGCCGTGGCGCGTGCTGCTAAGCGCATTGGCTCCCGTATGATTCATATCTCAACGGACTATGTTTTTAGTGGAGAGGGCAATTCGCCCCTCAGGGAAGATTCTCCAACAGCGCCGTTAAATGTATACGGACTTTCAAAGTTGGAAGGTGAACAGGCTGTGCTTAGCATCCTGGGGCAGAATGCGCTGATAGTCAGAACATCATCGTTGCATGGTCGGCATGGGGTAAACTTCGTGCATACCATGATTAAGCTGTTCAAGGAGAGAGAGTCAGTATCGGTTGTCCGCGATCAGGTGATGTCCCCATGCTGGGCGGGCTGGTTGGCAGAGGTTGTATTGGACCTAGGCCGTATAGCCGCTTCTGGGGTGGTTCATGCAAGTTGCGCCGGGGCTGTAAGTTGGTATGATTTCGCGCAGGCGATTCTGGAGAGCGTCCAGGGCAAGGATGCCCAGGCTAGACGCTGCCGGTTGGAGCCGATTGGCGCGGATCAGTTTGCACGACCGGCACGACGTCCGCGTTACTCTGTGCTGGACTGCTCGCGCCTAGCGCAGTTGTTGGGTCGCAAGCCGATCTCTTGGCAAGAGGGGTTACGTGCCCACCTTGCAGAGTTGGGCTACGAGCAAAGATGAAGGAGATTTAAATTGGCTACCGTACGCAGCGTAATTTTAGCAGGTGGACAAGGGGCTCGTTTCTGGCCAATTAGCCGTAAGCATAGACCCAAGCAGTTTCTGTCGATTAGTAGCAGCGGAGAGAGTCTGATACAGGCGACGGCACGGCGCATAGCCCCGCTTAGTGGCAAGGATCATTTATACGTGGTTAGTAACGCTTTGTTGGCGCCACTAATTCGGGAACATGTCCCTCATGCTCGTGTCATCTCCGAGCCAGTTGCGCGTAATACAGCTGCTTCAATCGGCCTAGCTGCTCTTTATATCGAGCGTGAAGATCCGAAAGGGGTGTTTGCCTGTTTCCCCGCTGATCATGCTGTTAAGGATGAAGGAAAGCTATTGGCGGTGCTGCGTGAAGCAGCCGGCTTGGCGGCTTCGCATGATGTGTTGGTGACAATTGGAATCAAGCCCACTTTCCCACATACCGGCTACGGCTATATGAAGCGTGGTCAGCCAATCGCTGGTAATGGCTATCAGGTTAGTCGTTTCTACGAAAAGCCAAATCTTGAGCGCGCCAAGCGCTACTATGAGTCAGGTGAGTTTTTCTGGAACAGTGGAATGTTTGTGTGGCGCGCGGATGTAATTCTGCAGGCTTTCAAGGAGTTCATGCCGGCATTGTACCAAGGCTTGATGCGTATCAGACCAGTAATCGGAAAGCCTGAGGAAGCCAAAGTGACGGCTGAGGTATTCGAGGGGCTGGAAGCCATATCCATTGATTTTGGCGTGCTGGAGCATGCTCGAAATTGCGCGCTTCTAGCGGCTGATCATTTTGGTTGGAATGATGTAGGATCTTGGGATGCTTGGGCTGAAAATTTTAGACCAGATGAGTTGGGAAATCTTCTTCACGGAGATGCTTTGGTACTCGACTGCCGTAACTGCGTAGTGCACTCAGAAAAGAGGTTCACCGCGGTGATCGGGGCGCAGGACTTGGTCGTTATTGATGCCGGAGATGCCTTGCTTGTTTGTCCGCGTTCGCACGTGCAAGATGTGCGTCGTGTGGTCGACGAACTAAAGAAACGAGGTCGAGATAATTTAATTTAGAACCAGTCACATAAAGAAATACCGGCTTTTTGTGACAGGATAGAATCGCTGGCGGAGCTTAGGAGTCATTCTTTCTTCGCGGCATGTGTGGATGATGGGAGTCGTTATGGGTAAAAAGGTCGCCTTAATTACTGGAATTACCGGACAGGACGGGTCGTATCTAGCTGAGTTTTTGCTAGAGCAGGGTTATCGAGTATTCGGGATGGTCCGTCGTGCGTCAGTCGATAAGTTTGAGCGCATCAGCCACTTGATGGATAAGATTGAACTTGTGCAAGGTGATCTGCTTGACCAGTTTTCTCTAATTTCTGTGCTTAAGGAGACCAAGCCGCAGGAAGTGTACAATCTAGCAGCCCAGAGCTTTGTTCCAACTAGCTGGGCTCAGCCAGTTTTGACCTCTGAGTTCACTGCCATTGGGGTTACCAAGTTGTTGGAGTCCATTCGCTTGGTGGACCGCTCAATTCGCTTCTATCAGGCATCGAGCTCGGAGATGTACGGTAAGGTCCGTGAAACTCCACAAACGGAGCTCACGCCTTTCTATCCGCGCTCGCCGTATGGTGTGTCCAAGGTTTACGGGCACTATATTACTGTCAATTATCGTGAGAGTTACGGCTTGTTTGCCGTCTCGGGTATCTTATTCAATCATGAATCGCCTCGTCGTGGGCTTGAGTTTGTGACGCGCAAAGTCACAGATGGCGTAGCTAGAATTAAGCTCGGTATGGCCAAGGATATTAAATTGGGGAACCTTGATGCTAAGCGTGACTGGGGCTTCGCTGGTGATTATGTGAAGGCCATGTGGCTGATGCTTCAACAGCCCAAACCCGATGATTATGTGATTGCAACTGGCAAAACTCACTCTGTTCGTGAGTTGGTGCAAGTTGCCTTTAATCACGCTGGTATGGACTGGGAGAAATATGTAAAGGTCGATTCGGCTTTTATGCGCCCAGCGGAAGTTGATTTGCTGGTAGGGGATGCTTCCAAGGCAGACCGCGTTTTGGGGTGGAAGCCCCGCGTGAGTTTTGAAGAGATGATTTGCATGATGGTCGATTCGGATATTAAGCGCCTCTCGTGCTAGGGGAAAGTCGCGCTCGTATTCTGAACCCATCAGCAAGTGCCAAAAAAATTCGCTTAGGTGAGCAAGTCCGCTTCGTTTTGGTACGCATTGTTAGTTGGTGCTACGGTTTTAATTAGGTTGCCCAGCTCTTGCGCTTAGAGCATCAATCGCCTTTTCGTCAAGGCGGTGCTTATTTTTAGCCATGTAACTTGGAATAATGATCGTATCACCAGCGCTGAGCGCCTTGTCTGGTAAGGTGGAGGCGCTGAGTTTATTTATGCTGGCAAGGCGCCCAGCATTATCAACTTCTCCAGTATACCAACGCGCTATAATTGATAGTGTTTCTTTGGGTGAGGTCACGTAGTGAACAATATCTCCGCGTGGACTAATTTCGGCTAAGGCAGAGGAGGCCTTAGAGAGTCGCTCAACTAGGGCAACTTCACTTTCGCCCGAAGTTGCGACAGCTGCCGTGGGGCTGATTGATGGGCTGGCAGCCGCTACGGAGGGAGAGCTAAAGCCGGCCGCTGAGTCTTGTCCATAGCTTAATGCATTCGCCTGTGCCGATAGAACTCCACTAAGTGGGAAGGGCCCCTTAATTAGCCAACTTTGATCGCCAATATCTTCTAGTGAATAGGACTGCTTCTCTTTTGGATAGTAGAAGTGCAGGAACAGTGGCCCAAAAGTTTCCCTCTTCACTTCGAGCGCGCCTGGAAGCCCACGGTGTTCAATGAAACCCTTTAGGTCAGAGCTAAGTTCCATCTCGCGGGTTAGTAGTAAATTAGCGGCAATGTAGGGATTGTTAGCGCTAACGCCTACCATGCCCCGATTATTGAGGCGTTCCACCAAATGATGGTGACCATGGATCTGCTGACTGCAGCCTGTCAAAAGCGCGATAAGCAGTGTGGTAAGGGTAGGGCCAGTGCGCATGAATTTACCTTCCCATGAAGGGCAGTTTTCCGCTATCACTGCTTTTGTGGTTCGCCGTGGCCTCTATTGTAGTATAGAGATTGGAAGGCCTGCCAATGTAGCCAGGTCGCATAAATCGACCTTTAGCAACAAAAAGTGGAAGCAGAATTCCTCAATCGCTTTAATCAGGAGCTAGTTATGTCGCTTCATATGTTCAAGTCCACTCCTAAGTTTCTCCTTGCAGGGTTTTTAAAAAATATCCGTATAACTTTTGCAGTCGCACTTGTGGCGCTCAGTGCTTGCAACTCCTCAGCCATAAAGGATGCCATCGATATCATCGATGGAGTGCCGCGAAAAGATATTGATGTTAGCAAGACCGGAGTGAATGCTTTTGCTAGTGACAATAGATTTGGCACTCCCGAACAGCAGATGCTTGAGGTGCGCGATACCTTGAAGTTGTCGTTTGTGCGTATCTTGTTCGCCTGGACTGATGCGGTCCAGTCTACGCCTACTGGTAATCCAAATTTCGGATTCTATGACGAAGTACTGGATGCGATCCCGGAGGGAGTAGATGCGCTGATCGTAATAACAGGCCTTCCGTCATGGATGAGCTCCAGTGCCAACTAGATTGATGGCAACCCACGCTTAACATTTGTAGAAAAGTGGGTGCGTCAGGTAATCCAGCGCTACAAGGGGAGTCCAAGAGTTGTGGGCTGGGAAATTTGGAATGAGCCGAACATGGTAGCAAATCAAGATAACATAACCCTAGAT
>JAIBBV010000056.1 GCA_019694465.1 Oligoflexia bacterium
AGACTTTTTGTTCTTAGGGCGAGGGATTTGTTATCCCATTGCGCTTGAAGGGGCCTTGAAGCTCAAAGAGATTTCCTACATCCATGCAGAAGGCTATCCGGCTGGTGAAATGAAACATGGTCCGATTGCGCTGATTGACGAGAACATGCCGGTGGTGATGCTGATGCAACGTGCGCGTGATTCGTTTGAAAAGGCGCTCTCGAATTTGCGAGAGGCGGAGGCGCGCGGTGGTCGCATAGTTGTGGTTACTGACGTAGAGGATGCTCGGGAGATTCGCGCAATTACACCGCATGTATTGGAAGTTCCTTTTGTCTCACGATATTTCACACCCCTGATGATGACATTGCCGCTTCAGCTGTTGGCCTATCATGTTGCTGTATTGAATGGGACTGACGTTGATTTGCCTCGCAACCTCGCCAAGAGTGTTACGGTAGAGTGATTTTGTAGCCTGGCTTCAGGTTAGTTTTTTGGTGGCCTGCCAATGGGCCGACTTAGATTTGCCTTAATTAATTGTAAGTAGCTGAATTCACCAGTATGTTCGCCGGCTAAGTTTAAGTTAATTAAAATAACCAATATTTTTAGGATCTTAGCTCACTTTTTGGGTTGACGCTGAGGGCATAAGGCATTAATTTCACTTGGTGGGGCAAAGTGGTTGAGAGTGGGTCAAATTGGTGTAACGTCCCAGTGATTCGCAGTGCAATGCAGGTCTAATCCCAAAAAAGTCTAGTCATGGTGCATGAGGTTGATGATAGCGGCGCTAAGGGCGCAGATCTTGGTGCTCAATGCTCCTCCAAGCCGACTGCATTTCGCGGTAATTTCACGCATGCCATAGATGCTAAGGGACGAGTAAACTTGCCAGCTGAGTTCCGTAGGATTTTGGCTGAGTCGAATGAGCATGCAGTCGTTCTCACCAACTACATTTCTGATGGTTCGCGATGCCTCGAGGGATTTGGTGCCGGGGCTTGGGCTGAGTTCGAGAACAAGCTGCGCGCTAAGAGCCGATTCAGTGCAAAGTTACAAAAGCTTGAAAATTTCTATTTGAGTCGCGCCTCTGAGTGTCCCATCGATGGGGCCGGTCGTATTCTTATCCCAACATACTTGCGTGAGTATGCTTCGATCGAGAGAGAGGTGACGTTTACTTCTTCGATTCACGGATTTCGCATTTGGGAACGCCGCGTTTGGGAATTGATCTTTAAGGAAGCTGAGACTGCACTGCTCACAAATCCCGATACATTCTCGGAGGTAGATCTTTAGAGTATGCACAGGGAGACCAGTCAGCACATCTCAATTATGGTTCCAGAAGTTTTGGAGGCCTTGAATGCGCGTGCAGGCGGAAAGTTTTTAGATTGTACGCTTGGCGGTGGTGGACACACACGCGCAATACTTGAAGCTCACCCTAACAACTCCGTGACTGCCTCGGATCGCGATGTCACCGCGATTGAGCGGGCCCGTCCGTTGATGGATTTGTATCCCGGCCGTTTGCAGATTTTGCATTCTTCGTTCGCTGAGTTAGGTCGCTCATTGCAGGGGCAGTCGTTCGCAGGAATTTTGGCTGATCTTGGAGTATCAACCGATCAGTTGAAGGGTGGGCGTGGATTTTCGTTCCACGATCAGGGCGAGCTAGATATGCGCATGGATGCGCGGCAGTCCCATACCGCAGCAGATTTTGTAAATCGTGCCAAAGAAAATGACATTTACGTCTGTTTGCGACGGGGCGGCGTTGGCAGTGAGGGGCGTGCGGTGGCGCGTGCAATTGTAGCAGCACGACCGGTAAAGTCGGCAGCTGAATTAACCCAAGTAATTGAGCGTTCTATTGGTGGTCATGCGGCGGCTAAGTTTCGCAAGAAGGGTATGAGCCCTGCCACGGTGGTGTTCCAAGCGATTCGCATGGCTGTCAACTCGGAAATCGAGCAAATTGAAGATTTGTTGGGATTTGTCCCCAAGCTTGTTAGGACTGGAAGTCGCTTTGTAGTGCTTACATTTCATTCAATTGAGGACCGCTTAGTCACACATACTATGCGTGGGTGGGAGAGTGGCGGAGAGTTTAGCGCGCATTGGCCTGGGGCGCGAACGCAGGAGCATATTGGAAAGGTATTGTATCGTAAGGCAGTTGTGCCGGGGGAAGTTGAGGTGGGCGTTAATCCAAATGCCCGCAGTGCAAGACTTCGGGCATTTGAGTTTTGTTGAGAGGTTGAAGGTTATTGTATGGCAGCATGTTTGGATTATCAGACCGTTTATTCCCGTCGCTCCAGTGCGGCGCTTCATTGGTGGATGCAGTTAGTGGCTGCGGTAATGTTATTGGCAACTTTGTCTGCCAAGGTGTGGATTAAAATTGAAACGACAGATTTAGGTTATCAGCTTGCTGAAGAGCGTAAGCTTACAGTCGAATACGATATGCAACGACGTGAACTTGAATTGCAACGCTCAGTTCTTTTGCGGCCGGACATGTTGCGCAAGGCCGCCAAGGCGCGCTTAGGGATGGATGTGATTTCCCCTGATCAAGCCCGTAAGCTTTCTTATTAAAAGGGTGTGCCAATGAAGCAGCAGTTCATTAATCGAGATTTCGCACAGCGTCGAGTTTCCAGTATGCACAGCCCGATTAGCGCACGGATGCGTAGAACTCGCCTGTTTTTGGTAGCACTTGTGGCATTAGCTTGGAGCGCTCTACTTGTGGCCCGCATTTATCAGTTACAGTTCTCGGAAGGTACGCGCTGGCGTGAGTGGGCAGCTAAGCAGCACTCCTCTGAAGTTGAATTAGCTGCCGAGCGTGGAGCGATCCTAGATCGGGAGGGGCGGCTGTTGGCTGTGTCAGTTCCAGCCGGCTCGTTGTATGCACGTCCGCGCATCGTGAAGGATAAAGAAGCAGCCGCTCGGCGTTTGGCGGAGGTTGTGAAGCTTCCGCTACGTGAAGTGCGCGCTCTGTTGAGTGAGCAAAAGCCATTCGTTTGGTTGCAGCGCCAGTTGCCAAGAGCTGTGGCGCAACAGGTGGCTGACTTGAACATTGATGGTGTTGGGTATGTGCTTGAATCTCGACGCTATTATCCCTACAAAGAAGCCGCCAGTACTTTGATTGGGAAAGTTGGGATCGACGGGCATGGCTTGTCAGGATTAGAGCAACAGTTTGAAAAGGTATTGTCGGGCCCTCAACAGAAGGTACGCGTTACTCGTGATGCTCTAGGAAAGCTGATTGAAGCTAGCGCAGATGAGCCCATGCAGGCTGAGTTGCCAAAGGGGCAGTCTTTGAAATTGACAATCGATGCGGGCTTGCAAATTATCGCCGATGAGGAGCTTCAGGCAGGCCTGCGTGATGCGAATGCTAAAGCCGCATTGGCAGTACTCGCTGACTCAGAGAGCGGGGAAATATTGGCCTTTAGTCAGGCACCAACCGCCAATTTTAATTTAGGTAATATTAAGAATCGTGCAGACCTCCAAAATAAAATTGTGGAGACCGTCTTTGAGCCTGGCTCGATTATGAAGCCACTTGTGGTCGCTGCTGCTATTGATGCCGGTGCCGTTAAGACGGCAGATTTGATTGACTGTGAGGGAGGGCGATTTTCCTTTGCATCGCACGTAATTAAGGACGTTCATCCAAGTGGAGTTATATCGGTACGTGATGTCGTGGTGCGCTCTTCAAACATCGGAATGACTAAGATCGGAATGCGGATGGGAGCTCAGCGTCTATATGGCGCCTTGCGCGCCTTCGGCTTTGGTGAGCTATCGGGCTTAGGGTTGCCAGGCGAGAGTGGCGGTATTCTACGTGACGTTGGCACTTGGGCGCAGGTGGATGTAGCGACGCATTCTTTCGGACAGGGCATCGCAGTAACTCCATTGCAAATGTTGCGTGCTATGTCAGCGATTGCAAATGGAGGCAACCTGCCAACTTTGCGTGTCTTGGAGGGCGCCCCTGATACATACAGACGTGTCGTGTCAGAGAAGACTGCAGCGCAAGTGCGCGATTTGCTGTACGGGGTAGTTGAGGACACGCACGGCACTGGCAACAAGGCGGCAATCGAAGGCGTGCGTGTGGCCGGGAAGACTGGAACAGCACAGAAAGCCAGCCCGCAGGGGCGAGGCTATATGCCCGGGGCTTATGTGGCATCCTTTGTTGGTTTTGTGAATGGGCGCGGCGTGGGGGTAAACAGAACACTTTCTCTGATCGTGGTTGTTGATGAACCGCATACCTCCTCAATTTATGGTGGAACATTGGCTGCGCCAGTATTTAAACGTATCATGCAGCGGTCTTTACATGCTTTAGGTATGCAGGGCTCGCTCGCAGATACGCCGCTTGAGCCTAGAGCAGAAAAGCCAAGCGCCGAGGGGCTACTGCCAGTAAGTTTTGTGCAGTAGTTTTAGGTAGTTAAGTGGCCTGGCGAGAGCGCTGAGTGAGCTAAACAAATACTATAAATATGCCGATTCCTTTCTGAGACCGCTTTAGTGCGAGCAGCGAACGAGTAGTTCGCCGGGGAGAGGGATACCTTATGTCAAGCGAATCTGGACGCCAGCAGCATCTTTTTGATCTAAGAACTCTATTAGGCAATGTCACAGCGATGCTTGAATTGTCGCTCTCTGGAGTGGCGCCTACTGAGCAGCGCGACGCGTTGCGCTCAGCGCTCGAAGAGGCCTATCGGGCTGGCGAAATTTTGCAAAAGCTGGTCGATGATATTAAAGCTGCTGAAGGCAAAAGTAATTCTGTGGAAAGCGCAGAGGAGAAGGCGCCTCCCAAATTTGAGCGCGCCAAGCTTAAAGTGCTTGTAGTAGATGATAACCCGATTAATCAGAAGCTTGTTAATCATGTGCTCAGCAAACGCAACTATGACGTTTCAGCTGCCAAAAACGGAAAAGAAGCCTTAGAGGCTGTTGCCGCCAAAGAGTTTGATGTGATCTTGATGGACAACTCGATGCCGGTAATGGACGGCATGACCGCGACCCGAATTCTGCGCAATCGTGAGCAGGTTGAGGGTAAATTGCGGGTCCCAATCGTGGCACTAACCGCCATCGATATGAGTGAAGCGCACGCGCTTGAATGGGCCAAGTTAATTGATGGCTACATCGCAAAACCATTTCAGCCAGAGACTTTGCACCAGAGTATTCTCGATAGCATAGTGCGGGCGCGCATTTGCGATAAAGCTTAGTCTGCAACTAAAGTTCTTTGAGATTTCGGAAAATCGCGCGGGCTTTTTACTGCGAGCCATAATCATTGGGTGCGGCAATCTAAAGCCGCATTTGAGAACTCATTTCAGTATATGCTCCAGGATGCCATGCCAGTAGCCTAGAAGCTATTTCAAAAATACCGTCTAGGCGCGCCAAGGATGGCGCTGCAAACGGCGAAGGCGTTTGCAGCGAGGCGAGGCATGGGCACTTTGGGCCCCATGCCGAGCTCGAAGCGATTCAAAAATGGGCAGGAGCCAATTTTTGAAGTGACTTGTAGGTTTAATAGACTTTGGCAGGCAGGCATTGAAATCTTGGCAAGTTGGGCTAATCTCTCCATATGACTAAATCTACGATTGCTGCGGACATTGCAGCGCTTTCATTCGGGCGCCTGATAAACTTGCCGCCTGATAGGCCTATTGCTTTAGACTCCGTTGCTTATGACAGTCGGCTAGTACAGCCAGGCGGCGTGTTTGTCGCTGTGCGCGGAGCGAAAGGTGACGGACATGAGTTTGTGGCGCTAGCGCAAAAGCGCGGTGCTGCCTTGTGTATAGTTGAGAGCGCCGATGTTTTAGGGAATGGCCCAGGAATTCTTGTGCCTGACTCGCGTCGGGCGCTGAGCTCTCTGGCGGCGCTGCGTGCTGGCTACCCATCGCGTGAATTGGCAGCAATCGCAGTTACTGGAACAAATGGGAAGACTACAATTCATTGGTTATTGTGGCATTGTCTTTCTCAACTTGGTCTAAGTCCGATTCGAATTGGCACACTGGGAGTAGAGGCGCCGGGAGTAATTTCACGCTCGGGCGAAATGACTACCCCAGATGCGCTGCAAATTAACACTGATCTGCGGAGCGCTGTTGCAGGCGGTTGTCGCGCCTGTGTAATGGAGGCCTCCTCGCACGCACTGGATCAGCATCGTATTGACGATATCGCTTTTGACGTCGGAATTTTTACTAACCTGACGCGTGACCATCTAGATTATCATTCTGATATGGAGTCGTATTTCCGCGCCAAGCGCCGCCTGTTTGAGCTATTACTTGACTCCCCTAAGCCTACAACGGCTGCTGTCATTAATATTGATGACGATTGGGGGGCGCGACTCCTTCGTGAGTTTGAGACCTCGGGTTTACGCTTGTTGTCTTATGGCGAGAGCAGCTCGGCCGATCTAAGGGTGATTGCGTTCACACACTCCGTCACTGGTAGTCAGTTGGTTATCGAAAACCAAGGCAAGCAGTACCAACTCAAAACTGGCTTCATTGGCCGTCACAATGCTTACAACTTGGCGGCTGTGTTTGGGGCGTTAATTGCTCTAGGAGTGGACCACGGAGCGGCCTTAAAAGCGATAAGTGCTTGTCCGCAGGTCCCGGGCCGACTGGAGGCGGTGGGTACAGACGAACTGGGGGTGTATGTCGACTATGCACATACACCAGATGCCTTAGCTAATGTTTTGCGCGCGCTTAGGTCTATTGTGCAGGGCCGATTGTGGGTTGTTTTCGGTTGCGGTGGGGACAGAGATAAGGGCAAACGACCTGTGATGGGGCGCATCGCGGCCGAGCTGGCCGACTGCGTAGTGGTTACTTCCGATAATCCACGTACGGAAGACCCAAATGCTATAATCCAGGATATTCTAGCCAGTGGGATCAGTCCGGCGATAGCCCTATCGGATAGGCGTGAAGCTATCCATAAAACTCTGCGGCAGGCCCAGTCAGGGGATGTGGTTTTAATAGCCGGAAAGGGGCATGAGGACTATCAGGTGCTTGGGACTCAAAAGGTGCACTTCTCAGACCAAGAAGAGGCGCGCTCCGTGCTGCGAGATCTCTTGCGGGGAGCCCAGTGCAAGGGCTAAATTAAGGAAGCGCTAGAAAGCTGTTTTTAGCGCTTCCGACCATAAACTGTGCTTCTGCATTGAACCGAGCGACGCGTGCTGTACCATATTCTTTTCCCCCTGCATGAATACATCAGCTGGCTGAATGTCTTCCGCTATCAGACGTTTCGGGCCATGTTGGCTTTTCTCTTCTCCTTTCTTTTTGTATTGGTTGTTGAGCCATTTTTTATTTCATGGCTGAAGAATCGAGGTGTTAAGGGGCAGCCTATTCGTGATGATGGTCCAAAGGACCATGCCAGTAAGCGTGGAACCCCCACTATGGGTGGCCTAGTTATTATTATGGCGGTTGTGCTCTCGACACTGCTGCTGGCAGACCTGTCCGTTAAGTTCGTGTGGTATTCGTTGGTCGTTCTCCTCGCTTACGCAGTAGTGGGCTTCTTGGATGACTGGAGCAAAATCTCTCGACAGAACTCAAAAGGCCTAACCGAGGGGCAGAAGCTACGGGCTCAAGTGGGCATTGCTGTAGTCGGCGCTGCGATGTTGATGTTTTCTGGTTTTCCCACCGATCTGTTGGTTCCCTTTTTTAAGGAATTTCAATGGCAGCTTGGAATACTGTTCGTACCATTTGTAATTCTGGTGGTGGTCGGATGTTCCAATGCGGTTAATTTAACTGACGGACTGGATGGGCTCGCGATTGGGCCTGTAATGACGGTAGCCGGGACTTACGCTTTGTTTGCTTATCTGACTGGCAATGCCAAGACCGCTAGTTATTTAGGTCTTCCCTTTGAGGCTGGCGTGGGAGAGCTTAGCATTGTGCTGTCTTCGGTTGTGGCGGCAGGACTAGGTTTTCTTTGGTATAATACCTTCCCAGCACAAATCTTTATGGGAGACACGGGCGCGCTTGCGCTTGGTGGATTACTTGGCTTCGTGGCTGTTGTTGTTAAGCAAGAGCTCCTGCTAGCAGTGGCGGGTGGGGTATTTGTGGTAGAGGCCTTGTCCGTCATTATTCAGCGTTATTATTATAAAATGACTAAAAAGCGGGTCTTTCGCATGGCCCCATTGCATCACCATTTTGAGTTGCTGGGCTGGGCCGAGCCTAAGATTATTGTCCGCTTTTGGATTATTTCAATTGTACTAGCCCTGATTTGTCTAACCACGCTTAAATTGCGTTAATACAGTGCTGATGGATTGTGCGAACTTAGAGGTCGTATGGGTTTGCGAGATGATTTGATTAAGATCAAGCAGGAGAACGAGAAGGTCCTGGTGGTTGGCCTGGGAATTAGTGGGGTAGAGACCGCTCGATTTCTGCGGCGCGTCGGAATTTCGGCTGTTTGTGTTGAACGCTCGGATGAGGCGCGCTTTGTGAAGAATAGTAAATTCAAGGATGCCCCTGCTGAGCTGCGCGCGGCAGGCGTAGATGTGTATTTTGAAGTGGATGGCGAGGGAGTCTCCCGCTATTTGGATAAGGTTAAACTCGCGGTAATCAGCCCCGGTGTGTCGCTGGAATCCGCAGTCATCGGTGCGTTGAAGCGCAGAAATGTGCCTTTAGTAAGTGAGCTAGAGCTGGGGGTTGAGCTCTTAGATGTGCCGACCCTCATGATTACTGGAAGTAACGGCAAGAGCACTACAGTAAGTCTGTTGCAACATTTGCTTACAGCTAGCGGAATTCAGTCTCGACTTTGCGGTAATGTTGGGGTCCCAGTAGTCGCAGAGTTAGAGTCCTCAATTCTTTCTGGTGTTGTCAGCCGCCCGCAGTTTTTAGTTGTGGAGGCTTCCAGTTACCAGCTTGAGGCTTGCCGACGTATTAAGCCTAAGTTGGCAGCGCTTTTGAATATATCAGACAATCACCTTGAGCGACACGGAACGCTGCAGCGCTACATCGAAGCAAAGGCGCGCGCATTTGCGCATCAAGGCGAGTCTGATTTTGCTTTGCTTAACGCGGATGATTCTGCCGTATTCGCCTTGCGTGGCCGAATCCCAGGCAAGGTTGTTCCATTTGGCACTAGGCTAAGTCTTAATCAGTATGATTTTGGGGCCAGGGTAGATTATGACCCCAACAAGGATCTCGATAGCGTGACATTACGAATCGAAGGCATGGAAGAGGAGTATCCTACCAACTCTGTGCATCTGCTGGGGCAGCACAATCGGCTTAATATCGCCGCAGCTCTGCTCATGGCGCGCTTGAGTGGAGCCGAGCCGGGAGCGCTTGTGTCGGGCCTGGCCAGCTTTCGGCCCCTTGAGCATCGTTTAGAGTTTGTTGGAAGGGTCAATGGTGCGCATATTATTAATGACTCAAAGTCAACGACTGTCGCAGCTTCGCTAGCTGCAGTTCGATCGGTGGCAGAGGCTTTCCCAGAATGCCGACTGATGGTGCTCTTCGGTGGTCTAGCTAAGGCTGGGTCGTGGGATTCTCTAATGTCAGCCCTGCTTGAGCTCAAGGGGCGATTGCGACCGATTGTGTGTTTTGGGAAGGACGGAAATTTAATCGCTAATCAGTGTAGGCGCTATAATTTGCCATGTGATGTGGTGCCTAGTTTAGCGCGCGCTGTTGAGGTCTCGTTGGCTAACGCTCAAGAAAATGAGCTGATCTTGCTAACGCCAGGATGCGCCAGTTTTGATGAATTCACCGATTTTGAAGAGCGTGGAAATGTGTTCAAATCATTGGTAAAGGCCCACAAGTTCTTCGTTGCTTCTGCCTGACTATACTTGGAGCAGCCGGATTTTTTGTTCGCTGACCGCGCATGCAAACTACGCACACTCCGCAAGTCTCCCGATTGAAGCCGCCGCTCTTTGTTGATGCAGGCTTGGTAATGACCGTGCTTATTCTGGTAGGTTTCAGCATCATTATGGTGTACTCAACCACTGCGATTGTTGCGCAGGAGCGCTATGGGGACGCCTATTACTTTGTGAAGCGCCAGGGTATCGCTGCCGGCCTTGGCCTGTGTTTGATGCTGCTGCTTTCGCGCTGCAGCGTGGAGTGGCTGAGGCGCTGGTCTCCATTCATGCTATTTGCCTGTTTGGGGCTTCTATTAATTACGCTGATTCCTGGTGTCGGCCATAGGGCTGGAGGTGCACAGCGTTGGATTAATCTTGGGTTGATGCGTTTTCAGCCAGCTGAAGCCGTGAAAGTTTTCTTTATAGTATTTATTGCTGGCTATTGGTCACGTCATGAAACAAAGATTCCCGAGTTCGTACCAGGAGTAGTTAAACCATTCATGCTAGTCGCGCTGGTGGCTGGATTGCTGCTAATGCAGCCAGATTTTGGTAGTGCTGCGGTAATCGCAGTCGTTACTCTGGCAATGGCTCTGGCTGCCGGGGTGCGTTTGCGTTACGTCCTGTACTCCGGCTTGGTGGCTGCAATTTGCGCTTGTGTGCTGGTTGTCGTTTCTCCTTATCGCATGCAACGGATCGTGAGCTTTTTGGCACCTTGGGAGGATGCCTCAGGTAAGGGCTACCAACTTATACAGTCACTCATCGCAGTTGGAACAGGCCAGGCTACCGGACTTGGGCTAGGAGGTAGTCAGCAAAAACTCTTCTTCTTACCAGCGGCTCACACTGACTTTATTTTTGCGGTTGTGGCTGAGGAGCTCGGCTTTGTTGGAAGCATTTGCCTATTGGCGATATTTCTCGTCTTGATGTGGCGTGGGCTGCGTTTGGCAGCAAGCTTGGTAGATGACACGTTTGCTTTTTCGCTAGCTGTGGGGCTGACGCTTCTTTTGGTCGCTCCTGCGCTACTTAACATCGGAGTTGTAATAGGATTGTTGCCCACTAAGGGAATGGTGCTACCGCTGGTGGGCTACGGTGGATCAAGTATAGTAACCTGCCTGGCTGCTGTCGGACTGCTTTTGGCGCTTAAGCGACATGAGGGAGCCATATTTCGATGAAAAATATTTGCGCTTAGAGGGGATTCCTGCACGGTGGCTGGTCCCAAAGTACTAATAGCTGCTAGTGGAACCGGTGGCCATCTTTTGCCGGCGTTGGCTATTGCGCAGGCTTTGCGTGAGCGGGGAACGCAGGTGGAATTTGTTGGTTCCGGGCGGCCGCTTGAAGAGCGGCTGATCGTGGGAGCCGGCTTTGTAAGGCATATTGTTCAAACGGTTGGAGTTAAGCGGCGCGGCCTTAGCGGATGGCTTGAATTTTTCTTTACTCTCCCGCGGGCGGTTCTCCAGACCTGGAGACTAATTTCGGCATTCCAGCCTGATGTCGTAGTAGGGGTGGGTGGGTACGCCAGTGTTTTGCCGGTACTTGTTGCTTGGTTGCGTGGTCTGCCTAGCTGGATTCATGAAGCTGAGCTGCGCGCTGGATTAGCTAATGCCGTACTAAGTTTTTTTGCTACGCGTGTATCACTTGCTTTTGAGGAGGCAAGGTTACCATGCATGTCGCGGGCTCGCTTTACGGGACATCCAATTCGAAAGGAGCTGCTGGTAGCCTCTAAGGAAGTGGGCCAGAAGCCCTCACCTAAACACCTGCTAGTTATGGGCGGCTCACAGGGAGCGCAAGCGCTTGATCAGGCTATGCTAGCACTGGCGCATCAGCTTAAGGAGTTGGGGGTTGAGCTCACGCACCAGTGCCGAGAAGAAAATGTTCAGCGTGTAGAATCGGGATACAAGCAAGCTGCGTTAAAGGCGCGCGTCCTTCCTTTTATTGCCGATATGGCCGCCACATACGCTTGGAGTGACGCAGTTGTGTGTCGAGCTGGAGCTGGGACAGTGATGGAAATTGAGGCTTTGAATATCCCCGCACTGTTTGTGCCATATCCATTTGCACAAGGAAATCACCAGGCAGCGAATGCACGCACACTTGTGCGCAAGGGGAAGGCGCTAATGGTTGAGGAGGGCGCAGATTTTGAAAGGCGCTTAGGCGAAGCTCTCAATCAGCTACTGAACACTGAAAGTTTTCATGCTTTGCAGACAGCTCCCTGTGACCGGCGTTCGCTTCATGCTGCCGATGACATTGCTGCAGGAATAATCGAGTTGGCGCGCGTTTAATTGCTAACTTGAAGTGAGTTATCGTAGGGGAAAATAGGCAGCATTTAGTGCTGATGCTGCCTCAAGTAGCGGTCAACAGGTATTAATAGTGGCTAAGAAAATGAAACGGATTGATTCGCTTTGATCGCAATACGAGCCCGTTAAGTTTGCCTAATGCATTTTTGTTACGGGCTCTAAATAATATCTGCAGGCATTTCTTCTTTGACAGGATTTCCATGCTCGTCTAGTGGCTCTGGAAGCGTGAGCGCTTCATTCAGGTTAGACGGTAGATCGGCTTTAGTCTTGTCGATCCAGTCAAAAGTGCTGCCATTTTCGTAGATTGACTCGACTTGCTTTTGTACATCAGCCAGCTTCTCTGCTGACATCTCAAAGTTTTTTTGTCCAGCTAGCTCCTTTGGAGCACATTCGTTCTCAAGTAGGCTTTGAATCCAGGTGCGCGTTGCAAACCAAGCTTGCGCATCTTTTAGCTGGCGTTCATTTTTGGCGTGAGTTGGAAGATCAGGAGCCACCAGGCCCGAGGCAGCGCCGATACCAAGGCCTATACCTTGCAGGATGCTGGAGGCAATTTGTAGGTGGTTGCATTTCCAGCGCTGAAGCTCGTCTTGTATATCGAATAGCAATTCTTTCTCGTTTAGGTGCCGCTTGTAGAGCTTATATCCGCGCGCATCGCGCTTGGAAAAGAGTGAAAGGGTAATATATCTGAGCGCGCCGACCATGATGCCGCGGCTAGTTCCTATGGCTGGCAAATTGTTGCCAACATGAAATCCGGTTTCCATTTGAATGTGTACTTCACCAGACACGCCTTCCCAAACTGTGGGGGGCACAAGCTTTTTTACTCGTCTGTACACGTATGTGATTGCCACAATTGCTGATAGCTCATCTGGAGTGAACACTGTTAGCAATGTACCAGGCGTAAGAGCCTTAAGAGCTTTTAGTTCCTTTGGATGAAGTGCGGCAGCCGCGTAGTAAATAACGGACTTAAAGCTTGGGCTATGTATGAGTGTATTGATCGGATAGCGGCTTGCTTGTGTCGATGAAAGAGGGGCATTGTCGGTTTTGTCGCGAAGTTCGCGCAAGTATCGAACGCAATTTGTGAATAGTCGATGCGGGTTTCCGAGCATTCCCGCGTAAGCACGAGCATAGTCCCAGTCGCTATGCGCAGAGTCCTTTTTCGCTAAAGCGGCGAAGGCATCGTCGGAACGCGGAGGAGATATCTCCTCGTCCTTTTCGATAATCTTAGTCTCTTCCTTCTCGTCGCTCATAAGCGGCTAAAAACAATTAGGCCTTTGTGTCTCCACTGCTGGCTGTCTTTGCCTCGATCTCAGCTTGAACTTTCTTTTCCAGACGCTTTTTGGCGCGCGCGCTAACTCCGCCATATTGCTTATACTTGGAAACATTTACGGCGATTGGCGCGGCTTCGAAGGCATTTACAGCAAGTTCGTAGTATATTTGGATAGATTCTGGACTCAGCGACTTAAGAAGTCCGGTGGATTCGCCAAGCTTTTTCAAGGCGCGAGTCAAGTCCATATTCGACTGCTTTAAAAAGGCAAGTTGATCTACCTGAGTTACAAGTTCACCCACTATAACTTGAATGGCAGCTTTCTCTCTAGCCGATGAACGGTCCTTTTTGACCTTGGCTGCCAGGTTCGTGATTTCAAGTAGGTAGTCTACTGAGTATGGCTCAAACAGCAGTCCATCGGCGCCACCGATCACGTTTTGAGCAACTGTTGAGCTGTCACCGCTGTTACTTTTTAGTACTTGGATGTACGCGCTGTCTTGACCCTTAGGAGCTTCCTTTCCATTGCGAATAAATTTTTGTACGTCTTCAGTTGAGAAGCGGTAAGAAATAAAGATCACATCGCAGTTGTCATTGCCCTTAAGGCGCCCGAGAGCCTCCTCTAATGTGCCACACTGGACGACTTGGCCAAAGTTGTGAACCGATGTTGTCGCTGCTTTGAGACGCATGCGTGAATTCAAATCAGGATCGACTAGAATTGCGTCATATTTCTTTGTTGACATAGGTAGCTTCCCACATAGGCAAGAGATTGGCTCAGTAACCGAACCTTGCAATACGTAATTTTCCTAGATTAGTTATCGGGTCCTTCTTTCAATTGCTTAAGTCCCATAGAGTGCAGCAGCGTTGCCAAAAAGAACTCCCGCCTTGTTCCGTAACATGTTGAAGTTATTGCGATAATAGTCAAAGTCCAAGTACACGGCCGGCCCTAAGTGACTCATAACTCAGTATATAAGAGTAGTTGTGCGTCCTAGCGAGTCGGCATCAGAGCTAGGCGGGTTGGCTCAAAATTGAGTTAAAGGGTTATTTCACATGACGAATTCTGGCACGCAGGTTGAGCAGTCGAGCGCAACGACTGAGCAGTCCAAGGACAACTCGGTAGCAGATCCTAGTCTTAGCTCCACATCCTTTTTTAAGGACGCTGACACTAACACAGCCGCAACTGGGCAAAATCTAAATCTCTCGCCAGTTTCAGCAATCGAGGAGAGCGTTTCTCATGCAACGCATGCGCATCATGCCACCTTAGCTGAATCTATCGCCCAAGAGCATGCTGCCATGCGAGCAAGTGGGCAAGAAGGTCAGATACTTGGAATGCCAAGCTTACTCAAGGTAGTAAAAGGGTCGACAGGGGTAGCGCTGAACAACTCTGCCTCAACTGAAGCTTTGCCCCAAGCCGATGGCTTAAGCTTGCTGGCACTTGGCAAGAAAAAATCTGGGCTGACCGGGGATCGCGAAATTGATGAAATTATTCAGAAGCATCCAGAGCTAGCGCAGTATGTACAAAAGCTTATAGAAGCCCGCGATGAGGCACTCAAGAATGCTCAGGAGGGCGTAAAAGATGCCATGGCTTCCAAGGATGCTTTGCTCGCAAAACTGGATGTCATAGCTACGTTGCTGGAGGGAGCGCCTTTGGCCCCTCAGTTGCGTATGGGTGACATTACTGTCAAGGACGCGTTTGTAGCTTTGACAGCTTCGCAGTCAAAAGATCCTGAATTTGCGGTTGCGGCTGAATATGTATGGGATAAAGCGCGTGCCAATATGCTCGAAAAGGAGCAGCTATTGGATAGGGATGTAGCGCTAGAGCTTGTGCGCAAGGCAGAGGAACTTGGAAAGCGTCGTGGAGAGATGCTCTCGCGCTCAATCGAGCCGAGCTCAGAACAGCTACGTGCTTTTGAGCAGGAACGCGAGCAGATCCGCCAAAGCGTGAGCGCCCATTTCGGCCCCAACTCGCCGATGAACCAGCAAATTTCGATTGCTATCCAGAGATCGGAAGATAGAGCTCGTGCAGAAGTGGTCGCTGCCAGAGTGTGGGAGCTACAGTATCGACTTGAAATCGCTCGTGGCAGAGCAAATGAACGGCAAGAACAAGAGGCGCTTGATGCTTACATGCGTCGTCAGAGCGATTTAATTGACCGGCTTCCCGCTTTTCATAAGGCTTTAAATGAGCATGTGGCCGATGCCAGCAAGGCAGGGACAGCGCTTCGTCGTGACTGCGATAGTGCATCACGCTCACTCTATCGAGCCATGGATGGGTGGGGCACGGACGATAATTCAGTCTACTCCGCCCTAAAGTATAGGTCGCAGTTAGAGTTGCAAGTTATTCGGGAGCGTTACAAGGAGCAGTACGACGAGGATCTAGCAGAGGCCTTGGATGGGGACTTTGATGGATCTGACTACGACTATGTGATGTCTCTATACCATGGCGATCCAAATAAGACAGGTTGGGAGAATCATCCCTTAAGCGCTGATAAGCTTGGCACGGCCTTCGCCTCCGTCGATCGAGAGAAGGAAGTTGACGCGCTCCTATCTGGCGAAAGAGGGAAGGTTGCTGCTGTGCTAATGGAGGGCGCACTACAGACTTCGCAGTACGTAGCCGCTGATATTTCCAGAATTATTGAAACTACTCGTGCCAGTGCACAGGAAGTGAAGGCTGCGCAAGCAGAGCTACAGACACGCGATGTTGTCAGTGCTTTGGAGCAGCGCGCAGATCTTGTTAGTGCTTGTGGTGGCAATCAAGTCGCAGTGCGGGTTGAGAAGGCTGGCGTTGACTTGGCGCGTTCAACTTTGAGTGCTAGTGGTGCCACTACTGGCCAGGTTGTAGAGTATGCACAACTTGTGAGCGTTGATCATGGACTCAACCTTGGTCACAGCGAAAGCGCTGAGAATCCATCAAGTGTGCAGCGTGGTGCTATAGAGCAACAATATGAGTCGGCCGCACGAGCGTTTACGGGTTTATATACTGAATACCCAGGGATTCGTGAGACTTTAGCTCAAACTGTAGAGCAGGTGCGTGTTAGTAGCTATCAAGCCGGTATCAACAGTGTGATGCATAAGTATGGCTACGAGCTTGGCCTTATGTACGGGGATGATAAAAGTCAGAGCGATAAGCGTAAACAGTTTGAAGTACAGGTTGAGCGTTATAGAGCCATGCATAAAGAGTACTTCAATCAGCACAAAGACGCTGATAAGTCCGCAGTTGCTGCGCTCGAAGCTGGAAAGCGCGAGGGTATCGATAGCATGGTGCGTGTTGCAAAGTCGGTAGACTTGCTAACACAGGGGATGATTGGGATGGGAACAAACGAAGATAAGTCGTTTGTTGCCGTGCGCGATCGTAGTTCGCGTGAGTTGTTCCTTATCCACCAACTTTATCGCGAGCGAAATAAGGAGTCAGTTGAGACCTCCATCGAGGGGGACTTCTCTCACGCTGAGCGCGACAAGATGTATTCCCTGGTCGATATGGATCGGGTGGGAGTTGCGGCAGCTGATGCGCAGCTTGCCTTATCGAAGTTCTGGGGCCCCGATAATGAGGCGTTGCGCGCTACATTGACTACTCTCGGATCAGAGACTGAGCGCGCTGAATTCAAATCACGCTTCGACAATTTATATGCTAGCGACTTCTCGCGTAGTGCCCCTGGTGGGGAGGGAGAAATAGAGCAGGCTAAATCATTTGAAGAGGCGCTTAGCTTCAAATTAGGAGGCGACAATTTAATTATAGCTCAGGCCCTGTATGAAGGGAATCAAGCTAAGGCTGATGCTGGAATTGTTCATCAGAAGATTGATGGTACTTTTACCTGGCATTACGAGGAAGGCGCCTCCTATTTGGATGGACTGAGGCGCGCTGACGGAACTTTGGACTCAAGCCGAGTTACCAAAGCGGCTGAAGAGTTTAGCGCCATTTACAAAATTGATTTGCGGACAGTTGATAAGAATGACACAGACACAAATGCACGCTGGATTGCAGCAAGTGCGCGTGGTGATGAAGTAGCGGCAGGTGCTTACAGCATTCAGTATGGGATAGAGGAGGAAGAGGCTGCGATTGTAAAGCAAGCGTTAAGAGTCCCAGCCCAGCTTGAACAGCAAATCTGGTATGAGCAGACTCATCTAGGTGGAATTAGTGAGGCTACACAAGCACAGCTGAATAGCTGGAATGAGCTTAAGCAGAAAAAAATTGATCAATATAATACTGTAAAGCCAAACCCTGAGCGCAGCATTTTTGCCGATTTGCAGCCTGCTTTGAGTCAGCACGATATGCGTATCGTCACGAGCTTGATTCAAAACGGATATTTAACTCGTGCTGATGTGATCGCTGACTCTTGTGATGGCCTGGGCACACGAGTGGATCCGATTCGTGATGCAACTAGCGGCCTCACAAAAGCTCAGCTTAAGAACTTGCGGCAGGAATTTTCTGATAAGGGCTACGGCAACTTGGACGCTCTACTAAACAGTGAGCTAAGTGGCGACGAGCATTTCGATATCGTTACTATCAATTTAGCTGGAATCCCAGAAACACGCGAGGAAATGCGGCAGCTAGTTGCTCTGCGCTATGCCCACGAGACCAGTGGTATATTGGTAAGTGACGGGATTGGTGCCCAGGCAGCTTCTGTTGCTGTGCCAGTCATTGGAATTGCCCGTTTGGGCCTTGGATTCTGGTGGGCTGATGAACGCGAGCGTCTAGACCGAGACTACCAGCGCGCGATGTCGGCGCTATCATCTGATAGCGCTCTTAGTGGGGAGGCTGGATTTGAAACAACAGCCTTGTACCGTAGATTTAATGGTTCCGCCGATAATTTTCGAGCTGAGAAGAATCATGTAACCGAAGTTGTCACAGAGGCAGGAACTGTAGTCATCATGGTCGGAACTACCGCTGTAATGGTGGTTGGTTCAGGTGGTACGGCAACTCCGGCCGCCATTGCGATGTGGTCATTAGTAGGCGGAGCTGGAGCTGGTGCGTTTAGAATTGGTACGAATTATGCGATTAGGGGCGACGGTTACGGAAGCGAGGAGTTTGCTCGCGATGGGGCCGTCTTCCTAGCTGATGTGGCCTTGATGGGAGCTATGTCTAAGCTTCCAGTTGGACACATGGTTGCGTCAGAAGTTGAGCAGCTAGTCGGAGAGGCGATGGTGGGCCGTACTGCGACTGCCATCGCGGCAAATGGAGCGCGCTTGGCCGAAGCTGATGTATTCCATAGTGCGGTGCAAGCCAGTCGTATTGCTCGCATGAGTATTGGTGCGGTTCAAGGCACAGTCGATTCGGCGATTATGGCGCCGGTGCAGACCGCAGTAGCCACTGGATTTTCTGAAAACACGTGGAGAGATGGAGTCGGTAAGGGCTTCCTTAGAATTGGAGAAGCAAGCCTGGAGTCAATACCTGCTGCACTGAGTGTCGGCGCTATGACAGGTTCTGTCGTACGCCTGCGTACCCCATTGGCAATAAAGGAAGGGCGAGTTCTCTCAGTCGATAAGGCTGATGCCCTGAGAGTAAAAGAGTCGCTTGGGGTTGAAGGTCGAGCTTTACTTGAGCAGCGCGAGCTGGCTAAAGGCTTTGTGACACGTGGCGACCTGGCAGAAGCTACGCTTGCCTCTAAAGCACTTGGAGCGGATGAAAGTCGTAAGTTGCTTGACGTTATGAGAGCTGCGCCTGAAGGGCAATTTACTCAGGCCGATATCGAAGTAGTTGAGGCACGCCTAAGAACGCGCGGCTACCTGACGGCACTAGACGCCGCGATTATAAGAGGTGAGCGTCTGCCACAGGGCATTACGGTGTTAACAGCGGAGCGTCTAGAGCGAATGTTAAGCGAGGCGCAGGCTCGTGTTGGTGTGGCCCAGGCCAGGGCACAATCCGCGGGTGCGAATGTAACACCCGAGATGAACGCTGCTATTCAGCAGGCGCAGGGACGGGTTGATGCGCTTACGAACTTGCAGTCTGGAGGAAGCGCCACAGATTTATCGCGCTTCCTTACACCCAGCACTCTGCCAGATAAAACTAACTCTCAAGTCCCTGCTGCGGATGGCGCTGGGCGCGACATTTCTAGTCGGGCGCAGGTTCTCGAGACTGACCAGCGTCTGCCTAGGAAGTTACGCCAGAATATAGCGGAGGCACAGGCTGAAGTACGCGATCTAGAGGCGAATAAGAGCGCAAAGAAGTGGAGTCCGGAAGCTTTAGAATTGATTGAAGAAGAGCTTGCCAAGAAACGTACTAAGTTAGCTGATGCTGTGCGCTTGGCGGAGGCGGAGCAGAGGGTGGTGAGCGATGTGCCAGCTGAAATTCCATCAGATTCTGAAGCGTCAGGCATGAAGCGAAGTCGAGTCACCGGCTCTACTGAGGCAGCAGAGGTTGTGCAGCGTCGTGATGTGAAAAATTATGTGCGCGACAATGACATCTCGACTGAATTGAGATCTGATATTCGTAAGGCTGGTGCTGCTGTCGAAAATTACGAGAATCTGCTGAAGAAGGGCGGACACTCAAAGGGTGCGCAGACTATAATTGAGGAAGAGTTAGCAAAGGAGCGAGCGCGATTGGACAAGCTCTTGAGCAAGGCTGACCAGCAGAGAATCGAATACGCGCAGCATGACAAAGAATGGGGTGACTTCGATGGACAGGCCGATGGGTTCGAAGGCGGCTCCAGTGGAGGCTCTTCAGGTGGCGGCGGTCGTGGTCCAGGCCCATCTGGTGGCGCTGGTCGCGGAGGCGGCATGGGTGAGGGGAGTTATTCGACACAAGTTGGGGGACGCAGAGGGCCGGCACTTATTAGTGAGCCAGGGCAGAGCGGCGGCGTAGCTCAGGCGCGCGGGCGAGTAGTTGCGGAAGAGAGAGCTGCCGTCGGGCTATTGGAGGAACCGCAGATCCTACCTGAAATAGAATTTTCGCCAATTGTGGAAGTCGCTCCAGGTAGAGTTGTCCCGCGACCGGCAGTCAAAAGTGCCCCGCACAGGAAGCCCGCTGTTCCAGCTGAGCCATTGCCTGAGGTGGTGCCACCAAAGCCAGCTGACGCTACACCCGCTAGTCCGGCAATTAGATTTGCAAATCGAAGTGTGCAATTGCGTCCCGAGCAGCTTCCTGTGAATGGCCCACTGGCAGCACAGCTTGCATCTGTGGAGGCGGCGCGTGAGGTTATGCCTCAGCCGCGCTTAAGTCCTAGACCGCAGCCATTCCCGGAGCCAAGTCCGAAGCCCGTTTCCGACGAGGTGTCGCAGAAGGTGCCACCTACTCCGAAGTGGACCGGGGGCGAGGGCGGTGGCCGCGGGCATGAGGATGAGGGGCATAAGCTAAAGCTTAGTGAGCGACGCAAAGAGGAGCAGATCAGAGAGAAGAAGAAGCTTGAAAAACCTGTGCATCGCGGCGGCCATAAGCGATCGACTGTACATGTCTTCGATTCGCTAGGTGAGTCCGACCAGGAAGTCGACCAAGGCGATTAAAGACGGGCCCTGCTGCCAAGGGCGCTAGGGGGCTAACAGCCCAGAGCCACTAAACAATTGCTACCCGCAGCAAACTAGCCGGTATGGGGTGCACTGCAGCATCAGTCCTCTAGCTAGTCCTGCTTGCCTATAGTACGATGAGATCCCGATTGGGTTTCTCAAATATTACTTAGGAGCTTTTTATGGTCCGTAAGCTTATCGGCACTTCGGTTTTAGCAGGCGCTCTCTTTCTTCCCGCCCTCAGCCGAGCAGAAGACATCAATTCCATATTTAAGCGTGTTAATGATCTAGTGGCCGCTAAGAACTACTCAAAAGCAATCGAGGAGCTAGGCTGGGCTACAAAGGAACTCGAGAAACTTAATTCTCAGCAGATTCAAGGATTTCTTCCCGACCAATTAGCCGGGTTTGTCGGAAAGAAAGTTGAGGCAAATAACGCGCTCGGTTTTTCTAATATCGAGCGTAGTTACGAGAAGCCAGGTACGCAAACTCGCGTAAAGGTATCAATTACTGGTGGTGCTGGAGGTGCTGCCGCTGGTGGCCTAGGTGGGCTTGCTGCTTTCGGCAAGATGGCAGCACTAATGGGCGCCGGAGCAGGTGGTCAGGACACGTTCAGAATTAATGGTCGTACCGCGACGCTTGAAAAGAATGAGGACGGTAAATCTGCGCACCTGACAGTGTTTCTTGATAGTGGCTCAATGCTTAGCTTGGAAATGGATAATGGCGCAGATGACGCCAAACTTCGTGAGATGGCGGAAGCTCTGGATATAAATAAACTCGATAATTACCTGCGAGGACAGGGCTAGGGGTACTCCGAATTGATTTTTCGCCGAAGTACTCCGAAAACGAGTACTTCGGCTTTTTTGTTTCTCATTTAGTATCTGGAAATTATATGCGACGCACACACACTTGTAGCCAGCTAGGTATCGAACATGTCGGAAAAAAGGTTGCCCTGATTGGATGGGTTAATTCTGTCCGAGATCACGGCGGCGTACTTTTTATCGACCTGCGCGATCGTGAAGGGATGACCCAGCTTTTGGTAGATCCCAAAAATGCGGTGCTCGATCATGCCATATCTAAGCTAAAGCCTGAGACGGTAGTTGAAGTCAAAGGGGATGTTATCGCGCGTGACCAGGCCGCTATCAACCCCAACATGAAGACCGGCTCGATTGAAATCAAGGTGTCAGATATCTACGTGCACAATGTGCCTGCGCCGCTTCCATTCCAAGTTGACGATAGCGCAGACAAAGTGAACGAAGAATTGCGCCTAAAATATCGCTACCTTGATTTGCGTCGCCCACGTAATTTCGAAACTATCCGCCTCCGTCATCGCGCTGTAAAAACGGTGCGGGACTATCTTGATGGTCAGGGGTTCCTGGAGATAGAGACCCCAATGCTATTTAAGAGTACCCCCGAAGGGGCGCGCGAGTTTTTGGTGCCAAGTCGCCTCAATGTTGGACAGTTTTATGCCCTGCCGCAGTCGCCACAACAATATAAGCAAATGCTGATGGTGGCTGGTATGGAGCGCTATTTTCAGGTGGCGCGCTGCTTTAGAGATGAAGATTTGCGAGCAGACCGCCAGCCAGAGTTCTCGCAGATCGATTTGGAGATGTCATTCATCGATCGCGAAGATATTTATGCCCTAATTGAGGGGATGCTAAAATGCGTGTGGAAGACGATCCTAGGTGTGGATATTAAGACGCCATTCTTGCGTATGCCCTATAAGGAAGCCATGAGTCGCTTCGGTGTCGATAAGCCTGACATGCGCTTTGGTTTCGAGCTAGTTGACCTAAATGCCGTCTTTGCCAATTCTGGGTTTAAGGTCTTCAAAACCACAATCGAGAAAGGTGGCGTTGTTAAGGCTGTAAATCTAAAAGGGTTGGCTGACGTCACAACTGGTGAAGTGAAACAGCTTGAAGATGCAGCCAAGAATCTTGGGGCTCCAGGGCTTGCCTTCATTAAGAGTGAAGGTGGTACCTGGAAGTCGCCAATCTTAAAATTCTTTTCTGCCGAGGAACAGGCAGCTCTGAAGCAGGCTATGAATGTTGAGGAAGGGGATTTAGTCCTCTTCTCAGCCGGAGAATGGGAGCGCGCTTGCACGATTCTTGGGCGCCTGCGTTTGGAGGGCGCGCAGATGTTGGCTAAACGCGGGAAGATCACAATTAACCCAAATGACTTCAAGTTCCTTTGGGTGGTGGACTTCCCACTAATGATATTCGACGAGGAGAAGGGTGGCTATTTCTCAGCTCATCACCCATTCACAGCTCCGGTCGAGGAAGATATTTTTATGTTGGACAGCGATCCGAAGAAAGTTCGCGGCCAGCATTACGATATAGTGCTAAACGGCGTAGAGCTTGGCGGTGGCAGTATTCGCATTCACCAACCTGAATTGCAGAAGAAAGTATTTGAAGATGTTTTGCAGATTCCTAAAGATCTGGTCGAATCTCGCTTTGGTTATATGTTGGAGGCGTTTCGTTTCGGTGCTCCTCCGCATGGCGGTATTGCGTTGGGTCTAGACCGTCTAATTGCGATTCTCGCCAACAAGGCCAGTATTCGTGATGTCATAGCTTTCCCAAAGACGCAGAAGGGGCAAGAGCTTATGACGCAAAGCCCAGGAGCCGCTAGCGAGAAGCAGTTGCGCGACCTACATATCAAAGTCGCAACAGAAGTTAAATAAAGATTAGGGGCGCAAGGTCTAGGCTGGCCTTGCGCCATATCCAGTACTTAGCTTGCCATGATATTTGCTGGGTAACTTTGTTTGAGACTGTTCGGTCAGCGCTTATTAACTAGGGACATCCTTCATTTATAAAGGGAACCCCTAGCTTCAGCTCCGATATATTCGATGGACTGGTGCAGGCTC
>JAIBBV010000090.1 GCA_019694465.1 Oligoflexia bacterium
CATGGCACCCCAAGGATCTGATTCATAATGTAATTATGAGAGGAGGACAGTACAACGGCTTGTCTGTCCCTATAACCATCTGTATTCTTTATGAGATAGTACGAGCAAAGAGTCCCGTTCTAGAATTTTGAGTTCATAATGGTGAATAGCATGGATCTAACTACGCTCCCGGCCAAACAAAAGCGATTGAAGACATGGTCAGCGTTAGCAGATGAAGTTGCCGACGACTCTCTGAAGCAGGAGCTGTTGAGCTCTCTTGAAGCCTACAAGGCGACACTCGCCCGTTGCTGGAAACAGGGTGCAATTAGCGCCGCAGATCAAGATGAAATTAGCGACCTCGAGCGGCGCATATCATCACTGCATGAGCTGGCGCGCTTTGCTGGTATCGGGACTGTCACAGCTGAACATACTGAATAGCCAGGCCAGTGATTATGGAGCTTGCCGCAGCCTCAGCAACTTCACAGCTCTTTCAGGTGTTCATAGCCGGGATAGGCACCAGCCTTACCCCTTGCGTCTATCCTCTTATCCCCATCACTTTGTCTATTTTCGGGGCCGCAGGCGAAACATCGCGCTTGAAGTCTTTTGGGCTGTCAGCCACATATGTGCTCGGCATAGCACTGACCTATACGATTTTGGGTCTTTTTTCAGCTTTGAGCGGTTCGGTTTTCGGATCGCTGCTTGGTAACCCCTGGGTAGTAACGATACTCGGAGCGCTGCTCCTCACTCTGACCTGCTCTACGTTGGATTTATTTGGCCCAAGTTTCTTGGGTGGGCTACAGAACAAAGCGAGTAGCATTGGCGGCAAGGGGTTTCGTGGCGCCTTCCTGATGGGGACTGTAAGTGCGCTGGTGGCAGCACCCTGCGTTGGCCCAGTTCTAATTCTCATCCTTGGAATAGCTGCGACTTCTGGGCAAGCGTTATGGGGAGCGATACTGCTGTTCGTTTACGCACTTGGCTTTGGCGTCCTATTCATGCTCTTGGGTGCATTCCCTGGCCTGCTAAAACGCTTACCGCGCTCAGGCAATTGGCTGCTAGTCGTAAAATTTATAATCGCCCTAGCGCTGCTACTAGCATTCCTATTCGTTACTCAGCGCTATACTTTCGCTCTGTTACCTGAGGCCCTGCGTAGCGGCACACTCGCATTCTGCACCCTCAGCATCATAGGCCTAGCTATCCTGTTAACTATTCGAATGACTGGTATGCGGCGCTTACAGATTGTAGCTGCAACCTGCTTCGCATTGGCAATTTTCCCCTGGCTTTCCTTGAGTAACTCCAGCAGCTCCAGAGATGAGCACTGGCTGAGTGGAGTTGACGCCACATTGGCAGAAGCGAAAGCACGCGGAACCATAGCCATGGTAGATTTTTATGCGGACTGGTGCGCTGCCTGTAAAGAGCTAGATGCGATTACTTTCCCCGATCCATCGGTGCGGCAAGAACTCGCTAACTTAGCCCTCGGGCGCGTTGATTTTACTGAACCTGACGATACGCTTAGTGAGCGCTACTCAATCGTTGGGCTGCCATGCATTTTGTTTCTTAGAGCAGATGGCTCAGAAATTGAGGGTAGTCGGATCACCGGCTTCCTAACCCCAAGCGACTTTATTGCTCACCTAAAGACAAAGCTCCCAGCGACTCAGTAGCTCTGACTTTAAGAAGTATTTAAGTTCCGAACTTTTCCACGCCTTATTAGATCAGCGCAAAAAGGATTGTATACTAGCAAGACCTGGAACTAACGACCCATCGGGAAACCATTTATGCGCTCAATCGCATTCTTAATCTCCGCCTTAACATCGGCCATTTCTTCTTTGAATAATCTGGCATTGAGATAGCCTAAGGCTCGACGATCTCCAAGCTTGCCTAAAGTTACTGCCACCTCCTTTCTAACCAGCGGATCGTGATCATCAAGAGATAGCATGAGCTGTGGAACAATTCGCTTGTCCCCCATTTCGCCCAAAATACGAATTGTTTCAAGTCGCACTAAAAAGGAATCATGCTGCAGCGGAAATACACTGGCATCAACCAGGGCTGGAACGTTGCGTTGACGACACTCACGCAGTGCATCGATAATCATCTCCTCGCTGACTCCGCCGCGAACGATTACGCCCAATAGCTCACGATCGTTCATTTCGTGCACAGTCTTATCCTTGGGCAGAGGATCAACACCAGGCACCACTAGCTCTCCGATTTGAGCACCTGCAGTTTGCGCATCGAGTGCAGGGTTAGCTCCATTTTGGTTAGATGAGCCTTGTCTTGCAACAACAGGGGCGGCCTCAGGTTCTAGTGCATACCACAACACAACGCTAGCAACGACCAAGCAGGCAAAAGCCACCGAAAGCGCCACGATCCGAGCCGGACTCTGCTTAAAGCGCAGGAAGGGCTGACTACCTACAGCATGATCCCCATGTGAGAAAATAGCGCCAGGGTGCGACCCAGTACCCATACGCATGCGTTCGGAGAAACTATCCGCTACAGGCGCCTGCTTTACTGCCTCCCATGGAGCAGATTGACCGGACTTAGGAGCACTGGCAGCCTCGGCTACAGGAGAAGTCTTGCTAGGACCAGTTTGAGTCTCATCACCCCAAACCCGCTTAATGGACTTCCAGGCCGACATCTTCCTGGTGCGCATTGGAGCACGCGGACTGCCCCTACCATCACCGGCATCCACGCCCGCTGCATGAGCAAAAGCCGCTAACATTCGGGAAGCTGACTCAAAGCGATCTTCGCGACTCTTTGCTAACGCCTTTTCGAACTCTGCCTCGAGCGGCAATGGCATTTCGGGGATGAGTGCAGTAAGCGAAAGTGGCTTAGAGTTAAGAATGTTTCCAATTACGGTTGTAAAATTATCTCCCGGGAAGGGGCGCTGCCCAGTCAAACACTCGAAAGCAACAACTGCGAGGCTGAACAAATCCGTTCTATGATCAAGCTTTTCGTTGAGAATTTGTTCGGGGGACATGTAACCAGGAGTGCCCATAATTGGGGCCATACTCCCAGTCTGCTCCGCACCAGGAAAACTCTCATTGATGCTGGCAATACCGAAATCCAGAATGAAAACGTTGCCCGAGCGATCAACAAGAATATTGCTAGGTTTGATATCACGATGAACAACACCTCGCGAATGGGCATAATCCAAACCCGCTGCCACCTGGTTCAAGTACTGAACCATGGTAGCAGGCGCTACCCTTCGCTCTTTCTCGATAATGGAGTCCAGGCTTTCACCCTCTACGTAGTCCATCACGATAAAGGGGGTCTCAGCATCGTGATTAACTTCAAAGATCGTAATAATATTTGGGTGACGCAGGTTTCCAGCGGAACGGGCCTCAAACTTAAAGCGCCGAACTGCTGCTTCAACGTCCTGGGGATCAGCTGAAAGTATCTTTCTCAAGGTCTTGATGGCTACAACTCTGCCAATCTCAGGGTCCCTTGCTTTATACACGAGCCCCATCGAGCCGCGCCCAAGTGGGCCGAGAATTTGGTATTTACCGATTGATCTTAGAGAGCCTTCTTGTCCACTAATCATTGCCAAAAACCCTGGCGAACTCACACATTGAAGAGTCGCCTCACCCTTATAACGAATTATAACCTATACAAAAATCCGCTAAATTCAATGGATACTTGCCTTGGCTCATATCGCATATGGCGGCCATACCATAAAATCTAGCTAGCTTGCGCGAAGTTTCTCTAAATCTACTCACGGTCAGCGCCGGTCTTAGAGAGACACTCCTGTTTCTGGTAGCGCTACCAATCACATAGTAATAAATTAGCACAAAGTGTGCCCAAACACCGACCGTTAACTAGGTTTGTTGTTACTAGCCACTAAAGCCGCAAAGTTAAGGAATATCGACGACCTAGCGGCAAAAAATTACCAGCTGCCATGCTTGCGCCACTTTATTCCCGCTCAATTTGGATCAACAATGACCGATCGAGGATACTCGCATGCAAACCCCAGTTGAAATTCGTAGATTAGACTCAGGCCTACAAATTGTGTGGCGTGACGGAAATAAGACAGAAATCGATAGCGCCCGACTGCGCCAGAATTGCCCCTGTGCTGAATGCAGGGAGAAGCGTGGTGACTCCTCACATAGTTCCCCACTAACCCCAACCAAGAAGTCATCTCTACGCGTGGTGGAAGCTACTCGTGAGGAGTCTCTAAGGTTGATTAAGATTTGGGGAGTAGGCAACTACGCGCTGGGCATCGCTTGGGGCGATGGCCATGACTCTGGAATTTATACTTTTGAATTTCTCAGGACCCTACCGAACCTTACTGAGTCCAGTTCCACTCCAGCTAAGTATTCCTAGTTGGAAAAGCCTTCCATGCGAGCATCCAGAAATTAGCTATAAAACACACTCCACAAAATTGCGCCGTCCCATAAAATTTGGCTAGAAATTCTGGGCTACCAGCATTTGCTTTTATTTTTGTAGGGCCTCTAGTGTCCGGGGTCAGTGAATTCTCGAACAATTGTAGCTGCAGACACTAGCCGGCCATGGATGGCCGGACAACCACGAAGTGGTTGGAGCGACGCGCAGCTGGGGTTCGCGGGCCCCCAGCGAAGCTTGGAGCGAGTTCGACGCAGGACAGGATGTCCGAAGTCGAAGCAGTAACATC
>JAIBBV010000091.1 GCA_019694465.1 Oligoflexia bacterium
AACGTCCTGAAGTGCGGCTAGTGTCGCTGATGGTGTGTCATCCAGCCCTACCGGAAGGTGAAATCGATAATGTGCGCAGCCTATTTTTGCAAGACCTGGCTGCCTTACAGGACAATCCAGCTCGTCGTGTAATGATCGCTTTGGGGAACAGCTACTATCCTGAGCCCTGGGGGCGTTCGCCAATGGGTACCGAAGATGGCCTCAAGTCTGTAACGCACAAGATGCTTGTAGAGGACCATAAGCGCCGAATTCGCCCGCGCGGGGCGATACTGTCGATCGCAGGGAATGTGAAGGTATCGGAAGTGCGTGCTTGGGTCGAAGAATGTTTTGGGGCTTGGAGCGGAAGCCCTGAATTTCCCCCTAGCTTGGGCAAGTTCCCAGATCGGCGCGAGAATCACATTCACTCTGAGTCAGCGCAGTTGCAAATTGCTTTAGCCTATCCCTCTGCCCGCTTTGGGGACAAGCACTACTATGCGGCTAAAGTGGCTACCGGGATTCTATCTGGAGGCATGTTCGGGCGCTTGTTTATCGAAGTACGAGAGAAGCGCGGCCTTTGTTATTCCGTGCGCGCTTCGCACTCAGCGACAGCCGCATATGGAACCGTAGTGGCTTATGCCGGGACGACCCCTGAGCGAGCGCATGAGACCCTAGATGTGATGGTCGAAGTGTTAGAGCAGATGAAGGGGGATATCTTGCAAGAAGAGTTGGAGCGCTCGCAAATTGATCTTAAGGCTTCACGCATAATAGGGGAGGAGTCCACAGCCGCTCGCGCGGTTGGGAATGCTACCGACTGGTGGCTGCAGAAGCGGGTTCGCCCATTGCAGGAGGTCTTGGATGGCATCGCAGCAGTGAGTGCGGAGCAAATTCACGAATACCTTAAGATCTGGCCTGTGCGTCCCTTCGCGCTAATGACATTGGGACCACGAGATCTTCACTCTGAGGCACGCTGAGCATGAAACAACAAAATTCAGCACAAGTATGTACAATCGATAATGGACTCACAATTATCAGCGAATATCTGCCCGCTGCGCAAAGTGCTGCGATTGGCTTTTTCGTAGCTACGGGAGCTAGAGATGAGACCGCTAAAGAGTCGGGCGTTTCCCATTTTCTTGAACATATGATGTTCAAAGGCACGCAAAAGCGCAGCAGCATGGACATCACATTAGAGTTAGGAAACCTGGGAGCTCAAGCCAACGCCTTTACCTCTGAAGAGAATACCGTTTACTACAGTGGCATAATCCCTGAAAAATTTTCGCTGATGCAGGATCTTCTGAGCGATATGTTACGTCCGGCGCTTGACCCCGGAGAATTCGAAACAGAAAAAAAGGTGATCATCGAGGAAATCGCCCTGTATCAGGATCGCCCGCACTTCTATCTATTCGAGAACTCGATGCGAGACTATTATCGAGGTCACCCGGCTGGAAATTCTGTGCTTGGAACGCCAGAATCTCTTACGGCTATGACGCATCAAGACATGCGGGATTACTTCAACAGACGTTACAGCCCCTCTAATATCGTGTTAGTGGCTACTGGCAACTTCGATCAGAAGCGATTTTTCTCAGACGCCCAGAAATTGACTGGCAAATGGGCCAATTTCCAAGCCAAGCGCGACATTAAGCCCGCGCCGCCACATTCCTCGTACAAAGAGCTGCGTCGAAAGAATCTCACACAGACACATATTCTCTTTTTAAGCGAAGGGGCTAGCGCACAGGCTGCCGAGCGCTACGCACTTTCCTTGCTTGCTATGCTTATTGGTGACAGTACAGGTTCGCGCCTTTACTGGGAGCTTATCGATAAGGGATTGGCTGAAGACGCAGGGGCAGACAACGATGAGCGAGATGGAACGGGGCTGTTTATGGCTTACGCTAGTGTCGAGCCAGCTAAGGCTGATACAGTTTCAGCCGTCGTCAAAAAGATTTTAGTTAGCCCGCTTGATTTTTCTGATGCTGACTTGGAGCGCGCCAAGCATAAATTAATTTCAAAGGTAGTACTCAGTGGAGAGCTTCCAATGGGTCGCCTGATGGCCCTGGGTTTGGAGTGGAACTATCGTCATAAGCTACATAGTCTTGGCGAGACGCTAGAACGTGTACGTAGCCTATCCCGGAAGGATATTGAAGCTGCTTTGGCCAAGTACCCATTGCAAGATTGGGCTGAATACAGACTCATTCCTGAATAGATATCTGGTCCGAACTCCAGAATTCAGCAATTTAGGCGATCCTAATTGCCTTAGCGTGCGGAACAAAGTTAAGCGCCTTGCTTACTTTCTGCTCTGGATGTGAGCCCCCGGCCGATTTAATTGTCGCTAGTCTTCGTCCTCATCGTCTTCGTCGAGGTCGAGATCTTCATCATCTTCATCCTCGTCATCATCATCGTAGTCGTCATCGTCTTCTTCTTCTTCAGTTTCTTCTGTTTCAAAAACGTCAGGATCGATCTCCTGAAGGCAGTCTGTGAGAGCCGAAATAACAGAAGCGATTTCTTCAGCAGTATAGTCTTCGTTCTCGATTACTGATTCGACAGCGGCGCGCATTTCTGTCACCAGTGCCGCATCGAGCTCTTCAGCTGTTTCTTCGTCGTCCTTTTCTCCGCCAAAGTCATTCTCGATCGATTCCTGTAGCTCAGAATAGCCCTCGAGGAGCTGTGTTAACGCTTCGATAATCTTCTCAGCAGCTTTCATGTATAATACGCCTCAAACTGACATTGCATCTAAGCCCCCCCCAACAAATGACACCTTTTGGTGCGTTGGTGGGATGCTTTTAGCTCAGCGCGGGAAGATGCATCACCACTGCCAAGCCATGCTCTTAGGCTAGGACAAAGGTTAAATAAAAATCAAGTAGAGCGTGCTAGATGTGTTATTCATAATCTACAAAAGCTTAACCCCTACAAACACCGCTGGCGGCAGCAGGAAGAATGCTGCAATAATAGGGGATTGTCGCAGTAATGGAGGCCAATGCACATGGGAAAGAACTTTCGGACTTTTGAGGCTGTAAAGCGTTTGGCGACGCTTTTGGTTGTGGTGGGCGTGGTTGGATGCGCTAGCTCTACCCAAAATCGATCCCAAGTTGCCCTTGTTGCGCCTTCACTGCAGACCCAGGCCCCACGAGACGAAGAGTTACTAAGAGTCAACTCGGTCCTGCTGCTGCCTAGTTTAATGGAGGAGCGGACAAAGGGCAGTGGAATCCTGCCATCATCGTTGGATGCAGAATTTGAATCACTCGTGCGAGAAGCTTTAAGTATTGACATCATTGGCGGCAAGAAAACCCGCCCTTTGAATACCTCCCTTAAAGCAGCCGATCTAGTAAAGCGCTTTCGTCCCGATGCTACATTGCAATTACGTTTGTACACCTATAAGGAACGCAAAGGCTCTGCAGTCGGTGTCTCCGAACCAGCGAGCGTTGGTTTTGAGTTGTCGTTGTTGAGAGCTAGCGATGCAGCCACAGTTTGGAATGCCAGCTTCTTCAAGCAAGATGAAGCTCTGACAGATAACCTGTTAAGGCTGGACGAGCGGATCAAGTCGAGTGATGCACCGCAGTGGTCAACCGCACAGAACATGCTGAAGAGTGGCCTGCGCCAGGCGCTGCAGGATCTAGCCGATCGCCGTGTGGCGCAGTTCGCTAAATAGATCAGATTAGTTGCGGGCATTTGGCTAGCTTCTGTCGCCACCCCGTGCGCATGGGAAAACTAATCTGGGCTAGGTTTTTCTTTTAGCGCTGAGATCAATATAGCTCTAAGTGCTATCAGTTATGCTTAAACCGGCACAAAAATATGAGGGTTTCTAAAACGCCCCTTCTTGGCTAACATAGAACGTTGTTGATTTTCTGATGTAAAATTATGGCAGCTGCAACTTCAAAGCGTCGCTCCACACCGCGTAAGTCTTCAAGTGGAACTGGTAGCAAGCCAACTCCATCGCCCACCACTCTGACATGGGCGAACGAGGCTCTGTCTGTCCTATTTTATGCTTTTTCTGCCTTCCTACTTATTAGCTTCTTATCGCAGGAACTGAATGCAGGGCGAATTTCATTCCTGGATCCAGATCACTTTCCTTTATTGCGAAGCCCTCTGGGTCCAGTCGGCAAGTTTGTGGGCACTGTATTGGCTGGCTTTATGGGGTGGTGCGCACTCGTTCCGGCAGCATGGGCAGCACTACTTGGAAAATACTTCTGGGAGAACGAAGATCTCGTCAGCCTGCAAGGCAAAAGCCCTAAGCTACTATTTTTGGTTGGCGTTTTAGGTATTTTGATATTCTCTTGCACGCTGGCCGCAATTTTTTGGGGCCTTAATGGTGGTGGTAGCGTTGGAATGACCATTTCTGGGCCGCTGCTCAGATATTTTAGTGTTGGTGGTGCCACGCTCATAGCAGGAGCATTTTTTCTTTTGAGCGCGGCGATCTCTACGCGGCCTTGCGAGGTGGGCATGGCATCGTTTCGCGTGCCATCGGCGTTCGCGAAGCCGTCGTCGAAGCTGAGGCCGCGTGGCGGGTCGAATGCGGTGAT
>JAIBBV010000057.1 GCA_019694465.1 Oligoflexia bacterium
CGGGACAAAGGGCAGTCCCTCCTCAGTTCGCGAGGTGATGAACACCGGGAAATCCGGAAGCAAAATACGCGGCGGTGAAGGCATATAACCTTAAGCTCATTCCTAAATTGTTACTTAGGAATCGCGCTTCTTGCGCAGCTGTTTCAAAAAAGTAGGCCCCCTCCAGGGAAACAACTACAGGGCACATAGCGAAGCCTACCTTCACAGAGGGAAAGTCTTTATATTTCCTGCAGCCTAGAACTGGGCCGATTTAACGCCCAAAATCTCTGAATCTGAGCCAGTGCACAAAGCCAAAAGCAGCGGCTGTGGCTGTCAACGCTCCGAGGGCCCCCAAAGAATGTGTTTCATATAGTCCAAAGCCCATGGCAGCACAAATGGTAGCTGGCATCATAGAATGGCCAACACCACTCGAGTACCCTGGGGTGGTATGGGATTCGGCACTCACACCGGATTCTTCAGAAAATGCCTGCCCCCACAAGAATCGGTGTGAAAGTGCAGCAGATAGAAGCCCGGTTGCTCCAGAAATACCCTCCCAAACATCCCCTGCTAGCTGGGACATTATGGCCAGCGACGATGTTCCATACTCGAAAGCCGCACTTGCCACTCCAAGGCCCATACCTACTGCGGTGAATGCGTGCACATGTCCCAGCGACTTATCAAATTTATACTGTTGTGGATCTTGGCCTCCATGCGGATCGCTCTCAGGCCCACCTTCTGGCTCAAGCCCGTACATGCCTGCCCAATCAGCACCATACTGCCTCAATGAATCTGCTTCACTGGCGGCTGTGTTGAGCTCTAATGCATCTCCGCTTGAATCATGTTCCGAAGGTTCTTCAGCTTCGGCACTCGGACTTGGCGAGGCAGGTTCTGGATTTGAACCTATCTCCCCAGCGGCGCTCGGCATATCAGCGCTCAAAAGCGCATCAGGAACTGTAAGATGAGCAGGTAACTCAAACATATTAACAACACCTATTCTCAAACCTTTGCTAGCGCGGCACATATAAAAGCCATCGCTTAGGGCATTTTTTAGGGTACGCCCACCAAAAAACTTATGCAATAAAAGCAAGTGTCAGCTTGCCTCATAAATACTTTCTTTAAGAATTTTGGACTATTAGGCCAAGGGAATCTTACGTACTAGGTCTGCACTACCACTTAAATTAGGCGTGCAGCTATCCAGACTAATTGCTAGGCACTCTTACTCAAAAAGGCACGCGCAAAGTCAGTTAGCACCAACGTTCCACTAAGGGCGGCGCGCTGCGGAAGTAAAGTCTCCCAATTCTCCGTACCTTCCCACAAAACTTTCTTAAGGGTGCTCATGGCATCAACGCTACTAGCTGCGAGCTTAGTAGCAAAAGTATTTACAGCTGCATCTAACTCCTGAACAGACGGTAGCACGCTCTGATATAGTCCGGCGGCCAAGCACCACTCGGCACTACGCCAATCATAATCGATAGACATCGCCGAAAAATTTGCCGTTCCGATCTTTCGCTCAACGGCTGGACCAACCACAAAGGGGCCAATACCCACTGCTAGTTCGCTCAACTTGGCGGCCGCCCCTACTACTGCAAATGCATAGTCTGCAGCTGCGGCGAGCCCCACACCACCGCCCACGCATTTACCTTGCACTCGCGCGATCACAAACTTCGGGCATCTCCGCATGGATAAAATGACTTGAGAGAATCCTGAGAAAAAAACTTTGCCCTGCTCAAGATCTTTAATTGCTTGCAACTCACTGAAAGAGGCTCCCGCACAGAAGGCACCCTCGCCTTCACTTTCAAGGACCACAACCTTAACGGCAGGATCCATCGCTGCTTTATCAATGTGTTCTGCAATACTTCGTAACAGCGCGCCGGGTAGAGAGTTGCTTTTAGGATGGAAGAAACGGACGCGCCCGATCCCAGCTTCGACAGTTAGGGTAACTTTTCCTGATTGTACCTGATCTTTCATAGAGTTGTTGGTATAGCACAAACTCTCGATCCGGCGAAATAGAGTAGACAGTTCAAGTACTTAATCGATGACTTTGGTTGATAATTACGCATAAATATTGTCTAATAGGGCCGCTCCTTGATTTCTATAAGGACTGACTTGTATGGATGACGCCGCAAAACTAAAAGAGTTTGATGACCGTATCGCGCGTGGGGAAATTTTCGAGCCGAAAGATTGGATGCCAGAGCGGCTACGCAAACAGCTGATTCGTATGATGTCCCAGCATGCCCACTCGGAAGTCGTCGGCATGCTCCCAGAAGGGAACTGGATTACGCGCGCCCCAAGTCTACGTCGCAAGATGATCTTGTTGGCAAAAGTGCAAGATGAAGGCGGTCACGGACTGTATATTTATAGTGGCGTGGAATCCCTCGGTGTTCGTCGTGAAGATTTGATAGATGAGTTGCATGCAGGCAAGGCAAAGTATTCCAGCATCTTCAACTATCCGTCTCTGCTCTGGTCTGACATGGGAGCGATCGGCTGGCTGGTGGATGGCGCCGCTATAGTGAATCAAACCACGTTGGCTAAATGCTCTTTTGGCCCGTATGCCCGCGCCATGATTCGAATCTGCAAGGAAGAAAACTTCCATAAGAAGCAGGGCTACGAGATCCTATCAACCATGATGGCGGGGACTCCAGCACAACGCGCTATGGCTCAAGACTCTATCAATCGTTGGTGGTGGCCATCGCTCATGATGTTCGGCCCAACCGATAAGGATTCACCGAACAGCATTGATCTAATGCGCTGGGGTATTAAACGCAAAAGCAATGATGACCTACGGCAGCGCTTTATCGACATGACCGTGCCGCAGGCGCACGCCATCGGGCTGACTATTCCTGACCCGGCCCTAAAGTTCAACAAGGAGACTGGACATTGGGAAATCGGCCCAATCAACTGGGAAGAATTCTTTAACGTCATTAATGGCAACGGACCTTGCAACAAAGAGCGCATTGCGGCTCGCAAGCACGCGCACGACGAGGGCAAGTGGGTGCGTGAAGCGGCTGTGGCATACGCGCAAAAACACAGCAGTCTTGAACGCAGGGCAGCTTAAGATTATTTGAATTTATTCGAGATGAGGTAATTATGGCTTCTGCTACCAACACAACAGCATCCGCGGACTGGCCAATGTGGGAAGTTTTTGTGCAGCTTGAACTGGGAGAACCACATCAGCATGCTGGAAACGTGCATGCGCCTGATGCGCGCATGGCACTTCTTAACGCACGTGATGTTTATTCGCGACGTGGGCTAGTTAAGAGCATGTGGGTGGTCCCATCAGAGACGATCACTGCCAGCACGCCTGGTGAAAATGGTGAATTCTTCGAACCAGGCAACGACAAGTTATTCCGTCACCCACAGTTTTATAAATCGCCCAAAGGCGTTGGTAATTTGGAGTAGTAGTCATGGCGACATCAAATAACGCCGCATTATTCGACTTCCTTTTGCGCCTTGGGGATGATCAACTAGTGCTTGGACAACGCCTCGCGGAGTGGTGTGGACATGGCCCAATACTTGAAGAAGATATTGCATTGGCCAACATCTCTTTAGACCTGTTCGGACATGCCCAAGCTGTTCTGAACCTTGCCGGCGAGATGGAAGGTCAGGGCAGAGATGCTGACAAGTTAGCGTACTTCCGAGAGGCTATAGAAT
Source organism: Oligoflexia bacterium (assembly GCA_019694465.1). Lineage (GTDB taxonomy): Bacteria > Bdellovibrionota_C > UBA2361 > UBA2361 > JAFLCA01 > JAIBBV01. Next base: position 3,631 of record JAIBBV010000057.1, read on the forward strand.
TTAAGAACTGCCTGCTCGTAGAACAACCACGTGGCGATTTTGCTTACACCATTGCGCGCCAGATTGTGTTTAGTCTAAGAGCCTACTTGCTATGGGACGAACTCACCAAGAGTTCCAACGAGACTTTAGCTGGCATAGCCGGAAAGGCCAAAAAGGAAAGCCGCTACCATGTAACACATGCTAGTGAATGGGTACTACGCTTAGGCGATGGGACAGCCGACAGTCACGCCCGCCTACAAAACGCCTTGGATGAAGTTTGGCGTTTCACGAAGGACCTTTTTGCGACTGATGCGATCGAACAACAGCTGGCAGATCAAAAAATCATTCCCAATTTAGGTGGACTTTATGGGAAATGGCTGACGATGCTACAGGAGTTGATTACAAAGGCCACTCTACGTATGCCAGACCCTGGCATGTTCATGCAATTAGGCGGACGGACCGGCAAGCATACTGAACATCTAGGTCACATGCTCTCCGAGCTGCAAATCCTACCCCGCTCCTACCCTGATGCACGTTGGTAGCCAATATGACCTGGACAGAGTCAGACGTACTTAAGGCTCTCGAAACAGTTCGAGATCCAGAGGTGCCTGTACTTAGCGTACTCGATCTGGGAATTATTCGAGGGGTGGATATTCAGGGCAAGGCTGTTACTGTTAAAGTCACGCCAACTTACTCAGGCTGCCCAGCGCTCGAGCTTATCGAAAGAAATGTAGCGGAAGCCTTACGGGATAAAGGAATGCAGGATGTCACGATCGAGCGTGTGCTTAGCCCAGCCTGGTCTACTGATTGGATTTCAGAAGAGGGACGACGCAAGCTTAAGGAATTCGGCATAGCTCCACCGGTTGGAAATGCGGACGATGAGTTAGTCCTTATAGGCACTAAAGCCGCTCCCAACATCCCCTGTCCTTTTTGTGATTCTCTCGCAACGGAAAGGCGAAGCCAGTTTGGCGCAACTGCCTGCAAAGCGCTCTACTATTGCCAAGCTTGCCACCAACCCTTCGAGTATTTTAAGCCCCACTAGTTATCCTAAGCGCTCAACCGGCATGGCTGAATTTGTAGTTCTAGGACTTGGCTCTAATCTCGGCAATCGAGCTCAGATTTTATCTGAAGCAATTAAACATATCTTCTCTGCGCCTACGGCCTTACTTTCAAACGGCTGCTGCAGTGAGCTGTTCGAATCGGACGCACTACTGCTCCCAGACTCCCCGCTTGAGTGGAACATTCCATTTCTAAACTTGGCTGTGGCTGGCCAATGCGAGCTTAGTCCTCTTGAGCTCCTAAAAGCTGTGAAAGGCCTAGAAGCGCAGTTAGGTCGACAAGCTAGACAGCGCTGGGCCCCACGCGAAATTGACATCGATATCCTGTCGTATGGGAATAAGTCGCTAACCCTAGATGTCCTACGCCTGCCACATCCGGCTATCGCCGAACGGCCTTTTGCACTATGGCCATTTGCAGCACTGAACCCAGACTACCCACTGCCCAGCGCTGGAAGGCAAGCTGCAGCACAAACTTTAGTTTTCCGATGGGGCTACACTCGCGCAGAAATTCCCTGCAAAACATGGAAAGCTTCCCGCAAGTCTCAAGATCAATTCAGAGCGGCTTTGCCTAGCGGGTTAGCTTGGAAAGAAGGTCCTTTACCACGCGCCGATTTGGTGGGAGTCATAAATATCACGCCGGATTCGTTCTCGGATGGTGGCAAGTTTACTACTCCCGAAGCATGCTTAGCACAGGCCCGTGAGCTTTATGCTCATGGAGCCATGCTAATCGACATCGGAGCTGAGTCTACCCGCCCTGGAGCGCCAGCGCTTGATGCACAAAGCGAAATGGCGCGCTTACAGCCGGTTCTAGAGGCATTACTGCATGAACGTAGCAAGAGTGCTTTATTCCCGGAGATAAGCGTCGACACGCGCCACCCCGATGTTGCCAAGTTTGCACTAAGTCTCGGAGTGGAGTGGATCAACGATGTGCAGGGGTTTAGCGACAAACAAATGCTATCAATTGCCGCCGATTCCGGGGCTGGCCTGATCGCCATGCATAGCCTTGGAATACCGCCCAACAAAGATCGAATTCTCGATTTAAGTAGGCCAGCCTACCAGCAAATACAAGATTGGATCGACGAGCGACTGGCGCTGTTTAGGCAGCACAAGATTGATAATTCCCGCCTCATACTCGACCCGGGAATTGGATTTGGCAAGAACGCTGAGCAGTCCTGGAACATAATTGCCAACGCCAGGCTATTGCGAACAGATGGCGCACGGCTGCTTTTCGGGCATTCAAGAAAATCATATTTATCTCTCATTACTGCTCGCCCTGCCGCAGAAAGAGACTCAGAAACTGCGCTCATAAGCACACTACTAAATACCTTCGGTGTCGATTATCTGCGTGTCCACAATGTGGCTGCCAGCATTAAGGCCATGTGCCTAGTTGAACCTACAAGCCTTCCCCCTATCTAGAGGCTACCTGAGACGATATTTACCTAAGAGCGTGAACAATTTGATGCGGATCGCTGCGCTCGCAGCACGAGTCTGTAGCGCTTACATAAAGCATTGCTGTTACCGGATCCAAGCCCAATTGTGCTCTTTGTTTGGCCTAGCAGCAGACTAGGCCCCAGCCGAAATAGGGCTTATTGAATAGCGCAATTAACTCCAAGTTTTCTATATTTCTCCCCCTGCCTTGACCCGCAGTATTTTGCTAGTCTCGTAGCGGCATGGAACGCTTTTTTAATCGATTTTTCCAACTCATAGCTCTGTGTGCGTTTGCCATCGGGCAACCCTTACTGGACAAACTGGGTGCACATCCGGAGTTTTTTGTAGCCCACCGCAACGAACACGTAGATTTTTTCTATCTAGCAGCCGCCCTAATTTTTATCCCCCCTGCACTTCTGGCTATTATTGAAGCGCCCTTCTTTTTCTTAAATGCTGCGGCTGGAACAGCGGTACATGTGATTATATGTTCAGCTCTGGCTGGACTCACAGCCTTGCCAGTCTTTACTGCCATTCCTGGACTTACAGGGACTCTTGCCATTACCTCTGCTTTTCTCTTCATGATCGGCTTTGGATTATTATTCTCACGCTACTTGGGATTGCAGCGCTTTTGCGTGGCACTGGCCCTTGCTGCTTTAGCCTTTCCAATATTCTTTTTGACGAGACCCGGCATTCGTGAGCTCGCCTACCCCAAGCTCGTTGGCAGCGATGTACGGTTCAAAGGCGACAAAGTTGAAATACCTTTGGTCATGATTGTATTTGATGAGTTGCCCCTTACTGCCTTATTAGATGGAAGCCTAACGATCGATGCACAGCGCTTTCCAAACTTTGCTAGACTTGCGAGCACTTCAGATTGGTTCAAAAACGCCACAGCCGTTAGCACTCATACGACATTAGCTGTACCGGCAATTTTGACAGGGCGCCTTCCTACAAAGGAGCAGCGCCTGCCAGTGCTTCAATCGCATCCAGAAAACTTGTTCACTCTACTTCAAGCCAGCAGACATTTGCATGCGATCGAGCAAATTACGCGCCTTTGCCCAGATAACGCCTGCCAAGCAGCTGGCGCGCCAGCCAACTTTGCTGCTCGAATTGAGGGCTCGCTTGCTGACATCGCTGCTATTTACTTAAACATTGTCATTCCTCAGGATCTTGGCTTAGCACTACCCAATGTATCGACAAACTGGACTGGCTTTTGGAGCCCGCCCAAGTCTAGTCGCAAGAAGAAAAGCTTGGATTCGCGACGTAAGGACCGAGTCCGAACCTTTAGGTCTTGGATCCAACAAATAGATGGCGAAAGCACAGCCGTACTGCACTACGCTCACCAGTTACTACCGCACATGCCATACCAATTCGTTCCCTCTGGCCGAGCCTACCAGGCAGGCGATGTGCCGCGTAGCTATCGTAATGAAGCCTGGGAGAATGATGATGTTGGCATAACGCAGGCATACCAGATGTTCCTACTTCAGGTAGCCGCCTGCGACACCTTACTGGGCGAATTAATCGACAAACTCAAGGCTGAAGAGCTCTGGGATAAGAGTCTAGTTGTAGTTACCGCTGATCACGGTGCAAGTTTTGAGGCTAACGCTCACCGCCGCAGCCATCCACACAATGCGCGCTTCTTTGAAGACATGCTACCGATACCACTTTTTATAAAGCGCCCAGGTCAAACCACGGCTGCAGTAAGTGAAGTAAATGCGGAAAGCATAGATATTCTTCCATCGATAGTGGACGTTTTAGGAATAAATACGGCTTGGCAATTTGATGGAAGCTCGCTTTTTAAGCAAGGGGCAGTCCAACGATCAAAGAAACGCATTATTGTAGGAGAAAAGCGCAAACAATCCATACTTCAAGAAGAAAATCTATCCTATGAGATCTTAGAGTTCGATGTCCCCGCCACCCTACCTCGAACCACGCTCGACTGGAAAACCGCTCGTTTTAATAACCAACCAGGTTCCCCTGGCGGCCTATTTGCCCTACCCCTGCATCGAGAGCTACTGGGCACACGGCCTGAGGCAAGTAGTGCCGCGCTGAGCCTGGATATTAGGAATCCCTCCGTATCACCTGGCCAAGCAGGTGGCGTGGTGCTCAATTTTCGACCCGAGAGTAAAACTACTCTAGCCTTTGTGTCTGGGGCAATTTTGGGGGATTTGGCAAACAGAAATATCAGATCAGTCGCAATCTCTATAAACGAGAAGATTGAAGCTATAACGCCGACTTTCCTCCTCCCTAAAGGAACCATGTTCTTTGAGGGCTTCTTTCCTGAAGAGGTACTTAAGCGAGGAGAAAACCAATTCGCGGTTTACGCAATTGACGATCAAAATGGCGCGGTTGTGCTTATTCCCGCTCGTATTGGCCCCTAGAAGGAGCTGGACCACGCGATGCTTCGGTTTAGTTTTCTTATATCATTGTGCGTCGGGTTGCTAATAATTTTTCTGCTCCCGCCGGGTGCCTCCTCCATCGACTTGCAGCGCTATCTTTCAATCGTTGAGATTTTGGGCCGTGGCGGAAATCCCTACATAGAAACAAACTATCTGAATTATGCTCCCGCTTGGATGCAGGTGCTGTGGTTTATCGGTAGGCTAGCTGGTGCGGATCCAGCCAGACAGGAAATTTTTATTAAGCTTCTTAATTGCCTGGCTGTCGGCATGCTTTGCATGTTGCTTAGTTGGGCAACGAATCTAGCTCCTAATCCCCGCAAGCAAATGTTGCTCATCTTATTTGGGATTACTTTAAATCCAGCGCTATTACTGATTGCCTATGTGCATGCAAGCTTCGACCCCGTTCTAATGTTAGCGACGTGCGCAAGTCTGGTACTATTGGCACAAGCTGAGAGAATGCAAGACGTGACGACATGGCTGGCTGCGGCATTTGTCCTAGGTCTCGCTATTCTGTTGAAGCCTGTGCCAATAGTTTATCTTCCCCTGCTTTTTATTCCTTATCATTGGCTACCAAAACGAGCACGCTGCTTTGGTATCATTCTTAGTATTTCACCTTTCATAATCTCGCTAAGCGTAATTTATGCACTAGCACCTAAAGCAACGATTGCCAATGTGCTGCAGTACTCCTCAGTACCGGGGTACTTTGGTCTAACTGGGCTATTTTTCCCTCTAAGCAGCGGGCAAACTTTAATCGCCTATTACAGCTGGATCTTTAAGAGCCTTCTTCCAATCGCGCTAACTTTCGCGGCAATATGTATAAACAGGTGCCAGAGTGAGTCCTCGTACTTGATCATATTTCGTTACGCACTGTTAGCCACACTTACCCTGATTATCATCGGCCCAGGTTTTGGGACCCAGTACTTATTTTGGCTAGCTCCGTTAGCCATCCTGCGCTCGTACTTTCCTCCCTGCGCTAAAGCACCCATAATAGCCACCTTGCTAATAGCAAATGTGACCCTTCTTTACGAATACTTACGTTTTCCAATCCTATCCGGCACGCTGGCCACAAGTCTTGGTTCGGCAGAGGTCATGCATCCCACCATCACCACTTTAATTCGGATGCCCCTATATCTGTGCCTGCTTTGGTGGCTGATGGAAGACTCTGGGCTGGCGGCAATGCGTCAGCTAGGGCCACTTCGGCCTAGGCGAAAATAATAGAAGAAGTTTGCTCAACTATCGCACTTGAGCAGCGAAATTACCGGGGACTTAAGCTTTGCAGCACCCTTTAAGAAGGCAAGCTCCACCACAAAACCATAGCCGACTACATGCGCACCCAACTTACAGACCAAATCTCCAGCCGCTTTGGCGGTGCCACCAGTTGCAAGCAGATCATCCACAATAACGGTGCGCTGACCTGGTATTAAGGCATCCTTATGGATTTCCAACTGGCCCTCGCCATATTCCAAGGCATAGTTGATGCGCTCAACAGCAGCAGGTAATTTCCCAGCTTTGCGTACCGGCACAAAGCTACGCCCCAATTTCAATGCTAGCGCAGCTCCAAATATAAAGCCGCGCGCATCAATGCCCACAACTGCGTCTACATTCTCTGCCGGAAAACGGCGGACGAATTCATCTGTCAACGCAGCAAACACGGCTGGATTCAGCATAAATGGAGTGACGTCATAGAAATTGATCCCCGGCTTAGGAAAGTCCGCAACTGTCCTAACCGTTGAACGCAGAAGAGCAGCTATGTCTTGCTCACTACCTATTCCCATGACTCCAAGACCGAAACAAATTTTGCAAGAAAGCTGTTAGCGACAAACCCATCCAGAGATCTATGGTCAATCGTCAATGTTACGTACATCATCGGCTCGACCTTAAACTCATAGCCATTCTTAGCCTGAACAGCACGCACGCGCCGCTCTAACTTTCCAATACCAAGAATTGCTGCCTGCGGTTGGTTGATAATGATAGGTGCTGCGAACAAGCTTCCGCTGACACCGTGATTGGAAATAGTAAAAGTGCCATCCTGGACATCAGCCGTATCTAACTTCCCGACACGCGCCTTTTGCACAAGTGCTTGCAACTTCTCCGCTATCTCATCCAAGGATAGTTTTTGAGCACCCTTAACAACTGGAACTATTAACCCCTTATCGTCTAAGGCTGTAGCGATGCCGACATTTACCTCATCTAATATCTCAACAGCATCATCGTGCCAGCGACTATTGACCTGTGGAAATGCACTCAGTGCCTCAGCGGCGGCCTTAACAAAGTACGCAGTCAGGCTTAACTTAATACCACGCTTCTCCAGAACAAGTGCATGCTTTTCCTTGTGAGCTAAAACTTTAGACAAGTTAGCTTCAAATACAGTGGTTACGTGCGGAGCCGTCGTAACGCTATCGAGCATGTGCTGCGCTATAGCCCTGCGCATGTGATCATGGGGGACACGCCGCCCTGAAAGCTGGGGTTTAACACCAGAAGCTACAGTTCTTTCGACATCCTCGACCGTGATACGCCCACCCCTACCACTTCCCTTTACTGCCGAGGCAGATAGACCATGTTGCTGCAACAGACGCTTCACAGCTGGGCTTAATTCCTGACTAGAGTCTACGCTTGCAGCTTGTTGAGATGATGAATTCGGAGCATTTGCTTTTAGCGCTGCAGGCATCGATACGTCAGTGGCATCTCCACGCTTAATCCGCCCCAACAGCATTCCCGGTTGAACACTTTGGTTCTCGCCTTGTAAAATCTCCATCAAGACTCCACTCTCGGGCGAAGACACCTCCATCACCACTTTATCAGTGCTAATCTCAATTAGAGGCTCGTGTGCCTTTACTTGTTCGCCAACTTTCTTGAGCCATCTTGCGACGACAGATTGAGTTCCCTCTTGTTGCCCTGTGGGCATAAGCACGTCGATAAAATCTGACATGAAGCTACCTCCTTTCCAGGCCTCAAAAACGCTTCAGGGGCGCAGGACTCTATCGAATTTGAACGGTCCGCTGCCTATAATTCGGCCACCCTGAGTGAGCAACATTAAAGCACAGCGTTTGCTACCCCTCAAGCTTGCGCTAGGTAGCGCTTGTTGTGAGAAAGCTCTGCGAGCGTTGCTTATACAGGATTGCCTTTGAGCGACGGCAAATTAGGCCTGTTCTAGCTATTTAGGTGTAAGCGTCTCGTCATGTCATCTGCCTAGTGCAGTGTGTTGCGGTTCTCGTATTTTGTCGGGCTAGCTTTGGCCGACACAGCAATATTTTCATTCGAATTTTGGCTGTACTGCTGGTGTGCCGCTCCGTACAGAACAACTTGCACAGTGTTCATTGCCTCCAATAGGGCTCCACATTCTTCCAGTAGTTTATGAGCAAGATTAGCTGTCTCAACTGCCATGACATTATTCTTATGGGTAGCTGCATCCACCTGTGTCATGCCAGCTGACATTTGCTGGATGCCAAGTTCCTGCTCACGAGCAGCACTATTTATACGCTCGGCCTTTTCAGAGATGCTCTGGACGTCCCGAGTCAATTTATCAAAAACAGCCAACGAATCGCGGCCAACTCCCCTTCCTTCTTCAATCCGGTTTTGGGTAACCTCAACCACTTGTTCGACCTGCTTACGGCTGTCCGCAATTAGTGATTGAATTTCCTTCGCTGCCGTACCACTCAATTCAGCCAAACCTCCGACTTCCTCTGCCACTACAGCAAATCCACGACCATGCTGCCCAGCTCGTGCAGCTTCGATTGAAGCATTAAATGAAAGTAGCTGTGTCTTAAAGACAATGTCGTTAATGACCGCTGTCTTCGAGCTAATTTGCTCGATCACTGCCACCATCTCTTTTAGCTGGTCAGTTAAGCTGGTAAGCCGATCCATAGATTCAGCTAAGCGCCCCATTGTCTGACCACCACGTTCAATTTGCTCGCGCGTTTGTTGCGCTGCATTTAGCGAATCCCGGGCCTGCTCACTGGTTTGGGCCACCATGCTTCTTATTTCAGAGATTGCGCTCACGCTTTCTTGAATAGCCGCCGCCTGTTCATTGGATGAAGCAGACAACTGATTGCCTCCATCCGCAACTTCACTAGAGGCTTGCCGCAACTCAAAAATTACTCGCCGTAACTTGTCCATCGCGCCATCCACTGGTCGCAACAAGCGTCCAACAAACCAATAGGCTCCACATCCAATTAGCAATATCGACACGAAGGCTATGACCAGGGCCCACATACGCGCTGAAGCAACCTCAGCTAAGGCCACTCTCTCCGGCACATTTATAATCACTGACCAGGGCATACCTATAAAGCCTAGTGCGCCCTTGTTGTGTGAATAACCACTAACATAGCGCTCACCGCTGCTAGCATCTTGATAGGTTTCAACTCCCGAACCACCAGCCAGCACGAGCTTAGCGCTAGCGACACCTGCACTACTCAAGTTCTCACCTAAGTGTATCGCGCGCTCTGCTCCTCCGGTTTGATCAGCAATCACTGTCCCATCCTGGCGCAACAAGAAAATCTCTGCTTGGCTCAAGCCTTGAGCACCTAGCGCATCATGAGCAGCCTTAATCATGTCTGTAACCAAGGAGAAGCCCGCAAAATTCTTCCAAATTCCGACTAGCTTGCCGTCCGCATCAACAACAGGCGCTGAAAATCCAATTGTTAGGCCATCGCTTCCGAAAACTTTACTGACATCAGTATCTGCATAATAGTCCTCGACAACTGTTCCCGTCAGTGCGCCTTCCTTGGTATAGAATTTACCCTCGCGGGCCTGCTTGAACCAATCTTGGTCAGCAAAGTTTTTGGAGTACAAGTAAGCAGTATCGAGAGATTTGCCTGCCGCATCCTTTGTATTTACAGCAATGACTTTGCCATTCAAATCAACAAGAATTGTTAGCGCATAGATAACATAGGCAGCCACATACTTATCCATTACAGCGCTAATTGAGTTTTTGTCTGCCCCAACTTGGTACCAACTAGCCTTATCTTTTATGGCATCATTATATCCGAAAGCCTGAACATCTCCGTAGCGCTCGAAGAGATTCCTATCAATGACGTCTGATAGATTCTCAGCCTGAACCTTGTAGGCGCGAGTCATGGATTCGCCTAACTTATCCATCGAGTACTCACAGGCAACTGTAATCAGAATGGCTGGAATTAAGCAGGCCACGATGGTGAAAGCGATTACTCGCCAGCGCAAACTCATGGAACTCATTGTTGGATCCCCGTAAGCAAATATTGAGAATATTCCTATAGGGGTGTCGACAAAATGCAAAGATTGCTTGATTCAATAATCATGTCTGACACTTATGCGCCTGGCCTAAATAGGAGGAACACTAAAAAATGTTCGCCCCAAACTTCTAGCAGCCCAGATTCATTGCACTTATTGAAGCTACGAGCATGCAAAGAAAATGCCCTGGGACACCTTAAGTGGCTCGTATCGCGAGCGAGGCTCTCCGATTAACTTTATTACGCACGTTACTGGCATCCCACACACCTCGCGCACGTGGCACGAAGCTGACGAACAACAACGTTCAGGTACTGTCCGACGTATGAGGTTTTACTTCTAGGGGCAGATAGTTAATGTCCCTTTACACCCATCGCGGCGAGACTAAGCAATACCTCGAAGTCATCCATTTCTTGGCGCTTGTTACGACGCTCGAACCCACACTTCTGGCAGCGGTGCAAAATAACAAACGCACCCGCCTTGCTTTCCACTCCCATCGGCTCCATAAGCCCTTTGCACTCTGCTAAGCGGTCACCGGGGTTAACATCAACATGCTTACTCCACAGGCATTTCGGGCAATGATTCGTGTAACCATCGCCCTGCACCGATGCTCCGCAGTGCTCACAGTCAAATTGCTCTATACGGCGCTGGAAACGCTTTGACTCAGTCACACGCCTGATTTCAGTTGCGGTATTCCATAGGCCAAATCATGTAACTCCCGCAAAGTTAACTGAACGTCGTCTGGAAGGCGTGTGCCAGCTGAACCGGTATACCCAAGCGTAATGATATCCCTATAGAGTGCGTAGGCCTGCTGCGCGTCTCTAGTCTTTGGATATTCCCGTATGCATTGCTCCAAGAATAATTCCGGGAGCTCGTTAACAAAGAAAAATGGGAGCTCACTATAGGTTAGCCCGAGTAAGTAGAGCACATGACCTCTATCATTGGAGGCTTTATCTTCTTTAGTCTCTAGCAAACCGTGCAGAAGGGAGCTAGCCCGCAATAGCTCCACGGTACCCTTCTTTCCCAATAAAGGATCGTTCATACTTAAAGCTTGGCGAATTAGATTTTCGGCTTTTGCAATCACGGGCACTTGCGACTTTGGCTCATTCTGCCAACGTCGCAGCGACTCCAACCAACCAACAATCTCCTCCTCCTCGTAGCGAGTGAATTTGACCTTCGGTCGCAAACGATTTAATTGGGAAATAGCACTCAAAGGATCTGGATGCACGCGCGTGTAAACTATTAGCCACTTACGCAGAGCTTCCATTTTTAGGTAAGTCAGATCGGGATCGAATACCGCCGCCATAAAAGCATCTTTGGCACGATCAAACTGGCGGCTGGCAAGAAAGAACTCCCCTCTTTCAAACGCATTTAAATCATCAAGGTTTAGGTCTGAGTCCGAAAAATCAATTTTGATCTCATGGCGTGTATGACACGAAATGCAATAATTGGCTGACGTTTTCAAACGCCACAATGCATAATCCTTTTTCCCTTCAAAGAATCGATTACGGGCGTCGTCCAACATCTCATTTAGAACTTTTACTGTTGATGAGAAACCCGGCTCATTTTGAAAACGCGGGTCAGCACTTGAAGCACGGTGAATTCCCTGCCGGAGACCATCTATGAGCGTGGAGATATCGTTTTCAAACTTAGGATCAGAGAATTTCTCACGCGAATAAAGATACTTCTGTAGTCCCTTAAAGGAGCGGTACACCGTAGCCATCTCACCCTTAACCGGACTACTGGAACTTTGTGCATATACAAGCGAGGCAGAGGCAATCAGCACCCAAATAAGCAGCGAAAGCGCGCTATAGCGGTTGAATTTGGTTAGAGCATGGTAATTTGACATACACAGTCCCCTTTGCCAGTATCCTAAGTGGTTGAAATTAGGAAGTAAAGCGCAAAGCTCAGGCAACTGGAGGGCTTAGTTCATGGGCGGAAACCTTGCCATAGCTGTCAGCGGCGGCCCAGCCCCTGGCATCAACTCGGTTATTCATGCCGTGGTTATAGAGGGCCGTAAGGCCGGCATGAAGACATACGGCATGCTGCGTGGTTTTGATGGGGTCGCTCGCGGCGACAGTAAGGCGCTGATCGAGCTTACCATAGACGATGTTTCGCGCATCTATCGGTTAGGTGGCAGTGTGCTTGGCACTTCCCGATGCAATCCACTGGCAACCACAGCGAGCTGCAACGCATTTCGCCAAGCGCTGGCCAGCGCCAATATTGACAAGCTCGTCGTTGTAGGCGGAGACGGATCAGCCTGGGTAAGCTTACAACTGTACAAGCAGTTTCCTGATCTACAAGTTGTGCACGTTCCAAAGACAATTGATAACGATCTCATCTTGCCACATTATGCGCCCAGCTTTGGCTTTGAAACTGCTCGTTCTGCCGGTACTGTTATTCTGGAGAATCTTTTAGTTGATGCCGCCACTACTGAACGTTGGTACATCGTCACCACCATGGGCCGACGTGCTGGGTTTTTGGCTTTAGGAATTGGCATTGCAGCTGGCGTAACACTTACTCTTATTCCTGAAGAGTTTTCTGATCGCCTTCTCAGTCTGCCTGAACTGGCCGGTGTAATATTCGACACTATCCAATTAAGACACAATTCTGGAAAATCACATGGACTCGTGTTGTTGGCCGAGGGTCTAATCGACAGAATTGACCCAAGTTCATCTACTACGCTGGCCGGCTGCCCGCGCGACGACCTAGGGCGCCTACATTACGCAGAGATTGAGTTAGGCGACATACTCCTCCCAGCCTTGCGCGATTTATGTAAGGCACGCGGCATTAATGGCCATTTTACGACCAAGAATATCGGGTACGAACTGCGATGTATGGATCCTATTTCATTCGACGTGGAATACACTCGTTTTTTAGGCTACGGCGCGATTAAATACCTAAAAGCTGGCTTAAGTGGAGTAATGGTGACACGCGAACACGATGCCATCTCCTATCAGAAGCTATCTGACCTTACTGACTCACGTGGTTTAATCCGTTCACGCCGAGTCGACGTCGCCTCAGAGTACTATCAAATGGCGCGAAGCTTTATGATCAGGCCTTAGCATTACTTCTACTACCACAGTACTAAACCAAATTACGCCTTCTACTTGTTATCCCATTTTGGATTAACAGAAGTGTGACACTCATTACTATGTACCCAATGCTTATTAAAAATGTTGTTTTTCCATTCCAGGAGAAACTAGACCAAGGTGTTAAGTATAGATAGGGCTTTGTGGCATAGCGTAAAAGGACAGGTTTTCGTCCGACCTTTGAAAAAACCACGCCAACAAAGTCCCCAGGATCCATAGGCTCAGTGACGAAGGGGAGTGGCAATCCACCCACCGTGGTACCAGGAAATTGCGTAGCACCCAGCAGCCAGAGCCAGGCCCATCACGATAGACATCCACCAGGTGTAGCGGATGACTTTGACCGACTGGAAGTGCTCAGCGAGCGCAACACTGGCGGCGTTGCCGAACCACATGAGCGATCCGCCGAACCCGACAGCAAACGCAAGCAGAGCCCAGAAGTGAGGGCTTTGTTGCGCTGCCATGTAGGTCAGGGGGTAGTTGTCGAATATGGAGCTGAAGAACCCCAGCCCCATCTCTTGCTGGAAGCTCGGGTCGGGCATAGCGCCTTTGGGGCACAAGGCCGCTATGAGCATCAGCCCTGCCAGGAAGGCAGCTGTAGAGCCTGCCTTCTTAAATTCTTCAGCCGGTTGCCGAAGATGGAAGAGGTAGTAGCCAGTCAGGACTGCGCCCCACACCCCGAAGGATGCAGGCATTCCCTGGCTCCTAAAGATGATCACCGCCACCACCCCCAGTATAAAGATTACTGGGGGGAGAATGCGCAGAGGCTTCACCTCAATTTCTGCCGCGTCTCGTTCATGACCATGAGCGTAGCGGGCTTGCACCCACGCCGCGAATGGCGCGATGACGAGGAAGGCCACCAGTACCCCCGGCCATGCATCCCAGAAGCCCCAGAACGAGACCCCCAGGATCCAGAGCAACATCGAGGTACCGTCACCGATGGCAGACATCGCGCCGAAAGCGTTGGCCAGTCCCGCCTTAGCAAAGATGTAACTGGGGTGAACTCGATCCCTGTACTTGAGTCGAGCGATCTCGCCTCCATTGAGGGCGGAGGCGACGTTGTCGACTGCGTACGATGTGCTCTGCCACAGGAGTACCCAGAAGGCACCCCAGAAGCCATGGCCTGACTTTCTGGCTAGTAGGTTAAGCACACCAGACATGCTTGTCAGGCATGCTAGGACGGTGAAGCCAGCCACGCAGATCACCGTATCCAGGATCGTACCTGCCTCCTCTCGAAAGACATGGGCAAGGTGTTGGGGACTGTGGAACCATGCCCACAGCACCGCTATGATGGTGCCAACGAGCGCGCTTTGACGCGCCTTATGGTGATTCGACACGACGCAGGCGAGTGTGCCGAACAGAATGCCAAACTCCATTGGGAACCCCAGAAACAGGGTTCCCATCAGAGCCAGAAGTGCAGCCAGAAGCGAGAAGACGAGCGTTCTGCTCGAGCTCTTCGGGTGGGCGACTTCCATGGGCTTTCCGCCTTGGAATCAATCGGTCCTTTTTGAGACGTGAGTGCTGGCAATCGCAACTTGCACGCTTGTAGTGAGGACCACAAACACCAACTATCGAGTCTATTACGAATAAATTAGATAGCTGGTGCCTGTGACAAAACGTGCCGTTGCGTAAGCTAGCAGAAAACATTAAGAAAAAAACATTTAGCTATGCCACAACAGCCTTCACTGCTCCGCAAGAGCGCTGAGCACTGAAAGCCACTAATGGTGCCTCGTTCTACACACTGGCAAATTTAAATGAGCAAAATCTTCTGGGCGATTGTACTCTCTTTTTTCTATTAGTCATAGGTCAGTGCTAGTCTTTCGCTGTAACACCGCAGGCTTTTAACTCTCTTCCCTCTACATCAACGCCAGCACTAGATGCTAGCTCAACATCCCATGCACTTTGTGCTGTGTTTTGCGCACATTAGTATTCTTGCGCTGTTAGCCCCCCAAGCAAGCGAATCCAACCAAAGCTTGCCAAAAGCAACTCTATTGGCGCATAAACGCCCATACCAGTGGGCGTTTTAGGTCAGGTAGGGCAGCATAGGTCTGAGGCAGAAGGACAATTCTGTGTATATACAAGCAGATACTCGATAGGATTGCAGCAATATTGACATTTCATGTGTCTATCACACATTTATATAGCGTTACCCATAATAGCTGTATGCCCATAGAATTAGATAGAAAAGCACCGCCACTACCTGCGGAGAGAGCGCCGCTGGCTGATTGGAGAGTCGTCTTACAGGACAAAGCTCTGCGCCACGTAGAACTTCGCAATAGTGGAGTTGTAGGAGAATCCCTCAAACAAAGTGAAGCTGAATTGATTGAGGCCTCAAAACCATTGGTCAAGTTGGTCGCGAGGCGTCTCTACAGCTCCGAGAAACTCTCGCCCGAGCGAGATCTGGGTCGATTTGCGCGTTTAGAAATGGAGGGATTGGCACTACCTGGTGTCCTCAAGGCTATCAGCCGCTGGGACCCACGACATGAATCTGGCGCTAGCTTCGCCTCATTCGCATACCCCACAATCTTGGGCTTCCTCAGGGATGAGCTACGGTCTGCACGTCGAGGTGAGTCGGTTAGTATCGACAGTTTGGCGACACGCGAGAATAGCATATTATCACTCCCCACTCTTGAGCGCGACGATGCAGCATTTGCTGTCGAGTCTTTTGAGCTTTCCGACCTAATGCAATGGGCCATGCTTACACTAGATCCGCGCGAGGCATATATTTTCAGGGCCTGTCATTTGCAGGGACTTCGACAGAGAGATGTAGCTAAACTAATTGACATAACAGAGAGCGGAGTGTCGTATTTGCTACCAGGGATTGAAGCAAAAGTAGCTCTCGCACTTTCCACATTTATTGGCGAACCCAGCCAAGAGGTACAAGCGAAACTGAAGGCCCTGCGTTCGGGTGGGGGTTTCTTTGGAAGCAAAGATACTAGGGAGACTCTCGAACCGTTTGATGCTCTTGGTAAGCAGCTAGTCGGTAGGCACCTCTCAGCTTCCTTAGAGCAGAAGCTTGCTTGGGTCAATTTGGTTGCCAATGCAGACGTAACGTTCAAAAGCCTACAAACTCATTTTGTGCATTACTGCATAGAGACAGGTATGAGCAAGACTGAATGTGCCAGGCGCGCCGGATGCGACATACGCAGTATTGAAAGCGCGCTCAGAGCAGGGGCTGGCGAGCTAAGCGATGCCGACCGCAAGCTCTATGCTTGGGCGATCGCAACGGACACTCCACCTCACGATCTGAAAAGAATGCTGTTTGCGTGGACGCTGTTTACCTGCGAAGAAAATGGCGAACTGACGGCTGCAAAGTTAGGAATAACTTCTCGCAGCGTAAGGAACTGGAAGAGCAAAGTTGCCGACTACTATCAGCAGTTGCTAGACGCGACAAAGGGCGACGCGGCGTAGCCGATAGGCCAATACTATTATTCACTTCACTTTCAGTCCGCCGCCGCAACTCAAGGAGCGTGGATACCTTTATAGGCAAGAACAACCACCCTTAGGGAAGTCAAAGCACTCCATCGTCCGTCTAATTCCGCTACTGGACTCAATTGTAAATTTCACTTCGCTGCCATCCGCGCTCTTCACACAGCTAATAAGCTTGCGCTTTGGGTCATCATTGGCACCACAACCATTGTTCGTCTTGCAGCTATCGGCCAAAGCTGGATCCAGCAGTGCCAGCGAGTCCAAACTTTCACCGCTATTAGAGCTAGTTTGCTCATCTGCAAAGGCAATTTGAGCAGACATCAGGAGACAGCAAGCAATTAATACATTTTTACAAACCATACGTCCGCAACTCCCACTATAAGCACTCAGTAATTAATGACCAATGACAAAACTAGAAATGATCTCACGAAAGCCCATGGCGGGTCCTACCTAGCATTGAGCACCCTCCTCCTTGGACCTGGTAATCGAGGAGCAAGTCAGAAGCTGCTTATCCTTGGGCCCTAATAAGAATTTAGGCACCTGTCGATCACTATAGGTTATGGAGTGGGTATCTCAGCAGGTACTACTCAAGGCTCCCAAATATACTTTGAGGATGCCTCACTAATAGCTTGCTGGTTGGACTTGGTGAGGTTGCAGGCCTCGCAACCTCTGATTTTCTCTTCAAAAATTACACACGCCTTGCCTACATTGACTACGCCGCCTTGGGCGCCAATCGCCAGCGGCTGATAATCCTAGAGAGCTCTTCCTCACCATGAATTTCGAGCTGCTTTGCTTCCACATCCATTTCCAGAAAGCGCATGCTTCTAATAGAATCTTTGTTAAAGGTGCGGAAAAAGTCGGGACCGGTTACTTTTCCTGCCAGACCACTAGCTTGCTCTTGACCACGACGTACCATGTCGCGCAGTACCTGTTTTTGATTAAATTCGAGACGCGCAAATGGAAGTCGCGCTGCCATCTTGGCCAACTCTTGGTTCATACTATCGCGCAATTCCAGCACCACCTCAGTATTAGCCTGGCCAGGCACAAATACATACAAGCTCCCGCCATCTACACGCAGCACCAATGATTCGGGGAACAGCTTACGCGCCTCTCGCGCAAGACCAGTGATAATACGATCAAGATCGCGATAGCTGCTGTGATTATTAACAGCCCCAGCGCCGGGCAAGTCAAAGCGTAGTATCGTAAAATCGCGCTTTTCTTTGAGCGAAATCGGTAACAGCGCTGACGCTTTTAGATGGGTGACAAGGCTAAGGCGTGGAGTATCTTCTACTGATGGATCCGATGTGAAAAGTCGCATTCCATCTTGCAAGTAGGCCGCCCGCGCTATCCGATCCAGACCGGGCTCACGTAGCTTTTCAATAACTTTGCCGGCCTCCCCTATGCGACCATTCAGCGCCAATATTTCACTGCGATCATCAGGCTTAAGCTTGATATCATCCGTAATTGGGTGCGGAAGCATATCTTCGTGAAGCTCACCACGCTGAATTTGATGCACAAGCTTGTCTGCTTTACCCAGCGCCAAGCTCATTCTTATGCTACGCGCGAACCCAATGTCAGTTGCTTCGACTTGATAGCCACAGGGAGCCTCTAGGTCCACCACTGCTATGCGTGGGAACATAAACTCGATACGGCCTGTGGGCCCCACTCTATTTCGCGCGATGATATTCTCAAGTTCCGAGACAATAATCTCCAAACGCTCCCTGCGTAATCCACTTAGGGCTACTGTTGCACGAGCCGGCGTGCCAAAACATTCGGGCGTTACCTCTTTAGGCAGCAAAGGCATTAAGTTTTCGGCTATAGATGTCCCGAGTCTAGATATTAACCAGGCTCCATAACCAACCAGGCCATTTTCCACTTGCAAGCGCGGGATTCGGCCCAACGCTCTTTCGTTCGCCTCAAATAGCGGGCGAAGTATTCGTGATTCATGTCGGATAGCAGCATAATGTTCTGCCTCTACTAAACGCTGCGCCTTTTCTGGATCTGTTGCGCTTAGGATATCCGGGTCTCCGAAAATTTCCCGTTTCGCTAATACGACTTTTTGCTTGAATACCTTTAGTGCTTCGGCAAGACGTTCCTTAGTCTGCGCGCCAGTCACAGCAAAATGCAAGGCAAACTCATCTCCACCTGGACGTACCAAATCAAAATTCGGATCGATCGCGCCAAAACACTCGCGCGCCAGTGGATATACTCTCTCAAGCAAAGCGTTAACCTCATCGCGCAGCCCGACATCATTGCCCACACTCATATGCGCAAAATCAATGAAGGCAAGATAATGCTCGCCAGGGCGCTTGAGCATTGCTTCAAGTTTGCGCTCGCTTAGAAGCGAATATTTCGTAGCTGCTCCAGTAAGGGTGTCTTTAAGCTCATCTAGCGGTGGGATGATGCTTGTGAGTAGAGTTTCCCGGTAACCGGCCGAGTCTACCGGGACTGCTTGTCCATGTTCTGCCCCACCTAGAACAAAGCCACTTCGAAAGCCAAGCTCTTCCCCGGCCCTAAT
>JAIBBV010000058.1 GCA_019694465.1 Oligoflexia bacterium
TTCCGAGTGATGACGCCTTCTAAGGCGCTTGTGCAGGTCGAAAACTATTTATACGCGACTAGCCAGCTGGAGCAGACAACGCTTCGCAGCGTGTGCGGCGAGGCTGAACTCGATGATCTGCTGTCGAAGCGTGAGGAGCTGAACGTTAAGATTCAAGACATTGTCGATCATCGCACGGAGCCCTGGGGAATTAAGGTTACAACTGTAGAAATTAAGCACATTGATCTGCCTCAGGAAATGCAGCGCGCCATGGCTAAGCAGGCAGAAGCTGAGCGTGAGCGACGTGCCAAAATCATTCAAGCTGAGGGCGAATTTCAGGCCGCTGAGAAGCTAACTTCGGCTGCTCAAATTATGTCGCAAAATCCTGCTACCATGCAGTTACGTTACCTTGAGACTCTGCGCCATATCGCGACGGAACATAATTCAACTATCTTGTTCCCTGTGCCGGTGGATATGATCCAGGCCTTTTCTAAGAAGTAGTCGCGGCAACGGCATTGGATGGCAAATGTGAGCTTGTCTACCGATCCGTTTGACTACGAGCTGCCAGTTGAGCGCATCGCGCAGCGGCCAGTGCAACCTTACGACACTGCGCGCTTGATGCTCATACGCCGAGAATGCCAGAGCTTGGAGGACTATCGTTTTTTAGATTTGCCCCAGCTGCTCGGTCCCCAAGATGTGTTGGTCTTTAATAATACGGCAGTTCTCAAGGCGAGATTATTTGCAGAAATTGTGCCCAGCGCTGCGAAAGTGGAGTTGCTGCTAGTGGAGCGGCTCGACGGCGGAACATGGATGTGTTTGGCCAAGCCAATGCGGAAGTTAAAGTCCGGAGTTGTCTTGCGTCTGTCAACGTCGGTAATCGGCACTGTGCAAGAACGGATTGGCGATCGAGTGAAGATCACTTTCCGGGACCCGCAAGGTGCTGAGCTTGGGGCCGCTACAGTTTTAGCCTGCGGAAACATGCCAATCCCTCCCTATATTCGAAAAGGCAGAGCCGACAGTGAGGATGAGCGGGACTATCAGACAATTTTCGCAACGCATCCAGGCTCCATCGCCGCGCCAACCGCGAGTTTACATTTTACTCCGCAGCTTAAGGGCGCGCTTTTAGGTACTGGCTGCAGGATACTTGAAATTACACTGCACTTAAGCGTGGCCAGCTTTCAGCCCTTATGGGATGGGCAAAGTACATTTGACGCAACGGCGCATCGCCCAGCCGCTGAGCAGCTTATATTCTCCAAACAGATATGGAGTCATTTGTTTGAGTTAAAAAAATCTGGTAAACGGATAGTGGCAGTCGGGACCTCGGTTGTGCGCGCACTGGAAAGCATGGCAGTTCTTGCAGGAAGTGAAGCGCCAGCAGGGGAAGTTTTGCCCACTGATTTATTTATTCAGCCTGGGCACAAGTTTCAGATGGTAGACGCATTAATTACAAACTTTCATCAGCCTAGAACCACGCATCTTCTATTGGTCGAAGCGTTGCTGGGAAAGGAATTGCTACAGACTGCCTATCAACGGGCCTTGGATAGTGGTTACAGATTTCTTAGTTATGGCGATGGAATGTTAATTTTATGAAATCTGCGCGTTCCTATGCATTAGATGTCTTGCTAAGTGTCGAGAGGGACGGACGCTACCCTGGGCCACTTCTGCAACGTGTGGCGCGCGACAAAAAGGTTCACTTTGGCCTAGTGCAGCGTCTTGTAAAAGGGACTTTGCAACAACAAGCTGCGATTGATGCGCTATTACAACCGCTATGCGGGGCTGTTTTTCGCAAAATTCCCGCGCAGCTAAAAATCATATTGCGGCTTGCCGCCTACCAATTTGTTTATCTTAAGGAAGTTCCACGCAAGTTAGTAATCGTGGAGTCCTTGCAGCTAGCCAAAGCCAGTCGGCAATTTTGCTCTGGATTGGATATGAAGTCAGTGCTGAACGCCTTGGCTGAAGGCGGAGCGAGCTTGGCCCCCTCAGCGCAGCCGGGCGACTTTGCGGCTCAGGTGCGGGCATTAGGGCACCCACTTTGGTTGGCTAAAAAAGTGGCTGACCTGCTGGGCGAGTCGGAGGCCTTGGCATTTTGCGCCGCGAATAATAAGCCTTGGCCTGTGGTTGTGCGTGCCAATAGCATGCGCATTAAGTCGAAGGCATTGCTGCAGTCTTTGCGTGCTGGTGGCGTAGCGGTTAGCCCAGGAAGCTTGTTGCCAGAATGTTTGGTGATAAGAAAGCTACCTGCGCGCATGCGCTTAACGGATTTGCCAGAATTTAAGCAAGGCTTAATGCAGGTGCAAGACGAGAGCGCCGCCTTGGTAATGCATCTTCTAGATCCGAAGCCGGGCGAACTTGTAATTGATATGTGCGCCGCGCCAGGCGGTAAGGCTACGCATGCTGGCTCGCTGATGCAGGATCGTGGAGAGGTTTTGGCGCTCGACATCCATGCTTCGAGAGTTAAGCTCATAACGCAAAATTGCCGTCGCCAGGGCCTGCATTGCGTGCGAGCGATTATTGGCGATGCTCGATCTTTCTGTCCGCCACGGCCTGCAGATCGGGTAGTGTTAGATGCTCCGTGTTCTGGCTTCGGTACGCTTGGGCGCAAGGTAGACATTCGCCTGCAGCGCTCGGCTGATAGTATTAAAGAATTGACTATATTGCAGAGTGAACTGCTAGAAGCAGCTGCCGGCTTGGTCAAGCCAGGTGGATACCTGGCTTATAGTACGTGTACCGTACTTAGAGAGGAAAATGAGGATCGAGTGCTTGAGTTCTTGCAAGCCCATCCTGAATTTAAGCTGGTTGCAGGAAACGATCGCGGACTGAGTGCGCTTGTTACCTCGGAGGGCATGTATAGAACTTGGCCTCATCGACATAGCGTGGGCGGAGCCTTCTTGGCCATATTGCGAAGGAGCGAGGGGTGAGCTCCACAAAAGTTTTTACTTTGCTGGCGTGGCTGCTAATTGCAGCCTGGGCCGCTGGTCTGCATGTGGCATCGGTCGCCAAAATTCTATTTCCGCTAAGCCTCATAATTTTTGCTGCTGTGCCGCGTTTGCGTTCAGAGACAGAGGTAGATTTGGAGCGTTTGCGCTGCTGGCATTTACTGGGAATTGGTGTAGCTCTCTTACTATTGGCAGGCCAGCAGTATGCACAGGTAGTGCTTGGAATGCAGGGAATAGATTTCGCAATATTCACCGATACTATTCGCAGTTTTGGACTATACAGGAATTTAGATACTGTCTTGGTAGGCGAGGGCGAACGTAGTTTTCTGACACATCATTTCTCGCCAATTTTGGTTTTGCCCGGGCTATTGGCGCAGCTGGGGATGTCAGCACACTTAGCTGGCATTACTGTCCATGTTTTTGGTGTGGCAGTAGCGCTGCTGGGCTTGTGGCAGCTTGGAGCGGCCTTGGGCTTGGCGACTGAGCTGCGCGCCTGGGCTCTGATGCTTTTGTGTCTTAATCCTTCCTTTAGAGTTGGCTTGTCTTGGGAGATCCATGATGAGACTTTCGCGCTTGCGTTCGTGGCATGGGCCTATGCTGCCTGGGCTGGTGGTAAGCACTGGCGTGCTGCCTCATTCGTTTTTCTGAGCATGCTATGTAAAGAGACATTTTTCTTGTTTGCGTTACTGTTCGCGATAATGGCCCTGCTGTACGAATTTATGTGCGGAACGCGTCGTTGGAAGGTTCTTTGGCCTTACCTGCCCTTATGTGTTTTGGGACTGCTCGGTCTGGCTTTTTATGTGGTTTGGCCGCTTCCAGCATTTGGAAAGACATTTGATGCGGTGGGGCGAATAAGTACCTGGCGTGAGATCTTGTCTTGGCCAGCTTTAAGTGATCGGCTTGGATTGTTGTGGCGCCTATTTGTTCCAATGCTGTTTTTACCGATCCTTACTCGCAAGGGGATTATAGCTTGTGTGCCAGCGATTGCCTTTCTGGGGCCGATTTTGCTCTCAAATTTCCCCAATATGTATTTCCCTTACAATTACTATAGTGTGATTCCGACACTGATATTATTCGCAGCGGCATTGGTTTCGCTGGCGCAGGTGGCCGAGCAAGTGCGGCGCTACTCGAGTGGTCTGGCGTATTTAGCTATTGCGGCTTTACCACTGATGATGGCTGGGCATTCGCGTCCGATGAAAACGATATTGGCCCTGCGCAATAAACCGCACTATTCTGCGGCACAGTTGGAATTTGTGCCGCCCGATGCAACCGTCGTAGTGCAGGACTATGATGTCCAATACGTGCTAGGGGTCAAGAAGATATATAGGGCCTGGACCGCTGAGCGCATTCCTGTTCCTTGGACTCATGTTGTCCAACGTAAGGCATCGCAGGAGCCTTGGGCGCCTGTGTTTATCGAGCAGTCTAATGTTTGCGCTGAGAACGAGTACTGGATTTTGCGATGTCGGACAGGTCCTGCCACCTGAGCTCTGTTTGGGATTGTTTGCCAGGTGTGAACAGGTGAGTAGATTTGGTGCGGATGAGCGCAGTTCTAAAGTGATAATATGAGTACGAGAAACTTTTTCTCTGTCCTTGGGCGAAATGGTAAGGCGCGAGTGGGGCGCTATGTAACACAGCACGGTGTTTTCGAAACACCAAATTTCATGCCGGTAGGTACTCAGGCCAGTGTGAAGGGAGTTGATTGTGAACGGTTAGCTGAGGTTGGTGCTCAGATTACTCTGGTCAATACATATCACTTGTGGCTGCGCCCGGGAGCTGAATTGATTTCACGGCTGGGAGGGATTCATCGATTTTGCGCTTGGCATGGGCCCATTTTAAGCGATAGTGGTGGATTTCAGATTTTTAGTCTGCAGCGTATCCGAAAAATATCGGAGGAGGGGGTCGAGTTTCAGTCCCATCTAGATGGTGCCAAGTGCTTTCTTTCACCAGAGACCTCTATTGGAATTCAAGAGCAACTGGGCGTAGATATCGCGATGGTCTTGGATGAATGCCCAGCAGGAACTCTTAGTCACGCCGAGGTTGAAAAATCGCTCGCGTTAACCGAGCGCTGGGCCCGACGCTCATTGGCGGCGCGCAGAAGTGAGGGGACGCGTGTTTTTGGTATTACGCAGGGCGGAGTTTTCCGTGATCTGCGCACTCGAGCTGCTGAGTCTATCGCTGCAATCGAAGTAGATGGGCAGAGATTCGATGGCCTGGCGATTGGTGGCTTGTCAGTTGGTGAGGCTAAAGACGCGATGTATGAAGTCTTGAGTTATCATCCACAGCAGCTACCCGAGGGGCGCATTCGCTACCTGATGGGGGTCGGTACCCCAGAGGATATCGTGACAGCGGTATCGGAAGGAGTAGATCTTTTTGACTGCGTGATGCCAACGCGATCGGGACGCTTCGGGCGAGCGTTTGTGTCCAGCGATGAGCCGATGATTAACATAAAAAACTCGCGCTTCGAAAGAGATACTGGAGTATTGGACTCCAACTGCTGTTGCGTGGCTTGTCGTAACTATTCGCGCGCATATATCCACCATCTGTTTAAGGTTGGTGAGATGCTTGGTCCGCAACTATTAAGTATTCACAATTTGACACATTACTTGCGCCTAATGCAGGAGATTCGTTCAGCTATTGCTGCGGGCCGCTTTGATGAGTTGCTACAGAGAGAGAAGGCGCGTTGGAAATCTGTGCCACTTGGGCGCGGAACAGCAGATGAGCGCAGTAGTCAAATCCTCGAGTGACCTCAAGGTACTTGCAGAAGTGCCGCAAATGGCTGGCTGAGCGCCTCCGCGCGTTGCAATAGTAGCTTGTCGACAGCAATTGACTGAGGCGATCGATGTTTAGTGCTGGGATTTTTCCCAAGAGAACATGCTATCCGAATGTCACTCACGCCTGCCCAAGCTCCGAATAGTCGTTGGAGGTAATATTGAGGCAATTTATAAGTAACTTGGCTGCTTGTGTTTAAGTGGAGCCCGTATAAGGCTGCAGGTGCCTAGGTATGACTCGTAGTCTCTGCCTATGTCCTGGAAGTGTAAAATGCGCACCAGTGGAATCGCGCAGTTGTGATCGGTCACAGCACTTTCGCTCTCCAAGTTTGTTTTGGCATAGCTGTTGCTTATCTCCTTGTGTTCTTGGTTGTCGGAGTAGGGCAAATTATGCGTTGGTTGGTTGCGGTTGCTGTCTGTGTATTTTTCTTATCTGAGGCTGCCTATGCGGCGCCTCGCTC
This sequence comes from Oligoflexia bacterium, assembly GCA_019694465.1. Lineage (GTDB taxonomy): Bacteria > Bdellovibrionota_C > UBA2361 > UBA2361 > JAFLCA01 > JAIBBV01. The sequence goes on from JAIBBV010000058.1 coordinate 6,145, forward strand.
CAAAAAAATTTCTCTTCTTAAGACAAGTCGCTGTGTGCTGGAGCCCGTTGCCAGTGCAGAAGGTCTGACTTTTCGCTTGGTGCTTCCTGGTAGCACAGGAGCTAAATCCACTAAGGCATGTAATCCTCGTAAGTTTAGTCTTGCCGTTAAACAGGCGACTAAGCGTTCGCCTTTAACGAAGCGCGGGTAGGGGAGATATGAAAGTCTTATTTCAGGCTCTTTTCGCCCTTTTTGTAGTACAAGCTGCGCATGCTGCGACAGTTGAGATGGTTAATTACAACCCATTTCCAAGTGCTGGAAAGCTCTCTTCTTACGAAGTTCGATTGAATGGATTTGGAAACATAACACCTGCTGTAGTTGCAGTGGCCACACAAAATCCTAACCACGGGTGTAGCATGCCAGGTGCAGGAGCTAGTTGGCAGCAGCAGGCGGTATATGCCAGCTGTCTATTAAATAACTTCACTTACGTTGTTAGTCTTCCCGCTCCAACCCTAGATGCGGATGGCGTACTTGCTGTTCGAGCGCGCCTACAAACTCCTGGCAGTGGCTTATTGTACTTGGCCTTTGCAGCTGTTTATGCGGGACCGAATAACTCGCTGCAGATTACTTTGTCCAATGTTACAAAACTTACCCCGCGCATCCCAGCGCCTGCAACAACTACAAATCAATTAACCGATCCTGTGACAGGAGTTGTCTGGAATTTTAATCAAGTGCCGCATTCCTCTGGGTACTACGTAGATGGAACGCCTTGGGTACGACTTGCCCCGCAGAGTACTTTACATCTAACCTCTATCGCCCCTGCTATGAACAATGGTCGGCATGGGATGCAGAATAGGGTGAGCTTCGGATTTACTGCGCAGGGGTTTGACTCTCGTCTTTCTTGGATTACTTATAACGCAAATTTGTCGGTCAATGTTTCTACGGGAGCGCCATTTCCGCTTAATTGCGGGGATGCACTCATAAAGGCTGTAAGTGCTGATACGCCTGCCTGGTTGCAGTATATTAGTAAATACTCAGTTCTACACGTGGTTTGTGGCGCGCTGGATCCAGATCCGAACGACTTCCCAGATACCATTTACGGACCTCCGGGGACTTCGCGTGGGTATCAATTGAGTGCCGATGGATTGCGGACTGATATTTTTGGCAATCTCGATCTCAATCTTTTGAGTAATCTACCCTCTTTCTCTGCCGCTGAAAATATTGCTCTCTATTTTCATGGTATCCCAAATGATCGCGGTGGTGGCCCCGGGCTCAATGAACTTCGTGCGCAGCTGGCAACTGAGCGGCTGCACAGTCCGGGAAGTTTTGCCGGCTATGGTGGTGAGTATCAGCGACTCTTACATCAGCAGCTAATGTTCCTGCATGCGAAGAATATTACGCTCGAGAATAAATGGCGTCTTCTGATGCGGGTTCTTAGTATTGCTTTGTTGTACGATGACGCTGTGCGCATAGCTGGATACGGGTTCGGGCCGTCTGGGGGGCAGAACTCAGGCGTTCTTAGCTTGCTGGAACTTCTCGCGGTTGTTGGGCGCAGGGCAGATGTGAAGAACTGGGTGAGGGCGCACCCCGATCTTCTGTCCGAGATCGGGTACGTACACGCCGGCCCATTCGGAGCTTTCTTTAGCGCGCGAACGCCCCCCTCCCAGAGTAGTCAAAACTTTATACAGGAAGTGAACTACTATACCACAACGGTCAGCTATCAGAATAACTGTTATCCCGGCGGAGTGCTGGTTAGCCCCAATTGCCATCAGAACTATAATTCCGACCCCTTCGGGTATAGCGACGGCGGATTCGTGACACAACAAAGTGGAAGCCCGTATCAGCAATTAAGCACAGATTCACAGCAAGCCATAGCGATGTGGTGGGCGTTGGCGCCAGCGCTTCGTGCCGTGCATGTTCCGGAGCGCGCCCAAGCTCTTGAGCAATATATAGTACGCGCCATCCATATTGGGCAGCTTGTGAGCGATCCATGCCAGCCGATTGACCTCGGCGGTGGGCGCGATCCTAACACCAACGATTGCATTCTAGATGTGAATGTTATTCCAAGTAGCGTCGTACGTGTGAACGGCAAGATTGTCAGTTATCAGTGTCAGTCAGGGCAGTCATGCGGGCGTTTCGCAGGGGTGGTCGCCCCGCAGCCGCTAGGTGGGCTTGCTCAAAATTATCCCCATAATCCGTTAGCGGATCTTTGGAATGTGCTAGGGCTCTAAGTTAGAAAATCTAGGACCTAATTTCAAAGCAGCCTTAGCTATCCGAACAGGCTCTGCTAGTTCTCGGTACTTAATTTCAGTTTGCTTCGGATATACTCAAGGGCTCGCCTGATGTGTGCGACTAATTTATAACATAGGCTAGAGCGCTCCCGGAATGTAATGCCCCATTCGGTGGGGTGCGCAACAATGGAGCGGCCGTATTCGCTGGTATTTTCGAATGGCCTTTAGTTAGCTTTATGCCCGTACAGGGCGCGGAAAATAAGCGTGAGTGATAGCGATGTCGACTGAGGGCAGGCTGCGATGGATTTTGTGGATTATTGCACTAGCTGGGCTGTGGCTGCGGCTCGAGGGCCTTGCATACACTTGGATAAATTCGGATGAGGGGATTTACTGGTTTGTTGCTACGCGTGAATCTTGGCTTGGCATGTGGCAGGAGATCGCACGGCAAGCACACCCACCTCTTTTTTACGTGTTGTTGCGAGTGTTACTCGCCATATTCGGTGCAAACGTATTTTCTGTAAAAATCTTTTTGTCGGTTACTTCTCTGCTAATTGTGGGCCTATACGCCAAAATTGGTTGGCGTGTGGCGGGTAAGCTTGGAGCTATTGCGGGAGCAGCGCTCAGCGCATTTTCTCCAGCGCTTATCAGTATGTCGCGCTTGTTGCGCCCATACTCAATAATGTTGATTTTCCTAAGTTTTGCGGTTTTTTGCTTTGTAGAATATTGCACTGCCCAGTCGGATAGGCAGCGGCGCGTGCGCGCAGCTAGTAACTTTGGTTGGAGCGCAGCGGGTGCTTGTCTCTTTCATTATGGGGCATTCTTGGCTTTGCTGCCAATGCTTGCCGTCTTGCTCATAGATCGGGTACGCGGCCATTTGGATGCAATTCTGAACCCGTTGCTGCCATTTGGGCTGAGCTTGATGTTCTTAGTTGTAACCCATTTGCAGCCCCTGGCGGTTTATCATCCGTTCGCGAATGACTATGCAACCTGGTTGCAGACCTACTTTATTGCTGATTCAGCGGCCATCCCAGACTACGTGGCACAGTTCGGGGCATATACCATGGGTTCTTCATTTGGTCCGGCCTTATTGTTGGTAGCAATCTTGGCTGGGTTAGCCGTTGTTGTAAGGGAGTGGCGCTATACACTGATTATAATTACTCCGATCTTGTCTGCCGTGTTGCTGTCGCTATCTCAACTTTACCCATTTGGTCCGTCTCGGCATTCCTTGTATTTGCTGCCGCTTGTGTGGCTTGCCTTGCTGCTTGGTATACATTGGCTTGCAGTCGGAGGTTTGAGACGAGTGTTTGGAGCCGGGCTGGGGATTGTCGCGATGATGATTCTGACGCCAGCTATTTTCTCCACTCAGGCTGTATCGCTTATGCCGAAAGAGGAGGTGCTGGTGGTGTCGGATGTGGCGCCGGTGGTAGGGTTTATTAAATCCAGCTCAAATGCGGGAGCGAGAATTATCGCGATGGACCCACAGGCATTTTTTTCTTTAATGCCTTTGTTTGGTATGGCTCAAGTTGAGGGGAGATTTTCATTGTACCTAGGCAGTGACAGTCTCGCGCTAGTGCGGGGTTGGTATGATGGAACTATTCAGCCAGTTGCGAGAGCGGAGATTGAAAGCGAGTGGGGCTCTGTGCTGGCTGATGTTCCGGCTGCAGTGCATGGGGAACAGCGCTATTTGGTTCTAAGTGATGGGTTTCATCGGTCCAGTTGGTTGGATGTATCGCCAACAGTATTCGCCGAGTTGAAGGCACGAGAAGTTCTACGTACGCGGCATATGCTAGTATTGCAGGTTGCGGGATGAAAGTTCTGCGTGTCAGCTGTTTGTGGGCGGCCTTGATATTCGGCTTGGCTGGATGTGAGCCAAGTGTGCCGGCGGGACGAATTTTGATTAAGAATGACTCGCAAGATTCTAGCTATAATATTGTGAAAGTGTCGGGAGGAGGGCGCAGTGCTAGCTTGAAACCGGGGGACTCGGTGCTGCTTCCCAAAGGAGTGCAATCGATTTCTTTCTCGCGCGCTTACAAAGACTATGTACGGCGCTATGAGGTGAGCTGCCCGTCGGGTCTTAAGGAGGGGATCCTTATTAAGCTTATTGATGTTCATCTGAACCGAATGCCGGGCGGCTGCCAGACAGTAGGGGCCACCAAGCGCTAGGGCATAGGCAATTGAGCATAAAACCAGCCTCATTTATTTTGAACGAAGTGGGTGAGGCTGGGCGAGTGAGGTCTTGGCGAAGCCAAGTCAATGCCGCATAGCTTAAAATCACCGCTATCCTTGTCTTTAATGCCATGAACGACCGGCTCTATAACTAAAGGCTGTTACCACTTGTCGGCTGGCTTTGTGTGCTCTACTGGTCCACTTGGCTTCGCCAAGATGGCCCTGGCCCTGCGCGAGTGTGTTTTCGTCAAAATTCACTTGCGCCAGGTTTATTATTAGCTGAGCTAGTCCTGATGGCCTGTGGATAACTCAACTAACCTTCACTTATTTAAGATAAAATTGCTGAAAGCCGTTCCAAGGTACCTGCTACCTTTTTGGGTAAGTATTCAATAAGAAACGTTAAATCTTAGAAACGCTTGGGATGGCCGTAGCTTGGATCGGGCGTAAAAGTTTAAAAGATTTGCGTGGGGTGCTACAAAAGCAAGTCTAGTTTTAGCCAAAATCTTTTTATTATAGGTGGCTTACGTGAAGTCGCGAAACATCTTCCTAGTACTCATTGCCTGCCTGGTGCTTTTAGGTAGCGCAGATCCAGTTATGGCCCAAGCTGCTGCTCCGCAGCCACACCAGCCCTCCTTCGGCGAGGTGCTGACGCGCATGATGCCGATGTTCCTTATCTGCTACCTCATGTTTCATTTTCTGGTTATCAAGCCGCAAAAAGAAAAGTTGAAAAAGCATGAAGAGTTGCTGTCATCGCTAAAAAAAGGAGACACCATAGTTAGTACTGGTGGCCTAATAGGGCGGGTTGCTGGAATCGAGAAAGACTATATACTCCTCGAGGTTTCCCAAAACGTACGTATCCGAGTTCTACCCGGCAATGTTGAGCGTCGATTTGGTGAAGAAACTGCCGATGCTGATAAGTCAGCTAAGGCCTCCAATGGAAACTAGATAATTCATATGACCGCAGATCTTAAACGTCGCGTAATCATCTTTTCAGTAGTTCTTGTCGCAGCAATATTGTTCTTGCTGCCCACGGTCGATAAAGACATGGTCGGCTCCGGATGGATCTCCAAGCCGATTTCCTTAGGGCTAGACTTGGCCGGTGGCGTGCACTTGGTATACGAAGTGCAGTCGGCTGAGGCTGTTAAATCTGGCTTGCAGGTTCGTGGCAACTCAATCCGAGCTGATTTACGTAAAGATAAAATCGCAGTCACTCGTGCCCGCGTTAATGATCGTGGCCAACTTGAGGTGGCGCTATTGAGCGATCGCTTCGCCGATCAGGCAAAGCAGAAAATTGAAGACGCTTATCGTGAGCTTGTTTTCGTTGAGCGCCGCGATGATGAAGGGCGAGTCGTTCTGGTTTATACAATTAACGAGCTTGAAGCTGGTAAAATTGAAAAGAAAGCGATTCTGGATGCTGTTGAAACTCTGCGCAATCGAGTTGATCAATTCGGCGTGGCTGAGCCCCTGATTCAGAACGTTGGCGAGAATCGCATAATGCTTCAAATGCCGGGAGTTTCCGACATTGAATCGGTTAAGAAGGTAGTTGGCTCTGTCGCTAAGCTAGAGTTCCGCTTGGTGCCGACGGGCGAGGGGAGATCTAACGCTATCACTCTGAAGGATAAACAGGGCAATCCAGTTGCTGTAGACGAGGATGTGCTCATGAGCGGTGAAGCTGTGGACGATGCTCGCATGGCTGTCCTGAATGGGCAGGTTGAAGTGTCGCTAGCGCTGACAAGTGAAGGTGGCAAAACTTTTCGTCGCATTACATCTGAAAATGTTGGGCGCCAATTGGCGATCGTCCTGGATAATGTTGTGTACTCGTCTCCGGTCATACGCGAAACAATTTCCGGCGGTCATGCCTCTATCTCTGGGGGCTTTAATTTGCAGGAGGCTAAGCAATTGGCTGTGGTCCTGCGCGCCGGTGCTTTACCCGCCCCGCTTAAGATTCTAGAGCAGCGCACTGTGGGCCCTTCCTTGGGTAAGGAATCGATCCGCAAGGGTGTGATCGCCATCCTAGGTGGATTTGTTTTTATTGTTATTTTCATGATCGTGTACTACCGCAAGGCAGGACTCGTAGCGGCCGGTTCACTGGTGCTAAATATGATTCTTATTCTGGCAGCCTTGTCGGCCTTTGGGGCTACCCTTAGCTTGCCTGGCTTAGCTGGTCTGGCCCTAACAATTGGTATGGCCGTCGACTACAACGTGTTGATATTTGAACGAATACGCGAGGAGTTACGTAATGGCTCAACTCGCGATGCGGCAGTTAGTGCAGGGTTCGAGCGCGCCTTGTCTGCTATTATCGACTCAAATATTACTACCCTAATTACCGGAATGATTCTTTATTACTTTGGTAGCGGACCGGTTAGGGGCTTTGCAGTGACACTCGTGTTGGGCATTGTCTCCACAATCTATGCCGCTACCTTTGCTTCACGCATTTGCTTCGACTACTTCCCGCTGCGTGGCGGGAAACATGGCTTGTCGGTTTAACTGGCCGTCGGCAAAAAGAGGGACATATGGAGTTTCTACATAAGAAGACGAATTTTGACTTTATCGGTAAGTGGAAGTTAGCTGCGCTTGTCTCGACGCTTCTCACCATCGGCAGTATTTGGCTATGGTTTGACTTGGGAGAGAAGAAATTCGGCGTCGACTTCCAGGGTGGTCACGAAATTGTGGTCAAGGTCCCGGCCAGTGCTAACAGCGATTCGATACGCAAGGCCCTTGAGGGGAAAGAGCTTGGTGAGCCGATAGTCCAATCGTTTGAGCTCGGTAGCAATCAATATTCAATCCGAATTGGTGGCCCAACGGGTGAAGCCAGCGGCGCTGCCGCTGACCAGTCCAAGGTCGTGAAAGATAAAGTTCAGTCGATACTCGCGCAAGCGATTGGTCAGGATATCGAGATTCTCAAAACTGATTATGTTGGTCCCACTGTAGGCAAGGAGCTTCGCCTGAAGGCAATCTGGGCGACGCTAATAGGCTTGCTTGGAATTCTTTTGTACCTAACTTTTAGGTTCGAGTTTGCCTTTGGGTTTGGTGCTGTAGTCGCTGTATTTCATGACGTATTTATTTCCACCGGCTTTTATATGTTAGGTGGTTACACCATTAACATGGGAACCATCGCAGCGGCTCTGACTATCGTGGGCTACTCGGTGCATGACACTATCGTCATTTTTGACCGAGTGCGGGAAGAGATATTTAAACGCAAAGATTTCGACTTAGCTGAGTTAATGAATGAATGTATTAACGCCACGCTTTCTCGAACCTTGATCACTACTTTGTTGACGCTATTCTCCGTCGTAGCACTACTTATCTTCGGTGGCGGATCGATTTCTGATCTTAGCTTCTTCTTGTTTGTAGGCATTATCTGCGGAACATATTCGACAGTGTATGTGGCTTCGCCCGTTGTTTTGGCCTGGGAGCATTTCCGTCATCCTTTGGCCAAGCAGGCCAAGGCTGCAAGCTAGAGCTATGGCAATTTAGGGTTCTTGAAGTGGTAATGCCTACTGCAGCAGGCGCAATAGGCTTGCCTGTTCAGTCTGCTGCGACTACTCCTACATCCTATAATAATACAGCACGCAGTTTCGCTCATCTGGAACATCTATTTGTTGCTGCGCTGGGCGGGACAGGGGAAAGCTATTAATTAGTAGAGTAGAGCCACTTTTCATCTCATGCGCACATTTTTCCTCAATTTGTGGCATCGGGTCGGGGGCTAAGAACGCGTAAACCACTTGATAGTCCGACAGAGGTAGCTTCCAGAAGTTGCCCCAGGTGATTTGTACTCGTGATCCATAGCTGCGACTTCGCAGCCAGGCAATTAATGCTGGCAGTGGCGCAAGTTCTGCCCCCACAAAAATGCCAAGTGGGCGCTGCTTCGCCAAATAGCAAACCAATGCTCCATAGCCACAGCCTAGGTCTATAAATTTGAATGGTTGATCTTGAGGCAAGAACTCCAAGATGGCTTCATACATTCTGCGGCTACTAGGGTAAAAAGGCACACGTGTCCAGTAAGTAGGGACGTATATTAGTAGCAGCACCAATACCAGCCAAAGCAGAGCTTGGTTGGGAAGAGCGGCGTGCTTGTACAGCCAGGCTGCTGGCCACATTGCCATATTTACCACCACCCAGGTTGGGCTTAGGCGCAGAAAACCAGCTACACAACCAGCGCTGGCCCCATGCACTATCGATAGTAGGAGGCCACTAATGCCTGAGAAGTTAGCGACAAGGATAGATACCCCAAAACCAAACGTCTGAGCTAAAATGCTAATCGCCAGGGATTGAAGCGGCGGAATTCTTTTCACCCGGCCTCACTCATCCAGTAGCGTCTTTGGAAGGGCCTGACGAACTTGTTTCTCGTAGTATGCCTCTAGTGCTTGAGCCTTATCCTTTAGCCCAACAGCCTCAGGAGACTCCGGCAGCATAACCATAAAGCGAATAAATAGATCGCCGCGTGTTCCATCCTTTTGCGGAGCGCCCTTACCGCGCAGACGCAGCTCAGTGCCACTCTGGCAGCCAGGCGGTATCTTTACCACTACTGGGTCTTCTAGCGTTGGAATGGAAATGCTGCTGGCACTGAGGGCCTCTCCAACTGTAATCGGAATTTCACAAATTAGCCCTCTGGGAGCCATAGATAGAAATGGGTGGGTGGCTACTCGGATTACAACGACCAAGTCTTCTGAGTGTGTTCCCTTTGATCTTAAGTGCACCACACTACCGCTGCGAACTCCGGGTGGCACATTAACTGAGATCTTTCTGCTTCCCTCTGGTTCAGAGACCTCAACTGTCTTGCGAACTCCATAAACAGCATCGCGTAGTGATACTGAAACCTCGACTACAGAAATTCGAACTACTGAAGGTTGATGCAAGTCCTGGGATATCGGACGTTCCGGCACAGGCTCGGCTGGACGGGTTTGAAAACCCGGGCGGCCAGCAGATTCAGGGCGCGGGGAGGCTCGTTTGGGCCCTGGTGTCGGTCTAGCACGACGAGCCGGCGGGCCAAGAAAAGCCTTCTTGGCCTTGTACCAAAGATCTGCCAGTCCCGGCTGTGAAGGCGGTGGGGGAGTCGGGTCTGGAGCAATCTCAGGTCCTTCCGGCTGGAGCTTCCCAAAATTTTCGTGTTTAGCTTCATAGAATCGTTTTCGTGCCGAGACATGCGCCTTAGTTGCCTGTTGATAGGCTTTGAATCCCATAGCCGCTTTGTCACGCAGTGCCTGCTCCAGCTCTAGATCGTAGGCCTGCTTACGCTTCTCGTCACTTAGAACATCGTACGCCTGAGCGATTGATTTAAATTTTTCTTCGGAGGCTTTGCCGGGATTTACATCTGGATGGTAACGGCGCGCCAATATCCGGTAAGCGCGGCGAATCTCTTCCGGCGTAGCGGAGGTGTGTAAACCAAGTGTGGCGTAGTGATTAATCATCTTTGGTTAAGAGGTTCTACCAAAATTTAAACCTTATACGCTAAGCGTCTTTGGCCTACCAACGTGTCAGGCCGCACAAAACAATCGTCAATTTAGCTCTGCTAGGATTACTTTTGTTTTCAGCTGTAAGAATACATTCAAGTGCTCTATTCGACCAGGTAGCGCCTGATCAAGATAGGGGATTGCCGGAATATCGGCTAGGTCTTACAACAGATGTCAGCGGTTTTTCTTTTTTTCTCCTAGTTGAGGTTCTATGGCAATTCCTCTAACACACTCTATTTCTGAGCCCTGGAGCAGGTTTGCCGAGCAGATAGTTAATAGTGCTGGAATAGCTGATGATGATGTAGCAGCGAATTTGGTGGCTGCATTTTCAGTCGTCGCTCGTGAAAGGTTTGTAGAAACCAATTTTTCACTGCGGGCTGGGGAGGACTCTACTCTTCCCGCTGGTTTTGATACCAACTGCATTAAGCCTAGCGTATTGGCACGTATGCTTGGGCTAATTGGCCTTCGACGCGGAATGCGCGTTTTAGAGTTAAACTGCTCTTCTGGCTATGGCAGTGCCGTGATGTCTGCTGCCGGAGCACAAGTTTTTGCACTGGATCCGGTCGGCTTGTTGGCTCAACGAACGCGCAAGTTGCTTGATGGTCTGTATTTTCAGAATGTACTCGTGCGCCGTGGTGACTCGCGAGGCTGGCCTGAGTATGGTCCCTATGATGCAATCGTCATAAATGCCCCAGTTTCAGGCGTGGAGACGGAGCTACTAGCGCAGTTAACTACACCTGGTGGTCGGTTAGTGGCCTTAGTGGGGAATCATGAATCTCAAGTTGTAACTCTGTGGGAGCAGCGGGCGGATGGGGTCATGTCGTACCAGCTCGAAACTGTCAACATTTTTGACTCCGAGCATTCGGCATCCTAAGCCTTTGGCTTGGACGTTCTCATGCAGCCTGCTTCGGCTGCTAATGCTGTGTACTATCCTCATAACCAGCGGATGCTCAATCTTTGGATCTTCGCGTGAGGGAGTTCCGCGTGCAAAACGACCGACTGCAAGCTCCGCCAAGACAGTTAAGTTGTCCTCCGCTCGACGCTATATCGGTCGCCTATTATGGCCTGTGCGTGGCGCAGAGCTTAGCTCTCGATTTGGCGATCGTTGGCTTAGCTTTCACGAGGGTATAGATCTTTCAGCTCCTGAAGGGACCCCAATCTACGCAGCCCACGATGGAATAGTTGTATACAGTGACGACAGCATTCGTGGATATGGAAATGTTATCGTTCTCCGCGCTGAAGGCCTACTCACAGTTTATGCCCACAATCGTCGCAATAAGGTTAGCAAGGGGCAGTCCGTGCATCGTGGCGACAAAATCGCGGAGGTGGGTAAGACCGGAAAGGCAACCGGCCCGCATTGTCATTTTGAGACGCGTATCAAGGATACAGCTGGGCAGAATGTAGCTGTTGATCCATTGGTATTCTTCCCTGGTGAAAAATAGCGCTGCAGGCTTTGCCAGGGCCGGCTAAGAGCCCCGTTTCTGCGTCGCAGCTTGAAGTCATTTTTGAAATGGCTTCAAAGGTGATAATACCTCGCTGGGAGGGGTCAATTTACTGAGACATGAGCATCTGTTAGCATATATATAGCATGCCCTCGTAGCTCAGTTGGATAGAGCACAAGTTTCCTAAACTTGGGGTCGCAGGTTCGATCCCTGCCGAGGGCGTTTGTTTTCGCGCACTTTACTCACACCATCAAGGTTTACATAGGCTGCGAAGGCATAACTAATGAACTTGGGCCAAGAAGTAGAGCTTAGCCGACCTTTGGCAATATTGATGTTAGGGGCGTGTATTCGGCACCGATAGATGATTGGCTAAAAATGCATCAACAACCTAGTGCGCTTCCAGAAGTAATTTTCCTGTATGGTCTAGCCGGTGCTGGAAAGTCGTTCGTTGGAGATCTTGTGTCGCACGTCTTCGGTTGGGATCTCTACCATGCCGATCAAGATCTTACTCCTAAGATGCGGCAGGCGATCGCTGAAAAGCGCTTATTCACACCAGAAATGCGTGATGAGTATTTTCAGATCATCGCGAAAAAAATAAGAGCGATCAAGCGCGGAGCAGTGCCGCTAGTAGTTACACAGGCTGCATATAAGCGGCAGCATCGGGACTATCTAAGGCAAACGCTGCCGTCAGTTGAGTTTGTTTGTATCTCCGCGCCACTCGAGCTGATAGTAGAGCGTCTTAGACAGCGCGGTGATTTCGTTTGTCCCGATTATGCGCATAGTATGTTGGTTAATTTTGAGCCGCCACTAGCTGGAGAAAAGGTTCTTGTTAACCAGAGTGACCAGGCTGCGATCTTGGATCAGTTTCGTTATTGGTATGGCTTGCCGTGAGGGATGCAATGACGGCGCAAATTACTGAGTTTATCAAGCATTTCAAGAGCGCGATTGAGGGCTCTAGTTTTGTAAAGCTACACCTTGGCGCTTATCGTGGATCAGAGGAGTTGAGGCGAATCCTGGTTCGACCGGTGATTGTTCGGGATACGCCATTGTTTGCTGTATGCTATCAGTATCAACGCAAGGATATTCACAAGAATATTGACGAGCCGCAAATTGTTCAGCTATTGCAGGAAAAGCTGGGCAAGGATTTTTTTCAAGCGACCTTATACTCAACTGAGGCGGATCTGTCATTGGAGCTACAGAATGGCAAAGCTAGACTAAAATCTAGTGCCGCTAGTTTCTCGGATTTGCCATCGTCTGCCCATGACCGCCAGAAGAATCGATGCGTGCCAGAGGATGCCCCATTTCTTAAAGTGCTCGACATCTCCGATGCTCGAGGTCGTATCCGCCCGCAGCGTTATGATAAATATCGGCAGATTGATAAATTCGGTGAAATTCTTCTGTCGGTGATGCCAAATTCTGCACCAAAAAGTGGACAGGCGCTGCGAGTTGTGGACTATGGCTCTGGCAAAAACTACCTCACATTTGCTACGCACTTTCTCTTGAATCAGCGGATGGGAGTGTCAGTCGAAGTTGTGGGAGTTGAGCGTCGCAGCGATTTAGCCGAAGCAGGTCAACAGGTAGCCCAGGAGCTTGGATGTGCCGGACTGCGTTTCGAGTGCGGATCTATTCTAGAAAGGCAGGACTTAGGTGCTGACGTGGTTATTGCTTTGCATGCGTGCGATACGGCCACAGATGATGCGCTGTTAGCGGCTGTGCGCGCCAGGGCTGCCCTAATCGTTGTCGCTCCTTGTTGTCATAAATATGTTCGTCAAAACATTTCGCTTGTGGAACCACATAGCGAGCTCTTCAAGCATGGCATCCTTGAAGAGCGCCTTTGTACGCTTTTGACCGACGGTCTACGGGCGCTCGCGCTAGAGGCGTGTGGTTACCAAGCCAAGGTCTTCGAGTTTATCTCAAGCGATCATACAGATAAGAATGTTATGCTTACTGCGCAACGCGGAAATAGCCAAAAGCAGCGGGATCAGGCGCGCATGAAAATGGATGAGATCCTTAAACTGTGGGGCCTGCCAGACTTTTATCTTGACCGTGTGTTAACTCAATATGGAGCTTGGCCTGATGCCTAAGCCCAACCGGCCACGTAATGCGGGCTTCTTAGCCTTGCGTAGACGAGCCATTTCTATACTGTCTGCTGTCCTTGAAAATGGCGCTTACGCTGATATATTGCTGTCGAAGGCGCGCGATGAACTCAGCGTTGAACAGTCTGCGCTTATCTCAACTTGGATTAAGGGCGTACTAGAACACAAGGGCGAGCTAGATTCGCAGATCGCTCCGCTTTTGAAACAGCCCCTGGATAAGCTCCCGATCGCACTTCAAAATACATTAAGATTGGGGTTATTTCAGCTGCGCTTTATGGAAAAAGCTCTTCCGGCCGGAGTCGTAAGCGAGTCGGTGGAAGTTGTTAAGTCTATGGGCAGTAAGGGTAAAGCGGCACTGGTGAATGCGGTGCTACGCAAGCTCAGCACTAGTCCAGTCGTAGCGGTGAACCCACTGCAAAATATCCCGAACTGGATAAATAAACGCTGGGAGCGGCAGTACGGAGCGAGCGAGGCGCGCAAGCTGGCGGAAGCCTTGGCCCTAAAACTTCCACTCTCATTGGCTGTTAATCCGCTGCGTACTTCGCGTGGGGCTGTACGTTCTGCGCTGGAAGCCAAAGGTTGCAGCTGTCGCGATGGGCAGCTATTGGATCGCATGTTGTTAATTGATGTGTTGCCGCGTGCAACTAGCGTCACAGCACTGCCGGGCTTCCAAGAAGGTCATTTTTTCGTACAAGATGAAAGCAGTGCCATCGTCGCCGAGCTTGTTGGAGTGCAGCCTACAGAAAGAGTATATGACCTCTGCAGCGCCCCGGGGGGCAAGGCTTGCTGGCTGGCGATTTCCCAGTCCGATCGTGGCAGCATCGTGGCCTGGGACCGCAGCTCAAAGCGTCTTGAGCGCGTAAGGGAAAACGTCAATCGACTAGGGCTGCGCTCGATAGATGTACGAGTGGGTGATGCATTAGCTTTAAGTAGCCAAGAATTAGTTGACGTAGTGCTGCTTGATGCCCCATGTTCGGGCCTTGGAACGCTCGCGCGCAAAGCCGATCAGCGTTGGTTGCGGACCGAGACGGAAATGAGTGAGCTCATTAAACTTCAGAGTAGCTTACTGGAAAAGGCAGCGCTGATGGTGCGTCCAGGCGGGCGCTTGGTGTACAGCACTTGCAGTATCGACCGGCAGGAGAATGAAGATCAGGTGAATTCGTTCTTATCCAAGCATTCTGACTTTGCACTCATGGAACTCCCGCAGTGGCTACAGCCGAAATTTCGATCGAAATGCGGGCGTTTCTACCTAAGCCTTCCGCATCGTACAGGAATGGCAGGTGCCTTTGCAGTTTGCTTAGTGCGAAATTGACTGCGCTGAGCCTGACTTTCTAAGTTTCTAGCATATACATTCGCTAGCGCACTCGCCGTGGCGTTAGTCGCGTCGGGAATTGAGCTTCATAAGCAAGCGGAGAATTTCCATGTATAGCCAAACCAAGGTAACCAAGAGCGCAAAAGCACCGTACCATTCCATGAACTTGGGGGCTTGGCGAGACTCAGAGGCGCGTTGGATAAAGTCAAAATCTAGAACCAAGTTCATAGCTGCAACTGCAGCGACAACCACCGATATTCCTATTGATAGCAAGCTGTTTCCGGTCATGAAGTTCATTGAAACGCCAAAAAGACTCACAATGAAGGTGATTAAATAGAATAATGCAATTCCAGCTGTCGCTGCAAAAATACCACGCCTCCAAGCATCTGAAAGTCGTAGCCAGCCCGACTTGTATCCAACTAGCAAGCAGGCAAATACGCCAAAGGTAATTGTTACCGCTTGCATAACAATGCCGGGGTAGGCGAATTCAGTGGCACGTGAAATTGTGCCTAAAATAAATCCTTCAGCGATTGCGTAGACAGGGGCCAGATAAGGCGCCCACGACTGTTTGAACGCTAGTGCTATGGCTATAACTAAGGTCACAATGACGCCCGGGATGGTCATCGCCATCAGGGTCACATCATTCCAGGCCCAGTAAGCTGAACCCACCACTAGGGCTAGGCTTAATAAGCTCTTGTTGACTGTCCCATCCAGAGTCATGACCTGATCGCCGCTCATAGGATGAGCAATTTCAAAGGTCTTGCTGTTAAGAACCGGATTTCCGCTGCGAATCATGTGCGCCTCACCAAATACTTAAAAGTACCCAACGCTCTCCCAAAATTACCCTTAAATGCGCTATATTCAGATTAACGTGCGCCGGGTGCGCTTAGGGTAAAGCTATCAAACCAGTAGTGGTTTCATAAAGTTCTTTATTGAAGCCACTACTAAAGCATTTTAGGGCCTAGAGGCTAGATCCACAACAGCTATCAGCAGCGGATAAGTTACTGATGAATAAGATAGTCCTTGCAACCT
>JAIBBV010000059.1 GCA_019694465.1 Oligoflexia bacterium
GGCTATCTATATTGCTGAGTTTGCCACAGGCCTTTAGCGCCAATTGTATGGCTTAACTATGCATTCGGAGCGCCCCTCGCATCGGATGTACGAGCAGTGGCATCCGCTGGGAATTGTAGGTGTGATTACCGCTTTTAATTTTCCTGCAGCGGTGTGGGCCTGGAATGCCATGCTGGCAGCGGTGTGTGGCAATGTGGTTCTTTGGAAGCCGTCAGAGTTTACTCCGATTACGGCCCTAGCTATGCACAAAATTTGTAGTGCCGTAGCGGCGAAGCATGGATTCCCTGGCTTATTTGGATTGTTAGTCGGCGATGGTCCGGAGCTTGGTAAGAAAATGGCGGCTGACACCAGAATCCCACTAATTTCGGCAACTGGTTCTTGTCGCATGGGCCGATCGGTAGCTGAAAGTGTAGCACGTCGATTCGGTAAAACTATTCTGGAATTGGGCGGTAATAATGCGATCATTGTCCTAAAAGATGCCGATCTGGACCTGGTTGTACGCTCCACTCTTTTTGGCGCTGTTGGAACCGCTGGGCAACGCTGCACAACTACGCGTCGAGTGCTTATTGAGAAATCTATTGAGGCTGAGTTCACTGAAAAAATCTTGAAGGCTTACGCTTCGGTGCGGATCGGAAATCCGCTTGAGTCTGGTACCCTGATGGGGCCGCTTATCCATCGCGCTGCTGTTCAGGCTTATGAGAAAGCACTTGTGGCAGTTCAAGAGCAGGGCGGACGGATCTTGTGTGGTGGTAAAGTTCTTACCGGCAAGTCGTCTGACTTGTATGTTACTCCAACTATCGTGCGCGCAACGCGCGGAATGCCGATAGTGCGGGAAGAAACTTTTGCCCCGATTCTTTACATAATTCCTGTCGACAGCTTGGATGAGGCGATCGAGGTGAATAATGAGGTCCCGCAGGGCTTAAGTTCGGCCATATTCACTCGAAATCTTCAATTAGCTGAACGTTTCCTGGGCTGTGAAGGAAGCGACTGTGGAATAGCTAACGTCAACCTCGGCACATCTGGCGCTGAAATAGGAGGCGCATTCGGCGGTGAGAAGGAGACGGGAGGCGGCCGAGAGTCAGGTTCTGATTCCTGGCGTGCTTACATGCGTAGGCAGACCAATACGATAAATTATGGCAACCAGCTCCCATTAGCGCAGGGAATAAAATTCGAGTAGTCGAGCACGGGGAATCCCAAGAACTACGCGAAACGCAGGTGTTTTTTACCGCCCCTCAGGGGGCGATTTGCAGGGCAAATCGGGGTGGCAATTACTGACCGTTCAGAAAAGCTGCAAACGCGATCAGCGTTTGAGCCTTACTGCCACTAACGAAACTTTACGGCGATAACCAGCAGACATCTCATAGATTATTATTCCTCCTGAACGGGCACAAATTCGAGTAGTCCCCAATATGGACTTTGTGCAACGTACTGATTATACAGTAGGGTGCATTGGCTGTGCCCTGGTGCTGGAATTGGTAGACAGGCATGATTCAGGGTCATGTATTCGTAAGAGTGTGGGAGTTCAAGTCTCCCCCAGGGCAGCCGCGTGACCTCTTTTCACTTTAGGGGCCTCGTTCTAGGATTAGAGGCAGTCTACGCACTCTCTGGAGCATTATCGCATGTCCAAATTTAGCGCTCATATAATTTTGATTCTTTGCTTAGCTGTTTTGTCGCTTGGCTGCGAGCGTATTACCAAGCCTTACCCAGGCACTAAGGGCGGCAAGACGATTTCTGGTCCGCAGTACAACGTAGAGGCAAAGGCCAATCAGCCACTGGCTCGCTGAGCCTAGGCCAGTGTTTCTGCTATAAAGAGAAACAATTCCGCATCGCTGGCCTCCAAGAGACAGAGAGGTTAGAGGCTCTGAGGGCTTAGGCTCCAGGCTAGCTTCGGCACACTTTTGAAGAATCATTTACTATCTAACCATCTGATATTGTTGAGTAAAATACGTCATTATGGCGCTGTCGGAGCTTGCTTAATCACTGGAATAGCAATAAAAGAATAGGGGCCGAACCGCGAATTGGATCGGTCAGCTCGGAGGTTAATTAGCTGCCCCAACTCTTGGGAGCACCTTTCCTCCTCGCTACAACTAGAGCGAACGTCTAGGGGGATGTCTAGAGCAAAGGCTTGGGGCATTCCGTTTTGAGTTCCCTCGACCCATATCGCGTTTGTGGTATGGGGGGACAGCAAATTAGAGCATTCTAATCATTATAAATAGGTAGCAAAAAATGAACGTACAGGTACTTGCCGAAGCTCAGAAGCGTGGCCACGAACAAGTAGTATTCTTCAACTATCCAAATGTGGGGTTGAGAGCCATCGTTGCCATTCACAACACGGTGCTTGGACCAGCTTTGGGTGGCTGTCGCTTGCGTATGTATGAAAACGAGAGCCAGGCTTTGGATGATGTGATGCGTCTTTCCGAGGGTATGACCTACAAGAGCTCCTTGGCAGGCTTGGACCTTGGCGGTGGTAAGTCAGTTTTGATCGCAGATCCTAAAATGTCTGCTGGTCGTCGCGAGATGTTCCTCAAGTTTGCTGAGTGCCTAAATAATCTTAACGGCCGTTACATTACCGCTGAAGACATGGGTACTTCGGTTGCTGATGTGATGATTATGCGTGAAATTTCTAAGTTTGCAGCCGGATTTGCCCAGGATAAGGGTGGTAGCGGAGATCCTTCGCCATTCACAGCACGTGGCGTATTTCAGGCCATGTTGGCTGCTTGTGAGCGCCGCTATGGTAGCAAGGACCTCAAGGGTCGCCATGTCAGCGTTCAAGGTGTTGGTCACGTTGGAATGTTCTTGGTTGAAATGCTCAAAGAAGCCGGGGCCAAGATCTCCGTGTGCGACACCAACGAAGCAGCTTTGCGTGAGGCAAAGGATAAGTTTGGTGTGAATGTTGTTAGCACTGATGCTATCTACGATCTTGATGCCCAGATTTACTCGCCTTGTGCGATCGGTCAGACAGTTAATCCGCAGACAATAGGTCGCTTGAAGTGCGAAATTATTTGCGGTGGGGCAAATAATCAGTTGCTTGATTCTTCCATGTACGCCCCAATCACTGAGCGCAAGATGACCTACTGCCCAGACTTTGTGGTAAATGCTGGTGGCGTAATCTCCGTCGGAGGCGAGTACAACCAAGGTGGCTGGAACCGCACATGGGTAACGCAGAAGGTCATGAACATCTTCAATACAACTCTGCGTGTATTGGATGAATCAGATCGTCGTAAGCGCTTCCCAGAAGTTGTTGCGGTCGAGTTAGCTAAGGAGCGCATTAAGGAAGCTGAAGAGCGTCGGGCATCCGTTCGCGCAACGGCATCCTGCGGGTCTTCTAAGTCTTGCGCTAACGGTCACTAGAAGCAGATAGAATGCCCAGTTGTGTATATCGGGGCCCTTTTTCGGTCCTCGTGCTTCGGGCTTAATCTGATATAATTGACTGAAAGTAATAGCCCGTAACGTAAGTTTAAGCTTATGTTACGGGCTTTAGTTTGCCCATAAACTAAGTTCGTGTGCATGAAAAAACCACAAGCGGCACGCCCGCAAGACGTACCATTTAAAATGGTTTCCTCCTTCTCGCCACGAGGCGATCAGCCAAAGGCGATTGAAGCGCTGTGTGCGGGCCTGGATGCTGGCGTGGCACATCAGACTCTGCTCGGAGTTACAGGGTCTGGTAAAACTTTCACAATCGCAAATGTCATTCAGCGCGTTCAGCGCCCCACGCTTGTAATCGCCCCAAATAAAACTTTGGCGGCCCAACTCTATTCAGAGTTTAAGGAATTTTTCCCAGAAAATCGCGTGCGCTACTTTGTTAGCTACTACGACTACTATCAGCCCGAAGCATATGTGCCATCGACTGATACATTCATTGAGAAGGATGCTGCTATCAATGAAGAGATCGATAAGATGCGACATTCCGCAACGCGCGCATTGCTTGAAGGGCGCGATACTATTGTCGTAGCCAGTGTAAGTTGTATTTATGGTTTAGGTGCCCCGGAAGACTACTTCAATATGATGTTGTTTGTTGAGGTAGGCCAATCAGTAAGTCGCGATGAGATAATCCGAAAGTTAGTTTACATGCAGTACACCCGGGCGGACGTAGATTTTACGCGCGGAAGTTTTAGGGTGCGTGGCGATACAATTGACATATTTCCCTCCGACCAGGACGAGCACGCCTTACGTATTTCATTCTTCGGTGATGAGATAGAAGAAATTGCGGAGATAGATTCTATCTCTGGGATGGCCACTCGCCCACTGCAGGCTTGCGCGGTATACCCCGTTAGTCACTACGTGACTAGTAAAGAAGCGCTTGAGCGCGCCATGCTTGCCATAAAAGCGGAGCTTCATGAGCGACTTATTGAGCTGAAAGGGGTTGGTAAGGTTCTAGAATCGCAGAGGCTTGAACAGCGCACTCTGTATGATTTGGAGCTGATGCGGGAAATAGGTTTCTGTCCAGGAATCGAGAATTACAGTCGACATTTAGCAGGGCGCAAAGTGGGCGAGCCCCCCACGACTTTAATCGACTATTTCCCTGAAGATTTCTTGCTAGTTCTGGATGAGAGTCATGTCACAGCGCCACAGATTGGAGCTATGTATCGTGGAGATCGCGCACGTAAGATGACGCTGGTGGACTTTGGTTTTCGTCTTCCCTCAGCCTTGGATAATCGGCCTCTGAGTGGGGATGAGTTTTGGGGGAGGGTCGGCCAAACTATTTTTGTCTCCGCTACCCCGGCCGCCTTCGAGCTTAATCTGAGTCGTGACCACATTGTAGAGCAGGTAAACAGGCCAACCGGACTACTTGATCCGCAAGTTGAAATTCGACCTGCTACGCACCAGGTAGACGATTTGCTGAAAGAAATTAAAAGTACTGTGGCCAAGGGCGATCGAGTGCTAGCGCTTACCCTGACTAAGCGTATGGCAGAGGACTT
Source organism: Oligoflexia bacterium (assembly GCA_019694465.1). Classification (GTDB taxonomy): domain Bacteria; phylum Bdellovibrionota_C; class UBA2361; order UBA2361; family JAFLCA01; genus JAIBBV01. Next base: position 4,920 of record JAIBBV010000059.1, read on the forward strand.
GGCTGAGTATCTACGTGAGGTAGGGGTACGCTGCAAGTATTTGCACTCGGACATTAACTCCATCGAGCGAATTGAAATATTGAAGGGGCTGCGCCGAGGAGATTTCGATGTTTTGATTGGAATCAATTTGCTGCGGGAAGGGTTGGATTTGGTAGAAGTGAGCTTAGTGGCAATACTTGATGCTGATAAAGAAGGCTTTTTGCGATCCAGTCGCTCACTGATTCAAATTATGGGACGTGCGGCACGTAATATTGACGGCCGCGTACTTTTGTATGCGGACATGCTCACGGGCTCAATGCAAGAAGCGCTCAATGAAACTCATCGTAGACGAGAAATTCAGGCGGCGTTTAATGCCCAACACGGTATTGTGCCAACCTCCGCTAAGCGTGGCGAGCAAGTTTCGTTGGGAGAGTCTGCGGGAGAATTAAACCAGGTTATCACAGTAGGGCAGGAGACGTTACAAATCCCTGCCGATCCATCCGAGCAGAAAAAACTTATGCAGCGCCTGCGCTCAGAAATGTTTGAGGCTGCCGCTAAGCGTGATTTTGAACGAGCTGCACATCTGCGTGATGCGCTTAAACGCGTAGAGCTTGAGCTGCTGAAGGTTTAAAATGGAGCTAATTCAGCTATCAAAGAAAGTTGCTACTTTCCCTCGTCAGCCTGGGGTCTATATTATGCGCGATGCGCAAGGCGAGGTAATTTATGTTGGAAAGGCTAAGAGTCTTCGCGAGCGCGTGCGAAGTTATTTCAATGGACAAGATGAGCGAGCACAGATCTCCTTCCTGTTGCGCCGCGTGGTTGATATAGAAAATATCGTTACAGGCTCGGAGCAGCAGGCTTTTGTGCTGGAGCGAGATCTAATCGGTAAATTTAAGCCGCGCTATAACATTCGTCTTAAGGATGATAAAGAGTTTCTGAGCATTCGCTTGGATGAGAATGCTGAATGGCCTAGGTTAGAATTGGTGCGGCGTATCCAAGATGATGGGGCGCGCTATTATGGGCCGTTTAGTTTTAGCCATGAGTTGCGCACGCTGCTAGAGGTAATTAAGCGTGTGGTGCCGCTACGAACATGTGCAGATACCATATTCTATAACCGCCAACGTCCATGTTTAGAGTACCAAATTAAGCGTTGTGCCGGACCGTGCTGCCTGCCGGTTGAGAAAGATGCGTACCGTCGTTGGGTGCAACAGGCGCGCGCGATTCTAGAGGGGCGCACTGATTGGCTGATTAAGCAGTTGGAACATGACATGCAGCGTGCCTCAGAGGAGCTACGTTTTGAGGACGCGGCAGCGATTCGTGATCGCGTGGATACGCTACGCAACGTGCGCCAAGGCCAGCAATTGGTATCTTCGTCGGGAGAGGATCGTGATGTGTTTGGGTTATATCGCGAGGAGCAGTTAGTAGCTTTGGCGATTTTGAAGGTCCGACGTGGGCGCATCTCTGATAATCAAAATTTTGTTTTCCGAGAAGTTGTGGTCTCAGATGAAGAGCTACTCGAAGCTACCCTTGGACAGTACTATGAGGGTGGGCGAGAGGTGCCGGATGAGGTTGTGTTGCCATGTGAGATTGCCAATGTTTCTCTAATTAAAGCAGCCCTAGATGAGCGTGCCGGACGTGCGATTGAGTTTTGCGTGCCTCAACGTGGCATTCGGCAGCGTTTAGTGGGCCTAGCCATGCTGAATGCAAAGGAGCATTTTCTAAGCACATTCGATTCTGATACGCGAGCAACTGAGCTTTCGCGTTCTTTGGCGAAGTTTTTGGGCCTGGCTCAAGCTCCGCGGAAAGTTGAGTGCATAGATATATCTAACTTCCAAGGTTCTGATATCGTAGGAGCACTAGTGTGCTTTTTTGATGGGCGGCCACACAAAGATGGCTACCGAAAGTACCTTTTACCGTCAGATGGGAAGCCGGATGACTTTGGGAGTGTGCGTGAAGTGGTACGGCGTCGATTAATCAATGGACGCCAAGCAGAAGATCTGCCGGACTTGATGATTATCGATGGAGGAGCCGGGCAGTTAAAGGCAGCACTAGAGTCACGTGATGAGCTAGGGCTTTCGTTGGATATAGTGGCATTAGCAAAAGAGCGCGGCAGTGTTGTCGATGGTGAAGGTGGAATTAAACCGGAACGTATTTATTTTGCTGATCGTAAGGAGCCTCAGCCGCTACCCACGTCCGGCGAGCTATTAAACTTTTTTAAGCGCATTCGCGATGAGACCCATAGATTCGTAATCACCTTCCATAGGGCTAGACGCTCCAAGCGCGCAGTGCGATCTGCTTTGGATGGTATTGCGGGGGTGGGCCCGGAAAGAAGGAGCCGATTGCTGCGCGCTTTTGGTAGTATCGAGCAAATCGCAGGCGCTGCCGATACGGAAGTGGCTAAGGCCGGCCGAATGCCGCTTCCATTGGCGCGTAAGATTCTACGTATTTTAAAAGGCGCAGCGCAGTAGTTTTAGACAAGCCGCACGCTCGTCTCGTGTGGCTCCCAAAGCGCTCAGCTGCAATAGTCACTATTCGACTGACAGACAGTGTCAGACATTAATGTAGCTAATTAAGAACCACAGAGCGCATAGAGTTTACAGAGGTTGTGGTTCTAGGACCCTTACCATCCTCTGTGAACTCTGTGGTTACATAAGAGCTTTGGATAGATCGTACACTGCCTGTTTCATCAAATACAGATTTATATAGCTCAGCTGTTCTAGGTTCTTCTATTGACGCTCCAGTGCCCCAACATCAGCCACTGCTCTATTGTCTCCATTCCCATCGCGTGGTCGTAGATCTCCATTTGCGTCAAAGTTGTTGGAAAGGCCAGTCGAGGATATAGCTCTGTCTACTAAAGGGCTATTCGAATCGGGGATGAGAAAGCCAATGTTATTTGGGTCAGTTGAGACAAAGTAGGGTGCGCCGTTTATAGAGCTCTGGTCCATACCCGCTGACTGCCAAGATGAGAATGTGTAGGAGTTACTGCCTCCGTAGAATCCTCGCCAGCTGCTGGTTTGGTTTGGCATATAGAAAAGATTGCCGTTCGATTCAAGTTCGGTCAAAGGGGCCGCGAATTGAATGGCGCGCGCCCAGCTAGTGCTACTTAATGAATAATAAATGTTATTGCGTAGCTTGAAGTCTGTCGAAGCCGATGTTGCGGTTAACAGATAATGCTCGTCATTCAGAATATTGCCATCATTGTAGAATGTGTTGTGATCGATATCTACCTCACTACATGCACCTACGAGTGGATGATTTGTGGCGTCAAAGAAGGTAGACACTTTTAGTGCAATATTATTTCTGACAACTACATTGCGAGCTGCACAGCGAATTGCAAAATTTAGCCGATCGAGACCCAGTCGTGGTCTAAAAGTATTGCCATCAATTTGCACGTCTCTTACATACTCAGCTGATGTCTCGTTTTGAGGCATGACACTCAAGATCTGTTCGAGAAGATTGTTCATGATAATTGAGATGGTGTTGTTTCCTCTAATCGTAATGCTTGTATGCCCAGCGATATTAGTTAGAGCATTCTTCCAAAAGTATGAGTAGGCTCCGCCCTGGATGCGAATACCATGCTGACTTCTTACATCTGTAATAGTATTCGACATAACCACCAGTCGCTGGGCCCCACCGTACAAGCCGTATTGGCCATTAAAGCGAATTAGGTTTTGCACTATTCCCAGGTCAGCATGAGAATGCCCTAGGTAGATGCCATGGTTATTGGTGTTCTCTATTATGTTGTCAAAAACAAGGGCATTGTGAGTGCCATCTACGGTAATTCCAGTCAGATTTGAAGAGGCAGGATCTCCAGTAAAATTCCCGGTAATCTGAAAACCGGTGAATATAATATTGGACTGATTTGCTAGGCTGACTGCTGAGGAATAGCCCTGTGCACTGGAAATTAGGCGTGGGCGTTGACTGAGTGGAGCGGTTGCTTCTCTGTAACTTCCAATATGCTGCGGGCCTGTGCCTTGTGCCTGGACCGAGGTGATGTTCCAGCTTGATCCAGCATCAAAAAGAAGCCTGCTATAAGGCGCCCCATAATTCAATGCGCTTTGGAAATTGTCGGTAACAATGTGGTAGCGAGAATCTGTATTGGGGCAAGCCGTGAAGTTGCGTCTAACGCTATTGGAGAAGCAATAAGTTGAAGCATAGTAGGAACTAGGATCATGAACGACGATTGTTTGCACGCTTGATTCGCCTCTAATCCCTCCTGATTCAACATAGACGCGCACGTAGTATGTTCCTGGTCTAGTGTATACATGGCCGTTAAAGGCGCCGCGCTTGTAGCTAGTGGTATTGCTCGGATCTACTCCAGTTGCATCAAAAACGGTGAGAAAGTCCGCTTTTAGTGGGCCATTTTGCAGCCCAGTAGTTTGGGTAGCATCCATGGTAATAAACAAAGGAGCTGGGCCTTCGACTCTATTAAAATTGGCTTGCACATTTATAGTCGGGCCTCCAGGGGTAGGGCTAGGAGTCGGTGAGTTAGTTGGTCTTGGAGTTGGGGTGTTGGTTGGAATTGGGCTAGGGGTCGGAGAGTTTGTCGCTCGTGGCGTCGGCGTTCCTGTGCTTGTAGGGGTTGGGGTGGCGCTCGCACTAGGGGAAGGGGTGTTCGTATAAGTGGCAGTAGGCGTAAAGGTTATAGTTGGCGTCGCAGTGCTGGTGATTGTTGGGACTGTTGTGTTGGTTGGGGTTGATGTTGCTGTGATTGTGGGAGTAGGCGTCGATGAGGTCCCAGTTAGCTTGCTAACACAACCTCTGAAGAAGTCCTCCAAAGCAATCAACGTTATTTCAAGAATATAAATTCGCTTTGCTAATACTTTTTTGGCGCTGTCCCTCTTCTCAACTTTATAGGCCTTTTGGGTCAGCGTAAGTTGGGTATGCAGGTTCGATAAGCTAATCGGTCCGATGCTATACCTACCGTTTTGGCTCTTAGGTTGTAGTTGCCAGGCAAGTTTGATGTCGTTTTGTTTAGTATAGCAAAGAGCTACCTGGTGTTTTGGTGGCAGGCGCTTTCTCGTGATAACTGAGCTCTTTTTGATGGAGAGAGGAGCGGCGAGCGCAATAGAGGGAATGGAGACGAGGATGGCGCCTCCTACAACAATTGCTATCAGGCAAAATTGAAGTTTTTTTGAAAAGTGCACTTTTAAAACCCGACTACTAACAACCCTCAGATCGATAGCTAATCTATTCAAGAACTGTGCCGGTGCACGGAAGGATAAGCGGCGCTTATGACACCAATTGGAGAGCTAGCAAAATCAACGACTTGCCTACGTGTCGTGTGTGCGTTTCGCCCGCTAATAGATTTTCTTAATGCGCAGGAGGTACTACTACGCCGCAAGATAAGTTGCGCTGATAGAAAATTCCTGCACTTGAATGTCCTATAAGTCCAATTAAATACGTTGTATTTATTGATTGCGACTGCCGCTCGGCGCTGGATCGCGGCACTACTTTGCGCTACTAACTGTATGTGCGTTCCGCACTAATGACGAGGTAGGCTGTTTATCTGATAAGCTACAAGTAGCATCATAGATGCTGAAGACGAGGCCCGCTTAGTATTGCGGTCCAGACTTTTCGGGCGTGGCAATTCACAGGCGCACGGCTTAGCCCATTTATTAGGCTAGCTCAGCTATCTGTGCAATTTGAAAGGGAGTAGAATTGCTAGGCTCTATCCATTAAAATGTAGAAATCTGTATTTGATGAAACAGGCGCTGTGCGCTGCTTGGTTTCTAATTAGCTACATTAATGTCTGACACTGTTTGTCAGATCGAATAGCGACCATTGCAATTAAACGACTAGTTATGGCGTGCTCCCAACAGAAAAATAGTAGGAAGCAGCTAGGCTGCCTTGCGCGCTAAGGCTTGATCACGCAGTTTCAAATCAATGATCTCATGCAGCTGTTCGTACATGCAGCTGCAGCTAGCCATCGCGAGATGCCAGCGTGCACGTCTAGAGTTGTCCGACATGTATTGTTGCCGCGAAAGTTCCCAAATTCTAATCACTGCCTCACGGGCCTGTGTAAGCTGGCTCGATGTCAGATGCGTGCTGCCTTTATTACTACCCGAGCTAGAGCGTGCGAAACTATGTAACATCCGCACAACTGCGTCAGGATCGAAGTCTACCAGTGAAGCCTTGTTGGCAAGCGCTAGAAGTTCGCGCACGGCAATCCAGTGCCTGATCTGAGTAACCATTACTGTTCCCCTTTAGTCGCCCAATCTTCCCCCAAGGCAGATATAGGGCTGAATATTCTGTCTCCCATAAATCAGCCTAAGTATTGAAACTGCTTCAGAGAAAGTGAATAAATTGACGGCCTGTCCAAGTGCCATCTCTGATTACCCTTTTAAAAGTGTCTGGTCTGTCCCATTAAAGATAGATTGGCGCTTGCAATGTCTAGCTAAGCAGCTTCAGGCGAGTCTGTAACCTGTCGAAATCGCGTGAGTTTATGGTGCCTGGAGGCATCCAGCCGGACGCTGCTATCATACGCTGAAGCTGTTGAGTACGCTCCTGTACGCTTGGGTAGCTTTCTGAACTTAGCCAAAACGTCTCGGCTGGCGAGGCATGTAGTAGGGCAGAAACCGCAACTCGTGGGTCATAGTTAGATCGAGCTATCAAGGCTAATCCAAGGCGGTCGGCAGCAAGTTCTGCCACAGAGACTTTTTCGGTGGAACCTTCAGCTCGGTGCCCCAACGCGATATGTGCCATCTCATGGGCAAGTACAAAAGCTAACTCTCCCTCACTTTTAAGGTCTAAGAGTAGCCCGCGAGAAACGACTATTGTGCCGCTTGCAAAGCTGCCTGCTACTGGCTCGGCGTTGTTGATGAGCATTACTACTGGCTTAAGCTTTCCCAGTATTCCGGAAGCCGTTAGTCGGCTCGTAATGCTTAGCAAGTATTCCCGTTCAAAGCTTGAGTCTACTTCTCCGTATGTTTCCCGCAGCTGTTGAACAGTAGCCGCCTCTTTTAGCGGGGACGGCGAAGCTAGTGAGTAGTGGCAGGCGCTGAAGCAACACAGGCATGCAAGAGCCGAACAAATAGGGTGGAGCAGGCTTCGCCAAGTCATACTTTAGCAGCATGCCTTGAATCTTTGAGGTCGGAAAGGTGGGAAAAACAATATCAGTGCCAACTGCTTGGAAGCGCAGCCTAGCGCGTTGGCGATCCACTACTCCTAGTCTGCTTATCGTGCCCAGTTTTTTGCTGGGTCAGCTACTTTTCTTCCACGGACTGATGCCGCTTGTGCCTCTAGTAATAGCGATGTCCCTAGCTGTTATGGGACTGCTACTTGCGCTTGGCGCGCGTGCGTTGTTTTTTGTCGCGCTTGCAGCGGGTGCTTGCTCAGCATTTCCATTAAATGAATTTTGGTCCCATGGAAATTATCCCCGCTCAGACACTTCGTTTGTAGCAGTTGTTGTCGGCGAGCCTCGCTTTCGTCGAGTGGGAGGAATTGAGATTCCACTACGCTTATTGCAAGAGTTGGTTCTAGATAAGCGTTCAAAGGAATCGCCAGAAACTATTCCGGCTAAAGGCTACTACCTGTGCAGGGCTATTTACTTACCATGGCGCAATGCGTCAAAGCTAAAGCAGGGCAGTGCGGTTGTGGTGCGCGGAGCTTGGCGCACTTTTACAAATGGGTATTGGCCATTTTCTTTCGAGCAACGCGGCCTGCGGCACGGTGAATCTGGAACTTGCAAGTTGCGCTATATTTCACAACCCCTGCGCGAGTCTCAATCTCTACTCGCTCGATTTCGTGAATCTCTGCGTGCGAATGTGGAGAAGATACTAGGGCCAGGGCAGCGCTCTGGCTTAGTGCTGTCATTGTTATTGGGCTTTCGTGACGTGTTGAGCGATGAGACGGAGGAATCGTTCCGTAGAGCTGGCTTGGCACATTTAACGGTGTTGTCGGGGCATCAAATAACAATTCTGTTTGTGTCGCTATTAACTCTATTGCGGTGGATCATCGCTAGATTTCAAAGCCTGCATGGTAGCCGAATGTTGCGACCAATATGTGCACAACTTGGGCTACTAATATCCTTTGTCGCGGTAGCAGTCACGGATTTTGAGACCTCAGCGACGCGCGCCTTCGTGGCAGTGGCCTGCGTTGTATGGTGTTGGACCTTTGAGTCGCGCGGCAGCCCAGCGCAGTCTCTACTGCTAGCCCTTTTCGGTATAAATATTTTATGGCCAGCGTGCTTTCTGGATGTCGGCACACAGCTTACCTTTGCCGCGCTCAGCGGAATCTTGCTGGCTGAAACAGCACCATTGTCGAATGCAATTGCTCGCTCCATTTATGCTTGTACCTTGGCTTCCCTCAGCTCGATGCTAGTTTGTTTGTGCTGGTTCCCCCAAATTTCGCTGATCGGACTTATATTAAATCCAATAGTAGCGCCAATTGTCTCAGTGCTGGCCTGCGACATAGGACTGCCGTGTGTCTTGGTGTCATTGCTTGGGGTTGAATTTCCGTTGCGATACCTTGCTGCGTTATTAGATTGGTCACGCTTGGGGCTGCGGTACTGTTCTGATTTTGAGTGGGCGGCTTTTGAACCTAGTTTGCTCTGGCGTGCTGTATGCGTTCTAACCTTGTGCGTGCTACTTGGATGCATATTACTGCAAAGACTCAGAGAGTCTCGTCAGCGGCATAATTTGTGGGCTGTTTCCTTGGCAGGCGACTGAGAACACCGAGTAGCTTGCAGCGAATTTTGACTCAAAACATTTATGCTAAGCCATGTGGATTAGGGTGCTTGCCGAAATTTACTGTCGTAAGCCAAGCGAGCGGTAATCAATTCTAGCTCTGGTCTGCCGGAGGTGCGACCTTAAGGTGTAACTTATCATCATATCCCAGTGCATTAATATCTCAGATGCCCACTTTCTTGAGGCAATTACTTTTTGGAAGCCACTATAGATAAGGCATTAGGTGGCGATGCAAAGCGCCTTCATCTCTTTGATGTTTTCTACGATCCTGCCAACGCCGCGCACTACGCAACTAAGAGGATCCGCTGCTCTATAAAATCGAATCCCAGTTTCGCGCTGAAGGCGTTCCGTCAGGCCACGCAGCAGAGCTCCACCACCAGCCAGGTGTATCCCTTGGGCGACAATGTCCTGCGCCAATTCGGGAGTTGCCTGTTCCAGGGCGGTTACAACCGATGAGATTATTGCGCTGACAGGCTCAGAGATTGCCCCGCGGATGAAGTCATCGCTGATCTCCGCCTGGCGTGGCACGCCGGTACTGGCATCACGGCCAAATACAGTAAGTGATCTTGGATTGCCACTGGGTAGGGCCGAGCCCAGCAGTAACTTAATGCGCTCAGCTTCAAAGATGCCAACTTGCAGGCCGAAACTGCGGCGCAGTGAGCGCTGTACGGCCTCGTCTAATTCATCGCCCGCAACTCTAATGCTATGCGAGTAGACTGTTGAGTTCATGCTAAGGATCGCTACTTCTGTAGTTCCACCACCTATATCTACGATCATGCTCCCAACCGCCCGTTCCACGGGTAGGCCTGCGCCAAGCGCAGCAGCCATGGGTTCTTCAACTAGCATCACTCTGGCGGCTCCAGAACTCAGGGCTGCATCAATCACCGCTTTTTTCTCGACTTGCGTTATCCCGGAAGGGACGCCAATAACTATACGTGGGCGGCGTAGGCTCCAACGCTTTGTGACTTGTCCGAGCATGTGACTAATCATCAGCGTGGTCATCTCAAAATCTGCGATTACGCCATCTTTCATTGGGCGTAGGCAGCGTATGGCTTGCGATGTTTTCCCAAACATCTCCTTGGCTGAATGACCTAAGGCGAGTGGTTTATTTGTATCTTCGTCTATTGCAACTACTGATGGTTCATTCAGCACTATGCCGCGATTTTTAACGTAGATAAGAGTGTTGGCAGTTCCCAAATCCATCGCCAAATCGGCAGACCAAAAGCTGCGCAGAAATTCAACGGTTCCAGAACTAAGGGTGAACGGACGCAGGAATGGGACACTAAGCCCGGCGGTGTTCATAGACCATACCTCTCTGAAGTTCTATTGTTTCACTGCTTTCCGAGCTACGTGAAATCAGCTCTTCAATTGGAGCGTTGCGGCAGCCCTTCTCCTTCCACGAACGCTTAATAAAGCTAGGCTGTAGGGCGCCGCGTGACGACGATAGGTGCGAGCAGATAGCTGAAATTTTTGCCTCATAGAAACTGGTCATCATATTGTCCAGCACCAAGAGCAGTTCGCCAGTTGGGAGGCGCAGTAGGGGAAAGTGCGGCGGTAGCGCTTGCTGAATTAGACGCTCCACTTGCTCATACAATTCCCAGAGCCGAGACGTTCCATAACGTGTCTCAATATTGGATGCATTTTGAAAACGTATGCGCAGAATTTCTATCGACTCCATGCTGAGTGCATCAGCAAGTTGATGTGCTCGCTCTAAGAATCCAATCCAGTTTTGTTGGGGCTCGCGGTTTTCAAGAAGTGCTGCGTGTAGTTGTACAGTTTCAGAAACTTGCGCGGCGAACTCCTCTAGCAGCTTGCCTTGTAGCTTGGAAAAGGCGAAGGCTTTCTTGCTGTCACAAGCAACTACTCCGGTATGGGTAAGGTCAGCCTGTGCGCTACAGCGCACGCTAATCGGCACGCCCATGAAGCTCTTTAATTGCTGGTCGTGAGCATATGTGCCTAACGTGCGTGAATCGTGCTCGAAGGGTGAGACGTGAATTGGGCGCTGATGCTTGGCAACCCACCCTAATAGTCCGCTTTCCCCAGGGATAATGCAGCCGGGTACTATGTCGTTACTAAGTGAATGATAGCCGGCTAATTCCAGCAAATCAGAGCGATATGAGTTTTTTAAGTTAGGCGCTCCAAGGCTAACTCGACTTGCAAAGAGGTCGAGTACCGCAGATGGTAGCAGAATGAAGCAGCTATGAGCATCGACAATATTAGCTCCAAAGCGAGCTAATCTGGACAGCTCTTGGCGAAGTGAGACCTCTACTCTTTGTGGACGTTCCACAGCAAACCCCAGCACATACGAACCTGGACAGTTAAACCTGCCACTAAAAAGAGCGCTAAAATCAGGCACTGCTCAGGCTGCGCGAGTACTAAAAGAGACCATCCGGTGTTTAGGGGACAGATTTTTAGTGCTCGCTCAAAAAATCCCTGCAACACAACAGCAGAAGCAATTTGAGCTCTCTTAGCCTCAAGCTAGCAGAGGAGTTGAATTCCAACAACCCGGAATCGTTAATGATTCACAGAATAACCGTTCCGTAAAGGGACAGAACTTTTCCGTTACTCGTCGGTTGAATCGGCAGCTGCCTTTGGAGACCCGCCGTCTTCAGCCTCAGGCTCTGAGGTCGCCCCCTGTGCTTGCGCCCTACGACGGGCCGCCTGCGCCACTGACTCCTCTTCGTCCTCATCTATAAGCCGCTGTGGCTCTCGATCTTGTTCGTCTTTCTCCTTGGCGGCACTGGCTGCTGCTGGAGCGGTGCGAGCTTGCTCGATGCTGGCTGTTCCTACACGAGTCGAGTCCATCTCGAACTCATACTCGTCGGAGCGTAGACGTCCGTCAGCTAAAATCAAGATTTTCCCACCGCTTTGCTCTTCGAGTCGCGCTAGCTCTTGCTTCTTGTGGTTCAGTAAGAACAGTGCCGGCGCCGGTGATAGACGTGCCTTGACTGAGCTAACGTGCCCAACGATCACCGCGTTTTGAATCTTTCTAAGCACCTCAAGCGCGACAATTTCAGTATTCTTCAGCTTTCCAAGCCCTCGGCAGTGCGGACAAGCCACATGGCTTTGGCTTGAAAGTGAAGCCCGTAAGCGCTGGCGCGACATTTCAAGCAGCCCAAACTGCGACAAATGTCCAATTTCTACGCGCGCCTTGTCAGTCTTAAGAGCGTCTGCCAGGCGTCGTTCTACTGCCGCGCGGTGGCGCTTGTCTAGCATGTCAATAAAATCGACGACAATTAGTCCGCCTAAGTCGCGTAGTCGTAACTGCTGTGCAATCACATCAGCTGCTTCTAAATTTGTGCGGTAAGCCGTGTCCTCTATATTCTCTCCAGCTGTGGCCTTCCCGGAGTTAACATCTATGGCCACCAGGGCTTCAAGTGAGTCTATTACGATAGCACCACCGGATGGCAACTTGACCTCACGTCTAAGCGTTTCCTCAACCTGTTCCTCCACTCCAAAGGAGGAAAACATTGGCTGCTTTTCTTCGTAAAGGCGTACGCGCGATCTGTAGCGAGGCATTACTTCGCCAACAAACTCTTTGACGCGGTTGAATGTGTCCGGCTCATCGATCAGAATTTCACGAATTTCTGGTGTAAAATAATCACGAATAACGCGAGTTGCTAAATCGCTTTCCTTATATAGGAGTTGTGGGCAAACCGCTGACTGTGAGGCGGTAACAATTTTTTCCCAAAGTTTAAGTTGCAGCGAAAGATCGCGTGAAAGCTCACTTTGTGAGCGATCGAGACCGGCTGTGCGAATTATCATGCCGATGCCGGCAGGAACTTCGAGTTCTTGAGTTAACTTTCGTAAGCGTGATCTTTGATCGGAATCGCTAATCTTTCTGGAGATCCCGCCTCGATCGCTCCCGGGCATCACCACCAGGTAGCGTCCAGGAAGTGAAAGGTAAGTGGTAAGAGTAGCCCCTTTGGCTTCGCGCTCCTCTTTGACGACCTGCACTACTAGCTCTTGTCCGGCCTCAAGTACATCTTGAATGCGCGCGCGACCTGGATTGCGGTCTGAATGACGGCCGGTCTTAAAGTAGGCTGGGTGGATGTCGTTTATCTGTAAGAAGCCGTTACGCTGAGTCCCAATATCGATAAAAGCTGCCTGTAAGCTTGGCTCGATACGAGAAATCTTGGCTTTGTAGATGTTACCTTTGAGCTTGCCGCCTACGTTAGACTCGACTTCGAGTTCTACTATATTTCCGTCTTCGACAATCGCGATGCGACACTCTTCTGGGTCAGTCGCGTTGATGAGCATGCGCCGGTCCATAAAATTTTTCCTCGAGATGGAACCAGGCGAGGGGAGCTTCTGCCGCTGCTAGGTAGTGCCGTAGCCCTACCAATATCTTGGCTTGTGGCGAAAAACTCTTTCCTCAATGGAAATGCAATTCTTGATGACCGCTGTGCTGCAGCGCTATACGCCGTGGTAGCGGGTCTTTCGAACTGATGGATAACCTGATTCACGTTTGAAACTTGAAAACTATGTTCTATTTATGGCTATGACACCGCCACTTGGCAGGTCACAGCCCATACCTTAAGCCCCCGATCTCCCTAAACCAAAGCAGGCAAGGGTGCCCAAGGATCTAACCCCTTGAACTCATGGCTATAAGCTTGAGAAAAGGGATGTTCAAAAATACTTTCCTCATTATCATAGAATGCCGATGATGTTTCAAGGATCCGTTATTTTGATGCACCAAGGCTAAGTTTGGCTTTTGGAAATTTTTTGTGTTTTCGGTTGCTTGCACATGAAGCTGGTTGTTTCGCGCGGACCAAGTCAGGGAAAGGAGTTCTCAATTGAAGAGGGCTCTAACTTAGTTGGACGCTGGGATCCTGACTCTGGATCCTTCCCTGAGGTTGATCTTGAGAAGGATGACATTGATGCCAAGGTGTCTCGTAAGCACGCTGTTATTGAGCGTGCCGGTGAAAAGGTCACCATTGAAGACATTGGCAGCATGAACGGAACTTTCATTAATCGTGGCCCTCGTCTTGAGCGAGGCGTCAAGTACGACCTGAAGGAAGGTGACGAATTAATTGTTGGTAAGATCTTTTTTCAGGTCGTCGCCAAGTAGTGTTAAGTGCAGCTGAGGGCTGGTGGCGCGCGAGGAGGACCGCGTAGCAATGAAGCACAGCGCTCCGCTTTTCACTCAATATATTAGCCCGTTGAGTAAGCTTAGGACGGTTTTATCGCGGGAGCTAACTCCCCCGAGAGCTATTCGCAGCAAGCGTTTAGGCGCCCTTGGCTAGGAACCCTTCGATGTGCTTTACAAGGGTCGCAGGCTTGCAAGGCTTGGTAAGCACTAAATTGCATCCGGCCTCAATCGCTTCTTGATGAATCTCTGGATCGTCGACTGCTGTAAAAGCGACGATGGGCTGCTCTAAGCCGCGACCACGGATTTGCCTAACACATTCTTGGCCGTTCATCTTAGGCATCATAAGGTCAATCAAAATTATATCTGGCTTTACATCATCAACGCACTCAAGAGCCGAAACTCCATCGGCGCGACGAACTACCTCAAAGCCCTTGTCTTCAAATAGGAAATCCACGATGTCGAGCGCGGTCATGTCATCGTCTATAATCAGAATTTTTTTCATACACGAGGATTTCCGATAAAGTTTCAAAACCTTAACCTTCTCATAATAATTGATGCTAGCCCCGTTCCGAAAGTTACCTAATTTGTGCTGCCTTTGGTGGCGAATGGGAGATGTGGCGAGACGATGTTTCATTCGCCAGACCCAACTAAAAGCACTTTAGCGAGTAGTTTTAGACTCTTACCGGCTAGTGGTGGCACCGAAGCGAATTTTGCGCATAACCCATAAATTAGACAAAACTCATTGGGTTTGTCTTAAATCGCACCCGGTCGCGCTATCGTAAGTCCGCGATGCGACGTGATGTCCCGAGCCTAGTGTGCGGCTTGGTGGACCATTTTGGGGCTTACAAGGGGGAACATGGACGAGCGCAAGAAGCTGCATGAGTTTGAAATCTTGGATCTTATTGGCGTACAGTGCTCTCCTACTATAGCGGCCAAAGTAGCAGCGGCGTGCTGCATTGGCTCTGATGGGGTTGTGCCAAATTTTTAGTGTTTGCCTATGTTTGCGCTTGAGATTGGTTTTCAAGACGGAGTGTCCAGGCCAGTAATGGTCTTCGAGCGCCGTCCCCAGGCGATTGTGGGCGGAACGGAGTATGCGCATGTATTTGTTGAGGATATGCGCGCGCTCAACTTTCAGTTGCGCCTTCTGCGCGAGTTAGGCCGACGCTTTCGCTGCAAGGCAGTCGGCGTGCGGGACGAGACTCAAGGGCCAAAGAATTTTGAGGGTGTCTACGATGGGACCGCCTTCATCGATCTCGGCCCCGTAAAGCTAAATGTCACAGCTTTGGATTCAGATTTAATTGTTCGCGATGGTGAGCCGCCAGACCGCGCGGGTGTGCGGGTGTTGCGTCAGGTTTGTGCTACCTCTTCGCCGCTTTTTCCAGCGGTGGTCGTGCGGGGCAGTACTCCTCTGGTCGTGTCATTCGTTAACGCCCAGCCCATTTACATCGGGCGTTCAAAGCAGTGTGCATTACGTCTGGATGCTGCTGACGTATCCGCTCGTCATGCTCGGATGGGCTACGAGAACGGTGAATTCTGGATCGAGGATCTTGGTTCAACCAATGGCACTTTTGTTAATCAACAGCAGATATCAGGTCGAGTGAGCGTGCCAGCTGGCGTTCCGATAGTGCTTGGACGCGAAATTTCAATATTTGGCGTAACATCGGAAGATCAGATAGCGCGCGCTGCAAGTATTCCGAGCGAAATGTACAAGGTGCCGGCGGCGGTTCAGGATACCTATCCAGTGCTGTTAGCGATTTCAGAAGTTGCACGCCCGGCGCGCTTAGTAATCCAACCCGGGTCAACCATTAAGATAGGGCGTGATCCGGTGAACGACATGTGGTTAGGTGCGCCGCACGTGTCGCGTCATCACTGCTCTGTGATTATGACGCGCGATGGCTCGCTCTCTATACTAGATCAATCCACAAATGGAACTGCCTATGATGGTGGGGTGATGAAGCGGGGCGATTCGATTGATGTGCCAGATCAGCCGATGGTGCTGGATTTTGGTGGCAACATCACAGTTGCGGTGTGCTTCAATCAAGAACAAGAGCAAGCTTTTGCTGCCTCGCATGGGGCCGTCAACACTTTCATCAAAGACAAGCAGCCTCCGCGGCCTGATCCAGCACGAGAGCTTGCTGAGGTTGTTGGAACCTTGGCTGGGTTAAATGTCGGAGAGGGTCGCGACGTGGGAGAAACCAGGCGTAGCTTTGTTGAGCGCTTGGTGCGGCTATACCGTAGCTTGAGTATTTTCGGACGAGTGATGTTGTTGTTTATAGCTGTAGCGCTGCCACTGTTGGCGGCGATGGTTTTAAGTTTAATTGTTCCGCTTTTACGCTAAGTGGGGTTTTAGGATTTTTTAGGAGTCATGCATCATGGCAACCGATAGTACAGAGCTGACGTTTGTGCGCTGCCCTTCTTGTCGCAGTTTAGTGCCTGCTGTGTCGACACGTTGCAGAATGTGCGGCGCGGGCTTGGATGCTAACGCCACTCCGGAGGCTGGTGAACAGGATAAAAAGGGCGGGCGCGTCAGACAGCGTACTATGTCCCAGCCACAGAGCGAGCTGAATTCTGCTGTAAGTAAGTTACGCAATGAGGAAGAAGCTCCAGAGCCAGTCGCCCCCGTGCGAGCGACGCCAACGCCTGCAGCGCCAATTAGAACAGAAGTCGTTGCTCCACCTGCACCCACAGCTGCTCCGCAGCAGATGGTGCAAGAGGAAGAAGAGGTGGATCCACTCTCTGCCTACATTGAAGAAGTAGATGAGGAGCCAGCGGCAACTACGGCTACAGCAGTAGATCCAGAGCAACAGGAGTCACATGAAGCAGCCTCTAGCACCGAACATCGCAATGGCGCGGCAGCCAAAACGCCTGAGCCTGTGGCGGCCGGTATTTCCTCAACCGGCGTAGCTAGTATTCCAGCGGCCCATATTTTGGTTGGAAAGCCAGCTGCTAAGCCACCCGTTGCGCCACGTGTTGAAACTGAAATTTCCACTGCGCCAGAAGAAATCTCG
>JAIBBV010000007.1 GCA_019694465.1 Oligoflexia bacterium
AAAGGCCTGAATACCTAAACGATGGAGAGTTGGTGCGCGATTTAACAGCACCGGATGCTCCTTAATTACTTCATCAAGGATATCCCACACTACTGGCTTCTCTTTCTCCACCATCTTCTTTGCACTCTTGATGGTAGTTACATAACCACGCTCTTCAAGCTTGTTATAAATAAAGGGCTTGAAGAGTTCGAGTGCCATCTTCTTAGGCAACCCACACTGGTGCAAACGCAGCTCTGGGCCAACGACGATAACTGAACGACCAGAGTAATCTACGCGCTTACCAAGTAGGTTCTGACGGAAACGCCCGCCCTTACCCTTCAACATGTCACTCAATGACTTCAATGGACGCTTGTTTGGTCCAGTGATTGTTCGGCCACGTCGACCATTATCGAACAAGGCGTCTACTGACTCCTGAAGCATGCGCTTTTCATTGCGAATAATGATGTCTGGCGCACTGCGCTCGATCAGCCGCTTCAAGCGGTTGTTGCGGATAATGACACGACGATACAAATCATTCAAATCGCTTGTGGCAAAACGTCCACCATCAAGTGGCACTAACGGCCGTAAATCTGGTGGGATCACCGGAACAACAGTCAAAATCATCCATTCTGGACTATTACCACTCTGTTGGAATGAGCTAAGCACCTTTAGGCGCTTGGCTACCTTCTTTTTCTTAGCCTCGGATGTAACATTGCGCAGCTCTTCACGCAGCTGCTTGCTCAATTTGTCGACTTCGATCTTCTTCAACATCTCGAGGATGGTGTCCGCACCCATACCAGCTGTGAAGCCCGCACCATATTTCTCACGTGCCTGGCGATACTCCTTCTCGGTGAGTAGTTCGCCGTACTCAAGCTCAGACTTGCCCGTATCGGTGACAATATAGCTTTCGAAGTAAAGAACCTTCTCAAGATCACGCAAAGTGATATCGAGCACAGTTCCAATACGACTAGGAAGACTCTTCAAGAACCAAATGTGCGCTACTGGGGCGGCTAGATCGATGTGGCCAAGGCGCTCACGTCGCACTTTAGATTGGATGACTTCGACACCGCACTTCTCGCAGACTACGCCACGATGACGAAGACGCTTATACTTTCCGCAAATACATTCATAGTCCTTAACTGGACCGAAAATTTTTGCGCAGAACAATCCATCGCGCTCTGGCTTGAGCGTACGGTAGTTAATTGTCTCCGGCTTGGTTACTTCGCCGAAGGACCAACTACGAATTTTCTCTGGGCTAGCCAGAGAAATCTTAAGCGCGTTGAACTTGATTGGGTTTTTCGGCTTTTCAAACAAGCTAAATAGATCGTCCATAGTGTTCTACCAGAGCTAAACTAAAATCATTACCATCAAACTGGGCAGCGGGCGTGGAGCGATTAAGCCCCTACCGCCCCTGCTTGTGTTCCCGCGGCCTCACTGTCCGGAGTTACCTGCTCGCCCTCTCCTTCCTCCTTACCCTCTACTAGTTCTACGTCGAGGCTAAGTGACTGCAGTTCCTTCATCATAACGTTGAAGGACTCTGGCAATCCTGGCTCAAGGACATGCTCGCCCTTGACGATCGACTCGTACATTCGCGTACGACCGGCTACGTCATCGGACTTAACGGTCAAGAACTCCTGAAGCGTGTATGCTGCGCCATAAGCTTCCAGCGCCCAAACTTCCATTTCTCCAAGACGCTGACCTCCGAATTGGGCCTTACCACCAAGAGGCTGCTGCGTAACAAGAGAGTATGGTCCAATTGAACGGGCGTGAATCTTGTCGTCCACCAAGTGATCCAACTTCAGCATGTACATGATGCCGACTGTGACCTTCTCAGCAAACGCCTCACCCGTGCGACCATCGTACAGAGTTACCTGCCCCGACTCATCAAGACCTGAATACTTTAACAGATCTCGAATCTCTGGCTCATGCGCAGCATCGAAGACCGGCGAAGCAACGTGCATGCCGCTAATCTCTTTCCGCGCTAAGCGTAAAATATCGTCGTCCGACAATCCTGAGATCCACTTGCTTGTCTTAGCGTCCCTGAAGACTCGCGTAAGCATGTCACGCAACTGCGCTACAATATTCTTACGCTCTTCTGGATTTACGCCAGCACGCTCAGCACCTGTGTATGGATCAACAATCTTATCCAACAAGTCATGCGTACGCTGACCAAGCATCCAGGCAGCAAAGCCTAGGTGCGTCTCCAAGATCTGACCCACGTTCATACGTGATGGCACACCCAACGGGTTCAACACGACATCAACTGGGGTTCCATCAGCCAAATGCGGCATATCCTCTGGCGGTACAACCTTGGAAAGCACGCCCTTGTTTCCGTGACGGCCCGCCAATTTATCGCCCACTTGGATCTTACGCTTAATGGCCACGAACACCTTGACCATCTTGATTACACCAGGCGCCAACTCATCGCCTTCCTTCAAGCGCTTGATCTTCTCATTCAAGAAGGCACGCTTGTTATTGATTAGCTGGCCTGTACGTACAACGATGCGATTTACAGTTTCTTGAACTGCCTCGTCGCCAATCTGAATATCACGCAAATACTCAAACGGAATTGTCTCAAGCGCCTGATCGGTAATCATGTCGCCCTTGGCGATTAACTGATTTCGTTTCTCATCAACCAATCTGGCTGATGTAGCCTTGCCGACCAAAAGCTCTTTAACTTCCTTAAGAGCAGCATCGCGCAAAATCTTGATTTCATCGCGTTGGTCTTGCTCGATACGCGCGATTTCGCGCTTTTCGATGGCTAGAGTACGCTCATCCTTGTCAGTTCCCTTACGTGAGAAAACCTGAGCAGCGATGATTGTTCCCTCTACACCCGGTGGGAGCTTCAAACTTGTATCGCGCACCTCTCCGGCCTTTTCGCCGAAAATTGCTCGTAATAGCTTTTCCTCCGGGCTAAGTTGAGTTTCGCTCTTAGGTGTGATCTTTCCGACCAATATGTCCCCAGGTCTAACCTCAGCACCAATGCGGATGATACCGGACTCGTCTAGATTTTTAAGAGCTTCTTCACCAACATTAGGGATATCGCGTGTGATTTCCTCTTTGCCTAGCTTTGTATCACGAGCAACGCACTCGAACTCTTCGATATGGATTGAAGTAAAGTAATCCTTCTTCACCATATTCTCATTCAACAGAATCGAGTCTTCGAAGTTGTAGCCGTTCCACGGCATGAAGGCGACCAGAGCGTTCTGCCCAAGGGCCAACTCAGCCATTTCTGTGCTCGGACCGTCAGCAACTACCTCTCCAGCATCAATCTTCTCTCCCGGTCTCACGATCGGGCGCTGATTGATGCAAGTGTTTTGATTGGAACGGCGATATTTTACTAGGTTGTAAATATCAACGCCTGTATCCAGCGAATCATCGGTAGTTTTATCAGCCTTGATCACTACGCGATCAGCATCAACAGACATCACTCGACCGCTACGCTTCGCAACAACTGTTGCGCCAGAGTCACGAGCCACAATGCCTTCGATACCAGTTCCCACCAAGGGAGCTTGTGTGCGCATGCACGGCACCGCTTGGCGCTGCATGTTTGAACCCATCAGCGCGCGGTTAGCGTCGTCATTCTCAAGGAACGGAATAAGAGCCGCAGCTACAGATACAATCTGCTTTGGACTCACATCCATCTTAGAAACCTCTTGAGAGTTGGCGAGCACGTATTCACCGTTACGGCGACACGGAACTGCTGGATCCTCAAAGCGCCCATCACTACCCAACGTGGCGGAAGCCTGGGCGATTGTCTCACGCTCTTCTTCAAGCGCTGAAAGATACACAATATCCTCGGTTACACGATTCTGGTTGTCGACCACTCTATATGGAGTCTCAACAAACCCGAACTCGTTAATGCGCCCGTAAATAGCTAGAGACGCGATAAGACCGATATTCGGACCCTCAGGAGTTTCAATTGGGCAGATTCTTCCGTAGTGAGTTGGGTTAACGTCGCGAACTTCGAATCCGGCACGATCACGAGTCAAACCACCGGGTCCCAATGCCGACAGTCTGCGTTTATGGGTAACTTCCGAAAGCGGATTGGTCTGATCCATAAACTGCGATAGCTGCGAAGATCCGAAGAACTCCTTAACTACTGCTGCTACTGGCTTATAGTTAATAAGATCCTGCGGCACTAGCGTGTCGATGTCCTGCATTCCCATGCGCTCCTTCACGGCGCGCTCCATGCGGACTAGACCAATTCGATACTGATTCTCGATCAACTCACCAACAGCGCGCACACGACGATTTCCGAGATGATCGATATCATCAACCGAGTAGCGCACTGGATCGTTGGAATTCTTAAGCTCTAACAAATAACGCACTGTCTCTCGGATATCTTCCGGGCTTAGAGTGCCTTGATTCATTGGAGGAGCTTCACGTCCCTGCGAAATATAAAGCTTATGATTAATCTTGTAACGACCGATGTCGGACAAATCATAGCGCTCGCCATTGAAGAACAAATTCTTGAATGTTGCGCTAGCTGTCTCAGGTCGTGGCGGATCGCCAGGACGTAGGCGACGGTAAATCTCAATCAAGCTGTCGGTATTAGGCTTACCGGCCAAATCTGAATAAACATCCGCGCGCTCGCCGGACATCTTATCAGTCAACAAGGTCTTCCACAGCGACTCGCCAATGTGATGGTCATCAAGATAGAGCACTCGCAAATTGTCCACCTTGTGATCGCGCACTAGGGAGAGCGAGCCCTTCTCTACTACTTCACCCTTGGAATTGACCTTATCAGGAGTAAACGTTTCGCCCGCCCGAATTAGCACGTCGAGCTTGCTCATCGCATCCTTGGCTTTCTTCTCATCTACCTTCTCAACGAAGGCGCCAAACTTCTCTTTGATAACTTCCCAGCCAACTAGCGTATCGCCCTTCTCTAGCAAGACTTCGCCAGTTGAAGGATGGACCACGTCTTCGCGAGCCGCAACGATCGTATCGAGCGAAACCATGCCAGCGATGCCCTCTGGATCGATTTCAATCGAATCAACCTCGGCTTCCTTTAAGCGGCGAATCACAGCGCGATTGAAGCGACCGCCCTGCTTAACTAGGACTTTTCCGCCAACCTTAATTTCGCGAAACGCTTTCTGGCCTTCGAGTTGCTCAGCATTAAAGGCCTTGGTGACCAAGCCACGCTTGCCAAAGTTGATTGTATCAAACTTGTAATAACACCCAAGAATCTCATCAGCTGACATGCCAAGCGCACGCAACAACACTGTCGCATTCAGCTTGCGGCGACGATCAATGCGAACGTGCAAAATGTCTTTAACGTCGAACTCAAAGTCGATCCACGATCCGCGATACGGGATAACACGAGCAGAGTAAAGCAGTTTACCAGAGACATGGCTCTTGCCATCGTCGTGATCAAAGAACACGCCAGGTGAACGATGCAACTGGCTCACGATAACGCGCTCTGTGCCGTTAATCATGAATGTGCCCTTATCGTTCATGAGCGGGATTTCACCGAAGTAAACGACGTCTTCCTTCAATGCGCTCAAATTGCGATTGCCAGTATCTGGATCAACATCCCACAAAACCAACTGAATAGTGACACGTAACGGGGCGGCCCAAGTCATGCCACGATCGCGACACTCATCAACATCATACTTTGGCTGCCCAAGAGTGTACGACACGAACTCGAGCGATGCAGTGCCATTGTAGTCTTTAATCGGGAACACCGACTTGAAAACCTTCTGCAAGCCGATATTCTCGCGCTTCTCAGGCTCGACATTCATTTGCAAAAAGCGCTCATAAGAGGCGCGCTGTATGGCGATCAGATTCGGGATCTCAGTGACTTCCCCGATCTTTGAATAGCTGTGGCGAAGGCGAAGGTTTGTCTTAACTTTTGATGCCATAATTTTTCTGTTTAAGAGATCACCTATGTGATATTGTGAAACTAATTAACTGAAGCTAGTCAAAGTACATGCATCTAGTCGTGCGCGGATATCTGTACGGACATCTTGGAACGTCAAGATCGACTGCGTTGAAGTTTTGCAAATCGCAAGACAACACCGTAGCGCAGACCATGAATTTAGCAGTGCGCGTGCTACTGCTTCTGCAAACGATCCGACTGAACTAGAATTTTTCTGAGAACTAAGCATTTGAGGACTCAGGCGTGTCTCTGCAATAGCGCGACGCAAGGTCGAGCCATCCACAAGAACGATCTGCGCTGAGTTAAAATTCTCTGAGTTCAAATTGTTGTTCAACTTGCTGCTCAACTTGTCCAACAGAAACTGCTCCAAGATCAGAAGCGTCGATAACGCTTACAGGTCGAGGCAAAATATCTAATGACAAAGCCGGATTATAGGCAAATGCAGCAACCAGCTGCAAGCTGCCGGCCCCCCTTTTCCCCTTTCGGAGTCAAAGTATTCGGGTCGGCCTAGGGCACTTGTTGAGTCACGGGCGGCGAGCCTCTTAGGAAAGCCGCCGCCCGAAACTTAAAACCCAGCTTTGGCAAAAATGCCTCCAGCTGAGCCCCCGAAAGTGTAGTAATTTCTACTACTTAAGGGATGCCTTTGCGCCAGCTTCCTGAAGCTTCTTAGCGAAACCTTCAGCGTCAGCCTTAGCAACGCCTTCCTTGAGGACCTTCGGAGCTGCATCAACAAGATCCTTGGCTTCCTTCAGGCCCAAGCCCGTGATCTCGCGAACAACCTTGATGACCTTAACGCGATCAGCGCCAGCATCATCCAAGCTAATAGCAAACTCAGTCTTTTCCTCAGCAGCAGCGGCACCACCGGCAGCAGCGCCACCAGCAGCAACAGCCATAACTGGGGCTGCGGCGCTAACGCCGAGCTCTGTCTCAAGCTCCTTAACGAGCTTGGCTGCATCCATCAAGGACAAATTCTTGATGAAATTCTTAACTTGCTCCATCGATACGGTTCCTTCACTCATGGTCCTCTCCTTTTTCCCTGTTACTTAGTTCTTAATTCAGTCTAGCCAATCTTTGAACGTTCTTATGCCGCGTAGCCGCCGCTGCAAATAGTTGAACGCTCGATAAATTAGGCTCCTTTCTTCTCAAGATTGGCGCGATGTGCTTCCAACGCGCGCACAACCTGTGTTCCCGGCGCAGCCAAGAGACGCACAAGCTGCGTCGCTGGGGCTGCGATAAGAGCCAACAGGCGGGCCAAGGTCTCTTCGCGTCCAGGCATCTTGGACAGCGTCTCTACTCCAGCAGAATCGATAAAGGTGCCGTCTACCCAGCCACCTTTAATCTTGAGATTCTGATGGTCCTTAGCGAATCCTGAAATCACACGCGCCGGCGCTACCGGATCTGCATCCGAGTACACGAGCATATTTGGGCCGTGCAAAACGTCGACGAATTTCTTGATTTCTCCGTCTTTGCCGCCACGCTTGGTGAAAGCATCCTTAGCAGCGATACGTGCCAAAGAGTTCTTTACTACCCGCGCTCCGGAGCCAGCCTTGAAAAGCTGCTTACGCAATTCTGTCACTTCCATCACAGTCAAGCCGCGTGGATCTGCGCACAATGCTACCTGCGCACCATGTAGTGCCTTGCCCAAAAACTCTACTTCCGTCTTCTTCTCTTCACGATTCATGATCGTCCTCTTTCCTCAAACTCTTTTTGCCTATAGCAGCGTTGAAAGATCAATCTTAACGCCAGGCCCCATTGTGCAGGAAATGCTACCCTTCTGAAGGTAAACACCCTTGCTGGTGCTCGGCTTGGCCTTAACAATCGCGCCCAAAAGCGTCGACAAATTCTCGAACACCTTCTTAGCGCCAAATGAAGCCTTAGCAACTGGAGCATGTACAATACCAGCCTTATCGACACGGAACTCAGCACGACCAGCTTTCACTGACTTAACTGTGGTTCCAATGTCAAAAGTGACAGTTCCAACCTTTGGTGATGGCATCAACCCACGGGGTCCAAGTAGCTTACCAACCTTACCTACCTGCACCATCATATCCGGTGTTGCAATCACACTGTCGAAATCCATCCAGCCACCCTTGATCTTCTCGACCAAGTCCTCAGCGCCAACAAAATCGGCGCCAGCGTCAGTAGCTTCCTTTGCCTTTTCGCCCTTGGCGAATACGACAACGCGAATCGACTTTCCAAGACCATGTGGTAGAGCCACGCTTCCACGAACGTTTTGCTCGGCCTTACGTGGGTCTACTCCAAGTCTCAAAGAAATATCGATTGTCTCATCAAATTTTGTCGAGGCCGTGCTAACCACGACTTCGCATGCTTGTTCGAGATCATATATTTGCTCAACTTGAACTTTCGCGCGTTGAGCCCGAATTCTTTTTCCTTCCTTAGCCATGGCCTGCTTCCCTAAAAAACTTATCTAGCTGTTGCGTAGCCTATTCTTTGACATCAACGCCCATGCTGCGCGCAGCACCAGCCACACAGCGGCATGCTGCATCAAGGTCGTTGCAATTCATGTCCTGAATCTTCTTCTTCGCGATATCCAAAATTTGCGACTTCGAAATCACGCCAACTTTGTCACGATTTGGCACGCCCGATCCCTTCTCAATGCCAAGCGTCTTCTTGATCAAATATGACACCGGCGGAGTCTTAAGCTCAAATGTAAAGGAGCGGTCCTTATAGACGGTGATAATTACCGGCGTTACCTCACCCTGTGCCTTCTGAGTCTTGGCGTTAAATTGTTTGCAAAACTCCATGATATTGACACCAGCCTGACCGAGCACGGGGCCGATCGGAGGTGCAGGATTGGCCTGGCCGCCGGGAATCTGGAGCTTGATTACGTTTGCTACTTCTTTGGTCTTCGGTGCCATTTAAACTCTCTCTACTTGGATAAAATCGAGCTCGACGGGAGTAGCACGCCCGAAAATGCTGATCAACACTTTGACCTTGCCCTTCTCTGGTTTCACTTCTTCAACAGTTCCGTTGAAATCAGTGAATGGTCCATCGATTACCTTTACGGTCTCTCCCTGCTCGAAATTTGCCTTTGCTCGCGGTGACGCAGCGCCTTCTTCGACCTGCGAAACTATACGCGCAACCTCGTCCTCGCTTAGCGGCGATGGACTCATCGCATCCCCAACGAAACCCGTAATCTTTGGGGTCTCCTTAACTAAGTGCCATGTATCTTGGTTAAGATCCATTTGCACCAAGATGTAGCCAGGGAAGAACTTGCGATTGGACGTCTTCTTTTGTCCACGCACAAGCTCAACCACAGTCTCTTGCGGCACGCGAACTTCTCCGAAGTGCGCTTGCAGCTTAGACTGGCGGATACGCTCTTCAAGCGCCTGCTTGGCCTTCACTTCAAAGCCAGAGTGCGCGTGAACAACATACCACTTCAAATCCTTACGTGGCTCTGAAGCCATGTCGGCTGTGGGTTGCGAAACACTATTTTCATTCCCCTCAGTCATTGCATCTCTGCCTTATGAAAGAAGCGCCGCCATAAGGCGGTTAAAAATCACATCCAAGACAAACAAACAGATTGCTACAAATGCGATGATGACAAGCGTCACCAAAGTAGCCTGTGTGGTTTCTTGTCGCGTCGGAAAAGTTACCTTCTTAAGCTCAGCAATGCTCGCAGATAAGTACGAACCACGGCTCTCCGCTGTTGTTTGACTCTCTGCTCGCTCGCTCGCCATACACTCGACCGAAAACTACATCATCGGCTTCACAAAAATTTCGTGCAGCCGTTCCAGCACACTCTGTGTTTTTCTGGGAAAAACTATAACTTAGAGTTTGTATCAAAATTCACCGGCTCGATCTCTCCAACTCCTAACATTGGAGCAAAAGAGTGAAGCCCGCTTTTCGTTACGCACCCTTACCTTATTATTACCCATCGAATTTGAGTCCGTACGGGTAGGCTGCCGAAACTAGCAAAAATCTCATTTCAGGGCAAATATTTGGGGCACTTTTACCGCAGCGGACGGGGCAGAAAGCTATCTAGCCATCAACTCAAGCAAAAGACGAAGTCGTGCTTCTTCGGTCGCCAAGCCGCATATAAGCCAAAAGCTGGCCAATGTTGCAATGTAACTACCTGAAATTATTGCGCGTTGCCTAGCGTGACTTGCCAGCGCAAAAGGTTCTAATGCGAATAGCCCAGAAGTTGGCCAAAGCGGATCTGCCTATAGTGGGTAGAAGAAAAAGTGGTGGCGAGGGCAGGATTCGAACCTGCGAAGACCTAAGGCCAACAGATTTACAGTCTGTCCCCTTTGACCGCTCGGGAACCTCGCCAAATCAATCGCGCATGAGAGCAACAAAAAGCTGCTCGTAACCCATTGAAGCCCAACCGCCCCGATATCCGGCCGCATTTAATGCAAAACCAAACACGTGATGGAGCCCATGACGGAACTCGAATCCGTGACCTCTTCCTTACCAAGGAAGTGCTCTACCGACTGAGCTACATGGGCATGCGCAACGGGCGCCCAGTATGCGAGATCACTCAAGAATTGTAAACGCCTCAGCGCCAGACTTTTAGGGGGTCAAAGCGTCAAATCAATCAACAACAGGCACAGATAGATGCCAATATAGTTTTGTTACGCACTCTTTGTGCTAATCCTCGCCTTGTTATCAAGGCCCGTTCTGGGATAATAACTAGAGGCCATCCGAAAATGCTGGGATATGTGGCTGGCCTAGTATTGAGAGCCCCATTTTACGGGGCGTGGCAATCTAAGAGCGCATTTGAGAACTAATTTCTGGATGCGCTCTAGAAACTAAAAAACTGCATACGCTAACTTAGCTCAGTTGGTAGAGCAGCGGTTTTGTAAACCGCAGGTCCAGGGTTCGAGTCCCTGAGTTAGCTTTCCTCCCCGCTCCAATGCTGCACCCCTTTTTGCAGCCCAAGCAATTTTACAAACCGTGACCAATCAAACCCATGTGGATCTGTCTTTCGCCCCGCTGCGATGTCCGAGTGCCCATAATAATTTATCAGTGGAAACATTTTTAATATTTCTTTAGCCAACTGATTCAGCGCTGCGTACTGAGCATCACTAAAGCCTGATACTTCCGTCGCTAACAATTCAACACCAACACTAAATGCATTTACACCTTCACGACCATCTGCTGCACGCGGCATCTTGCTCTTGCCCGCATGGAAGGCGAGCGCATCTGGAGCCACGAACTCGAATACGGCCCCATCGCGATCAATAAGGTAGTGCGCTGAGACTCCATAAAACTCAAAAATATCTTTGATCGCATCCTTGTTAAAATTCTGTAGTGCACCCGCTCCATGTCGTGCCATTACTAATGCATGCAGGGCATAGAACTCAGCCTCGCTAGCCCTCTCCTCAAGTTGAGCTTTCTTGTTTTGCTCGCCACACTCAGCTAAGGCACGTTTGGCAGCTAGCCACTCGCCAGCTAGCTCACGCGCAAGTGCCTCGTCACACTTAGCAAGCGCACCTCGCGCTGGCCTAATAATGCGGTCGTCGACATAACAGGAGTGCACAATCAGAGTATCGACAACCACTCCGGGCGTACGCTCCCGAAAACAGACCCCCTGCCCCAAGAAATCTGGGCGCGGCAAATGATCCTTATTTATAACAAGCGCACGCGACTCTAAATTACGCATAGCCCCATCTCCTTGTAGAACAGTACACACGCCCACTATATTTGGGCAACAAAATCAATCTTAGACAGGCGGTTGTTTTCCAGGCCCAAGTCGATATAATCTCCATCTTCCTGAGCGAGAGTAGCTCAGTTGGGCTGTGTTTTCCCTTTGGGAAGTTTGCCCCCGGCAAACAGCCAACTGAGGTATTCACGTCAGTGATTTACCTGGGCGGGAGTAGCTCAGTTGGCTAGAGCATCAGCCTTCCAAGCTGAGGGTCGCGAGTTCGAGCCTCGTCTCCCGCTCCATTTCTTTCCTCTTCTTCCCCAGCCTTCCCCACAGTCGCGCACAGTGCGTACCCATTTCAGAAGTTTAGCTATCTCTGTTAGGTAATCCGCTTAGGCCTCTGGGCCAGATCCTGAACAAGTGCCTCAACTTTATTAATCAATCAAAACCGTTAAGGTTTTAAGACCAAGAATTGCCAAAACTGTGTGGATTTAAGTCCGCACTATAAAGCTGGGCCTCGGCGTTTTGCATAAATCAGGGTAGTATAGGATCATGGGGCTTGTTGGCCCCAGACCAGATTAAAAGCAATGGCTATGAAGCGAAGCCTTTCAAACGCTGCGCATTTACTTGTTCTTGTCGCCTTGCAGGTCGGCATCGGGACCACATGCTTTGCCGATGCAATTGATGTTTCAGCTTTGGGTGGCAATATGACCAGCGATTTGCCCGGTCGTCATGCCCTTCAAGTGCCTGCAAATTACGTAACCGACCCCGACCGGCGTGCGCTTCAAATTAGTGGATTCGCTGATTTCCATAAGGCCTTCACTAAGTCCGAGGGCGTTGGACCAAAATTTGTTAACTCCTCATGCGGCGGCTGCCATGTTGAGAACGCTCGCGGGCCGGTAAAATTTTCGAATCACGGCTCTTTCGGTAAGACTATTGTTGTACAGATTAGCGCCAAGAGTGGTCTAAGTAACAATGGAGCCCCGAAGCCAGTTCCTGGGGCGGGCGGCGTGCTCCCTACTCAAACCAAAGGTTTTAAACTATTCGGAACATGGAAAGAGATTGAGGGGCACTACCCTACTTCAGACAAAACCAAGTACCGTCTGCGCTTTCCTGTAATTCGCTATTCAGGCCCTGGCTTCACGCATCGCACGACGCGTTTCAGCTTGCGCATGACTCCACCCGTAATCGGCCCAGGCTTGGTAGACGCCATATCCTCCGCTACGATTTTGGCGCTCGCCGATCCAAGCGATGTAAATAATGACGGCATATCAGGCAAACCTAACTACGTCATCGACAGACGTAGTGGATTAAAGGGTATTGGAAAATTTGGCTTCCGGGCTGGGCAAGTTTCAACCGAGGGGCAAACAACAGCGGCGCTGTTTAATGAAATGGGGCTTACAAATCCACTATTCCAAAAGACTGGCATAGATCCAGAGATCGACGAAACCACACTTGAGCGCTTAGTAGTTTACCAACAACTGGGCGGGGTTCCGCGCGCGCGCAATCAGAGCGATCCCGATGTGATTGCCGGCAACGCACTCTTTCAGCAATTTGGCTGTAACGATTGCCACGTAATGACCATACGCACAGATTCAGGTGCGCCCTCTGAGCTAGCCGATCAGGATATTCATCCTTTTTCAGACTTTCTGCTGCACGACATGGGTACTGGACTTGCCGATACCAAGCGTGAGTTTTCAGCAAAGGGCTCTGAGTGGAGAACAACTCCTCTATGGGGATTGGGTTTTACCGAAGAGCAATTCGCTGGCAAACAAGCCTACCTGCACGATGGCCGCGCACGATCAATTGAAGAAGCGATTATCTGGCACGGCGGCGAAGCAAAGAAGTCGCGTAACAAATTCATGCAGGCAAAAAAATCCGACCGCGCCAAGCTAATTGCGTTTCTTAAGTCCCTTTAGGGCATTAGGCCTATAGCTTGCTCAAGAGTACACAATACAATGCTTCTTTTTTTCCGACGCAGTTGCAAGGCAGGTCCGGCATGTCAAAGGTAACAGTAACATTGGTAGACCCAGTCACCGACACACTCTTGATGAAATATTCACACCATCCAAGAGCCTGGTTTGGATCGTATTCGCTAAAGTCTAAGAAACTACATTCTGTATGCACACGATAGGCACACAAAATCGGACCAGGCTGCTCCAATTCGAAGAGGGTGTAGTCTGGATATTTTTTGCTCTCATCATCACACCTGTCTATCATTTCGCCTCGAAACTCCCTGACCGCATCAGTAACAGTCCCCTTTCCATTTTCTTCCCTAAGTCGCTCAGCCATCTCTTTGCAGTCCTTAGTGGCCTTAGTGCCAGAGCCATTGCACAGTGGTGGAAGATTTGGAACGAAGAACACGCTAGTAACGTAACTATGAGAGGCAGGGGGTAGCGGTGCTGGTATTTGTGCAACTGCTGAATGGCACAAGCTTAGCGCAACTAGGGCAGAGAGAAGCAGGGAAATACGATAATGCATAGACAGCTATGAAAAACCCATATGAAGCAACTAAAAGCATCCAAGCGCGGACAACTTACTCGCCTGTTGTTATGCTCGTTCGCCCCATTCTAATAGCCGACATACATGCATCATAATTCGCATGAATAACTGTGAGTAAAAGATACTGCCTCGTTAATATTTACCCTGAAATCATTGATGTTTTATTGACGGGCTCAGGGGGCGAACTAGAAACTAAGAAAGTCACTGCCCCGTGGAGCCAGCTGTGGTCTTAGAGTCACCAGTCAATTTAGGCAAGATTTTTCAATGTCGCTGGCTACGTGCTTTGTCATCTGCCCATCAGGCGGCCGGCCACAATTCAGGCTGCAACTCCGGAATCAACGCTAAAAGCACGGCGTGTTCGTAGTAGTCAGTGCGTGTAATTAGATCATTGGTGAGAATACCGACTGACCCATTGGACTGCTTGGAATTGGTCCGTCCAAAAACTTTATCATCAGCTACCCCTAGCTCATCGCCTTGACGCACAAGTTCTTCAATTGCGGGCGGCAAGAAAAATGCGCCAGTCCGCCCGCGCCCCTCGCCACGCGGTGAACACACCACGATCCACGCGAACACCGCCATCCCATACTCAGTTTGCTCAATGCCACCTTCAATGCCGACCCAGTAATCAGCCTTGGGATGCAGGCTTTGAACTCGCTTTGCTCGATTTAGAGCGCCACGCAACGTTTCAGCATCACTCATCGGCTGGACAGCAACCCCTGAGGCCACCTCAGCGCCAATCGCAGTAAACGCAGTGCCTTGAAAGGCACGCTGAAAAGCCTTCAATGCAGCGTTTACTTTGACTTGATTTTTGGACCCAACAACAATTGTTTTCATCGTTAAATTGTAGGACCTGTATCGATAAACATCAACGCCAAAGCACGACTAAACTATGGCTGAGTAATTAGCGCGCCCACCAAAATTGCTTTAGTTATTTACAGCAGGCTTGTCTTTCGATTGATGCAAATTAATCTGCATCAGTTACCCATGAAAACATCTTAATACTCAAGCCGACTGCGGCCCGCCGAGCCAGCCAACCTTTTCTAGTAGCTGATGAAAGCGCAGCTGATCCTCAAGCATCGCCTTAGCAACCTCAGCCTGTTTAGGCCCGCCCCAAAGATGTCGCCGAAGAACATAATTCTCGTGCGAATCGACATAGGATACATGTTCACCACGTGCCCCCCACACGCAAGCAAGCATCTGCCTTAAGCTATAATTTGCACCGGCAAATTGCTCTGAAGCGCGCTCAGCATTACCAAATCCAAAAATTACAATCGGCGACTTTCCCGCAATATCTTCTGCGCAGCAGCGGAAAAATTGAAGATAAGTTGGGTCTACGACAAATGGTTCGCAATCCTCAGTCTGGACTAGCAATACTTCATGGTCAGATGAGCCAAACTGGCTTGCATCAAGACCCCGCTTCCCAAGCAGGTCGACTCTGAACCCATGGCGAAGTAGCCCGTACGCTAATGCATCGCAGGCTAATGAACATAAGCCACGGGAGGCTAGTAGGCACTGCGCATCAACCACTATTCGCCCTGACTGCTGGGCATACTCGGAGAGAACTTGCACTAGCACCGGCTCAAGCGTGGTTAGGGCGTTGGCGAGCTTGCTGAAGGCGCGCTCTTGCGTCGATGCTGCCGTTTGCGACTTTTGGTCACCTAACCCCTGGTCCATAGATTACAACTATCAGAAATTTTCTTAGGTTCCATTGTGCACAAGTTCCCGCTCTTACTCAAAATGAAGAAGTGAGTGCCCCCCTCGCCCCTGCCGATTCTCTTAAGGAGCTCAGGAAATCAGAGTATTCAATAGCCTATATCCCTGTGGGCTGCCGGGATTACTAGTTTTACAGGCCCACTTTAATGCCATAATTTGCATTAATCTTTCTGCAGCGCTGGCCATTTGTCGATACTCTCAAGGACCTTGAAGCACCAGGTGGTGAGGTGGTTACGTTCAAAAAGTATGAATGTCACTTAAGATCAGCGCCGACCGAAGTTCTGATTGTCACACCACCACCGCCACCTAGGGGAATGCCAATACCAATCCCAATAGGAATCCCGTCCGGAAACGCCTCACGCAACAACGAGCGTATGTCTGGGGGCGGAGGAAACGGCAACGGTCCGTTCCCTTCTTTCGTCCAAAACTTTCCATTCTTTATCTTACCGTCTACTAAATCAAATTCAGCGTGAGCCCCATCATCGAATAAATGCTGTATATGACCAGTCCATTTTCCATCCCTTACATGACCGTGAATGGAGGAGCCAATAATTCCCCCCTGGGCAGGAATTTTAAGTACAACATCGCCGTCATTTATCGAGCCTTCAAAAGTGCCAGTTACAGAGCGGCCATCACTAAATCCTGTAAGACTTCCTCTGCCTTGTGGGCGGTCAGCTATAAAGCTACCTTCATAAATCAACCCATCTTTAAAGGTATACTTGCCAACACCATTCTTTACGCCGTTCCTAAATTCACCCTCATAAACCTCTCCGCTAGCAAAAACCTCTTTACCACGACCAGAGGGCTTGTTTGCTTGAAATTCGCCAAAGTACTTGGAACCATCGGATCGGACAAAAGTGCCATACCCTGAAGCTTGCCCACGATAAACGTTTCCAGTATACCTGCCGGTAGGAAGCTCCAGCGTGCGATTGCCACATGGAGGTGCAGCAACTAGTTTGGTATCAACGACCTTGCCATCACCTGTATACCAGAGAAACTGACTTCGTGCGTATGAATATGTACCAGCTTCTGGCTTAGGCATCTCCAGCCTTGGCGTGGCTTTCCCATCACAGAAAGCTGAAATCACCGAATCATTAACGTCGACGACTCTCGGTGGTAACGCCGTCACAAGCTCAGTGTCCGGGTAAGTATACTGGGGCAGCTCGACCAGCACACCCTTACCAGGATTCTCTTTTAAGAGCTCATTAACCCTTGGGGCCAACTCATCAAGATCCTGTTTAGCTTTAAGATCAATGAAAACCTCCATAAACTTGACGCGAACAAAGGTCGTAGCCGCTGCCGCCGCACTAAGCCCCTCCAACGTATCTGCCGTCCACCACTCCGCACTTTTAGGGTGTGGCCAATAAGATAAGTTCCCAGCAACCGCTCGCTCAACTCCTGAAGTCGCAGTCGCTGGCGTCTGCTCATCACTCTTCTCGGGCTTAATTACCGGCGCCACAGCCGGTAATCTAGGAGGAACAAGCATTCGCCTAACTAGCCCCTGCCCCTCGAGCGTATACCAAATGAATTGGCTGCGAATAGTTCTGTGCTCTTCACGATGAAAAATAGGATCGTTGACAAACATGTGCGCTTTAATTCCGCACAGCGCCTCGCTTGGCAGCTTGCCTGTACCACAAATTCGTGGATCGCTATTGAACACAGAACCAAATTTACCTAAATGAATAATTTGGGGAAGCTCGACTAGCACACCACCGCCAGCAGACTTAGATAAGAAGTTCCGTATTTTTACCTCAAGCGGCTCTACTTTTTTTCCGATCTCATAACCCATTTCAAATTCTTGGGTCTTAACAGAAATCCATGGCGCTGATGACGACAGCTCGATAAAGCGATCCAAAACTTCACCAGTCCACCATTCAGAAACTTTTGGATTCACTGTGAGATTTACATTTCCAGCAATGGCGTGATCGGGACTCGATGGTTCTTGTTTAGAACATCCACCTGCTAGAAGGATAGATGTCAAAAGCCAAGGGCTCAAGCTCAGTCCCATGCGCTGCCAAATACCCACGTGCGCAGGTCTACCAGCGTCACCACCGCCAGAAGAAAGTTCTTCATTTTGAGGAGACTTCCCAACTTCCAAGGCGGCATGGGTTGGGTCAGCATGGTCCGGGGAGCAAGAATGGGCAACAGATAAATCAGCTAGACTCAAGTCTCCATTTGGGACATTAGGTGAACTCGCGACCCCGATGGGGATTGAATGTATCACAGGGCTCATGTGGCTCACCTCCAACTTCTAGCAATAGATTGACGAAAGGTATTGTAAGCTACCACACATATGAATCCAAGTAGACCCTTATATCTTCTGAGCTACTAATATCAGCCACCGCTAGTTGTACTATTTTTGGAGATCAAAAACTTCCTAACTGCTTACAGAACCTCATAAGTAAATTGAAACTGCCTTGTAATGCGCTGACAGTGTCACAAGATTATTTATCACAGTCTAAGGATTATTCGAGACTACGACGACGAAAAGTGGAAAGTTAGTAAATCAATGCCCTGCAATTTCGGCGTGCAATTTTATACGTCGTCAATGAATTGTCGTGTCTTATCTCGGGGAAAGCGGTAAGCCTTCGCAAACTCGCGCTCTTGCGTCGATGCTGCCGTTTGCGACTTTTGGTCACCTAACTCCTGGTCCATAGATTACAACTATCAGAAATTTTCTTAGGTTCCATTGTGCACAAGTTCTCGCTCTTACTCAAAACTGCGCGGATCTAAGCGTGCAAGGCTAGCCATGCGAAACTACTGCACATAATAAGCAGTTACGAATAGCAACTCCACTCTCCTGTGCGCTTTGCACACTAATTGCAGTAGTCCTAGCAAGATCAAGAAAGGTAAGAGCGGTGTCACATGAGCAGGCGAAGAAAAATAAGTCGACTTTCCAAAGCAATCGGGTTTACCACTTTCATCATTGCAAGTCTTAGCTTGCCTACTTGGGCCCAGTGCAGAGTTGTGCAGCAAGATACAAGTATCGGCGCAGCTGAGGTTAATGCTCAGCACTGGCACACTACACAGTGGGGGCCGCTGCCTACGCAAATATCATTCTTCGTAAGTAATTGCCCCGCCCTGCAGGCTCTCGACACGGCCCACCTAATCAGTGATGTAATAGTAAACGCCCAAATCGTTAAGCCATCCGGTGGGACACCTGATACACGCTATGGCTTTCTCTTTGATCGTAGCGATCCAGACGCCATTACATTTGCGCTGCGCTTCATCCCAGAGGAAGTTGGAACTTATCAAGTTAACACTACCATTTCACTTCAGGGCCAACCGCTCGCTCAAGCATCTGCCTTAGTGGAGTCGGAGCCTAATACTTCTACTGAAGCTCGTGGCCCCTTGATATACAGCGCAACTAGCCCGAGTAAATTGCGCGATAAGCGCAGCCGGAACGTGGTAGTTCTCCAGGGGATTAACGATGGGCATGACGTAGCGACAACACTAATGGCCCCGTTTGGATATAGCGGCGCGTCCGACTACAAGCTTGATGGACAAAGCGCAGCTGAAAGGGACATCTCGCCGAATGTCTCACCTGAGACATCAAATTTAGATTCAGCGCTCGCTGCACTTGATGATGCTACGAATGCTGTACGTCTTATGCTACCAAATGGCTTCTTGAGCACCTATCAAAACAGTAGTGGCGAATCTATAAGCATGAATGACGATAGCCTAAAAGCCGCCGTGGTGTTTGACCGCCGGATTTTCGCGCATGCCGCGAAAAATAAGTATATCTGGTTAACTGCGCTTAGAGACACAACTACCTACGCCAGCTCAATAGATGGCATCGCAGGAATGCGGTCATATCTGCGCTATATCTGCGCGCGCTGGGGCGCGATTTTATCAGTACTTCAATTTCTAAATGAGCCACGAGGGACAAATAGGTCCCTAGCGCTAGATTTCGCGCAGTCTGTGCGGGGCTGGTTCGGAGGACTACTATCGATAGGGTGGACCGATGCCAACACTCCTGTCGACGCAGCTGGCAGCGCAGCGATAATGGACGCTCATCTTTATGTAGATGACCAGGGCATACTTAACCAAGGTGCCAATGGCGATCTTGCTATTAGCAGTATACGCGCCACTCTGCAGTCAACCTACGGATCTCTATATTCCTCAATGATTCCTATCCTGGGCGAAGTTGGACATTACGCCACAGTCGCCGCGGATCACCAGTACGATCGCTCTCAAGTTAGTAATGATCGGCGCATGTTAGCAGCTACCTTCGAGGGAATTGGTGGGGCCCTATACTGGCCAAGCGCCAAGACTAATTGCGGCACCGGCCCAACTGGACCATACCTGGCAACAGAGATTTTCCGAAAGGAGCACTTTACACTAAACCTAATCGATCGAGTGATGCGAAAAATTGCACAACCCGATTTGGCCTTACTGTCCGTTACTAGCAATGACACGAGTGTCAGAATTAGAGCACTCTCCTCCCCTCGCACGCTTGGAATACTGGTGCTAGGTGCAGATCGCTCGACCGCGCATGCCTCAACTCGACTGAACGCATCTATCCCGGCGGCTCTGGACTACAAAGTATACGACATCAACACTGGCCAAATACTTGGCTCTGGGCGCAGCAGTGGAACTATCACGCTGCCAAGCTTTCGAGACGGAGTAATAGTAGTGGGCTGGCTTCCTGGCCAGGAAGTAAACACTAAACCAATTCTTGCGCTTCAAACCTCAGCCAGCTCAAACCCATACCATCGTCCACATTTGGAATGTGGCCCGATGGTTCGCGATACATTGAATGGAGATCGGAATACAGTCTTTACCTTAAGCGCTCGCGCTATTGATTTAGAGGGCGATGCTACAAGCTTCTCCTGGTCATTTGATGATGGCAGCCCCAGTCTGCAAAACGTTGCCCAAATCACGCATCAGTTCCCTCCTGGCGTATGGCACACCAATCTCGCAGCTGGCGGGAGCACTCTTGTTGCACAGGCCGCAATTCTCGGGGATGTCGCACCGGCGGTGGTTAACACTGACAGAATTCATAATAAATGGACTCCACAGCAAGTACGTCTATGCCCAGGACAGGGCATCCCTTACACTATTGGCGTAAACTATACAGAACAGCGAAGTGCTAACGGAACATATGACTATCTCCTGCAAGAAAGCTTCATACAGTCATTCTTGAGCTCCGTACCGGCTGGAGTCTCACACCTCCAAACAAGCTATGGGCCATCGACTGTGGTAATTATGCCTCGGACTGCACAAGCAAACTCAAGCATGGTGCTTACCAGTCGCTCAGGCCAGAGAAGTGGCACACTGACTGGCGCTCCAGTAGCAGTTAACGTCGAGGTGGGAGACTGCAACGATTCCCCAGTTCTAGGAGGTGGCCTTAGCGTCAGCAATTCCTATGACTTCTTTTCATATGAACCAAATGGCGAAACAGTGCGCTTTTTCTTGTTACTTTTTAATGGTGACTGTTCCGCGAGCAACCTTACCCAACATTACCTAGCTACAATTGGCCTGGCGGCTAGCGCGACTATGAACCCGAATACAAAAATATATCGTTTTAATATACCTAGCGGTGTTGGAAATTATCAGCTATGCGCAGTCCCTTTTGGCGCCGATCCGCATGACAAGATCGGCTTTGGTCCAGCGGTAGATATTTCTGGTTATTCAGCCTTGTCGCTACAAAAATCAAGCAAGAAAAAGCTAAGTAAACGCGAAAAGCGAACACGCGAACGCAAGCGCAGATCAGCTTGGATACAAAACCTAAAAAGGGTCAGCGGCAATCAGCAAATACCGGGAAATAATGCTGGCTTTATATTGCAGGAGCTAGCGTCAGCGCTGCCATTGAACAGATAGGGTCACGACTACCAAGCTTTATCGCCGGGTGATATCGTAGACGGCAATGAGCCCAATAATCAGTGTCAATAACCTATGCAAACACTTTAACGTAAAGGAGCGTGGGGCGGGCATTTCCTCTGCTCTTTCAAGCTTCTTCAAGCCGCGCTATCGCGTTGTGCAGGCAGTTGAGAATATCTCATTCGAAGTGCAAGCTGGGGAACGGGTAGCCTTCATCGGGCCCAACGGAGCCGGCAAATCTACCACCATCAAGATGTTAACTGGTATTCTATTCCCCTCCTCCGGGAGCATGGATGTACTTGGGTATAACCCTAGTGAGCAGCGTAAGGAACTTGCGCTGCATATCGGTATCGTTTTCGGGCAACGCCCACAGCTGTGGTACCATTTGCCTGCTATTGATACCTTGCGTTTTCTAGCGCGCATTTACGAACTAAATATTCCGACCTTTACGCAACGACTGCGGGAACTATCGGTTGCCTTGGAGCTAGAGCCACTACTGAACGTTCCAGTGCGTAAGCTTTCACTTGGTCAACGCATGCGTTGCGAAGTTGCCGCATCACTGCTACATCGACCAAAAGTTATTTTTCTAGATGAGCCGACTATAGGTCTTGATGTCATTGCCAAACAGCAAATAAGAAGTTTCATACGGGAACTTAACGAGCGCGATCAAACAACGATCTTTCTTACTTCACATGACGCCTCAGACATAGAACTGCTAGCACAGCGCACAATCGTGATCGGCGCGGGACGCCTACTGTTTGACGACAGCACTGAAAACTTTGTGCGCACTTACATTCGATCAAAGACCATCGAAATAATTTTGCGCCAGCCAAGCGCCGAAATCCGTCTCCCGGCAGGGCGTCTAGTAAAGCACGAGCCATTTCGCATCATGGTTGAAGTCGATACTCGAACAGAGTCTATCGAAAGCTTACTTAGCTATGCGGTGAACCATTTTCAAATTCAGGATATCAATATTTACGATCCGGATATGGAGGAGGTTATTCGCACCATGTATAGCGAAAACCGCCTGACCGGGAGCATGCGATGATCCCCCTCATGCGTATTTCTTGGCGCCGCGAGATCCTCAAATACTTAGAGGCTGCCCGCATTAGTTTCCGCTCACGAGCGGCCTATCCAATAACTCTCCTCAGCCGCCTGCTAACAATCGGGTTACGAATCTGGATCTTTTACGCTGTCTACTCAGCCACCTACAGATCTGTGGGTGGCGACCAGATTGGTGGGCTTAGTCTAGCGCAACTGCTGTGGGTACTAGCGCTAACCCAAAGCTTCCAGGCCAGCATGCGCCCGCCCTCGATATCGACAATAGTGGAAGAGGAAATTCGAAGTGGCGAATTTGCCTATACCGTGTGCCGCCCCTTCTCCTACGTCATTTATCACTTAGCTAGTCATATCGGCCGCTCACTGCCGACGCTTTTTGTGAATGTGTGCGGGGTTTGCGCGGTATGCCTAGTATTGGTCGGCCCAATATCTGTCAGTACCAGCAGTGTTGGCTTGGGACTACTGTGCCTGTGCTTAGGCATTATTATAGATTTCCTACTCACATTCAGTATCGGCCTAAGTGCTCTTTGGATCGAAGATACTTTTGGGGCTTTTATTCTTTACCAAAAAACACAACTTGTGTTGGGCGGTCAAATACTTCCGCTCACTATGTTTCCTGGCCTGATGCGCTCAATTGCCGAGCGCTTGCCATTTGCAGTCTCATTTTACAGCGCGGCGCACCTGCTTGTTGATTTTGACTATCCTCTGTTTTGGAGTGTGATAGGCGTACAAGTATTCTGGATTCTTGCTGGCGCGCTCATCGCACAAACTTGCTTTAGACGCGGTATGCGAAGCGTTTCAATAAATGGAGGCTAAAGCAGTGTTGGGCAATTGCATCAATTGTTTGCGCCTATCATTTGAGCTGTTCAAGCTTTCCTTCCTATCTGAGCTGGAATATCGCTTCAGCTTTTTCGTCAAGGTGCTGGGAATATTCGCCAACGACATTACGTTTTTGCTGATTTGGTACCTATACTTCATGCGTTTTCCGGACCTTAATGGCTGGCACTTTAAGGAGACGCTAGTGCTGTTAGGCCTGTCTGCCACCTCCTACGGTTGGGTATTGATGATACTGCGTGGATTAACTCAACTCGCGCGCACCATTTGCCGTGGCGAGCTTGACTACTATCTGTCGTTCCCAGTGCATCCGCTAAGCCTACACGCAGTTTCCCGCACTGATATTGGCTCAATTGGCGACATACTTTATGCACTTATAGTTTTCGGGTTATATCCCGATCGAAGTCTGGCCTTCATTGTTTGGTTTTTGGTATTGGCTTTTTTCGGTGGATTAGTTTTCGCAGCGTTCTTAATTTTATCGCAGTCAATCGCTTTCTATGTAGCTAACTTTGAAGATGCCGCTGAGCAGCTATGGTGGTCGATGATTGCTTTCTGTCTCTATCCTCAATCAGTTTTCGACGGTGCTCTGCGCTTGGTGATGCTGACCGTGTTCCCCGCCTTTTTCATGTGCAGTTTGCCGGTTGCTGCCCTGCTTGAGTTTAGTTGGACCAAGTTGGCACTTGTGGCAAGTTTTGCCAGCTGCTTTTTTGTCCTATCGCTTGGCGTTTTCAATCGTGGCCTGCGACGCTACGAATCAGGAAATCTAATTAGCGTGTTGCGGTGATTAGATTCCCCTTGCCCCTAGTATGGCATTCAACGATTAGGGTTGACGCATCCCGCTAGGATTAAGCCAGAAACTTCATAAAATTCATTGACTACAGGCAGTTAGAATATAAATGTAATACATTTACATTATAAGTATCAGCGTCCTCAACGCAGCGCATAACTGTCCTTGACCGTATAACAATTGTCTTAAGTGGAATCTTTTGGAGGTTTTTATGCTTGCCTATCCTATTCTATGCAGAGGTCGATTCATTTTATCGCTTGCTCTTCTGTTTTCTCTCGGCGCCTGCACGACGAAAGAGTGCGGCTCAGTAACCAAGGTGAATGACACCATCTCATTCGACGTTACTATCCATGAATTTAATCCAATTAAGGCAGCAGGTAAAATCGCCGGCAATGCAGTCAACATTGACTTTAACGGGTCAAATCAAGGTCTAGCGACTGCAATCGGCACAGCCACTATGGAAAAGGATGAGAATGATTATATCAGCGCGGAGACCAAGGCGGAACTTGAGACACAGGCTCAGGAATTTGCCACGAACTGGCTTAACAACAACTCCGGGGCTGTATGCAACTCTTGCCCAAACAATGCTCATAAGCCATGCAAGGCACATGCAAATGTAAAAACTGAGTTTGTCTCGGCTAGTATTATTAGATACAAGAGCGGCAGTCCCTCAGTGGTGCGGATGAAATATAGGATTGTGGGCAACTTCAAATGCGCACCTTGTCCCACTTGTGGAGCTCAACAAACATCAAGTACTATCCAAGATCCTGTGTCAGAGATTGCATGTACAGGCGCAGCTAACAGTGATGCCACCGCAATAGAAGATAGCTCGAACACAAGGGCTACTCTATCAATGGGCGGGGATGAAGCGATCTACTCATATGATGATGGAGTTGCAATTCATGTCCCGTTGAGTGAATCGACTCTTTTAGACCCTGTTGTTCAGTAGTAATGGCTAACACAAAGACCGTCATCTATCTACTCACTTGAGATAATAGCTGGCGGTCACACTGTCTTTCACGTATACACCATAAAGTTCATCCCTTCTTACCTACCGTAATTGAACCCGAGTGCTCATCCTCTCATGCCAATTGGCGCAAACTCACCGGACGTAGAACACACAGCCTCGCTAAAAGTAAGTTTCTCGCGCTCTATTTCTAGCACGCACATGGCGCCTTAGGCGCTCTGTACATAGGAAGTCGAAGCAGGTAGTATCCCAAAGTCCACAACGTCTACGCTCGTAGCTCAATTGGTAGAGCGCCGGATTCCAAATCCGAAGGTTGGGGGTTCGATTCCCTCCGAGCGTGCAGAGTTCTATTGCACCTTGGGCGGCTCTCATAAATCAACTATTGGCGTTCTCTATGTTCACAATCGCTTTATTCGGCTCTGGGAAAATTGGTGAAACTATTTGTGCGCTGCTATGCGGCTCAAAACGCTACAAGGTCAAAGTTTGTGACTCAGATTTAGCACGCGCACAGGCTGTTGCCCAAAAGTTCCCTGGTGCAGAGGCGCATACCTTAAACTTAGGTGATAGCGCTGCCAGCGTGAAGTTGCTTAGTGGCTGCAACGCAGTACTTTCCGCACTCCCATTCCACTGCAATGTTCAGGTCGCCGAATACGCTCTCAAGGCGGGCGTGCATTACTTTGACCTCACCGAAGACGTTAAGACGACTGACGCGGTATCCAAGCTAGCCAAAGGTGCCAAGGTAGCTTTCATGCCACAATGTGGTTTAGCACCTGGGTTCATCAGTATAGCCGCTGCTCACCTCTGCCGTGAATTTCAGCAAATAGAGTCAGTTAAAATGCGCGTTGGGGCCCTTCCGGTATTCCCCAGTAACCGCCTGATGTACAATTTAACCTGGTCTACAGAAGGTCTAATCAACGAATATTGCAATTGGTGCGAAGCGATTGAGAACGGCGAGCGCAAGTTAGTACCAGCGATGGAAGGCTACGAACGACTTTCTCTTGATGGCTGCGAGTATGAGGCTTTTAACACCTCCGGCGGTCTCGGCAGTTTATGTGACACCTTAGCCGGCAAGGTACGCTCACTTGACTACAAAACGATTCGCTACCCAGGACATTGCGAACTAATTAAATTTCTTCTAGATGATTTGCGATTCACGTCCGATCGAGAATCGCTAAAAAAGATTTTTGAACGTAGTCTTCCAACTACTAAGCAGGACAAGTGCATTATATTTGTTGAGGTGCGCGGCCAGAAAGACGGACGCTTCAGTCAACTTACCTATGCCAGCACAGTTTACAACTGCCTAGTTGCAGAACAGCACTTTGGAGCCATTCAGATTACGACTGCCTCTGGAATTTGCGCCCCATTAGATCTTGTTCTTACCGGCAAACTTGGCTCCAAGGGTGGAATTGTACAGTGCGAAGATATTACTCTGCCTCAATTCTTGGATAATGAATTTGGCCGACCCTATCGTGATGATAAAGCGATGAGTGGGCTTTTCTAAATTATTTACGGACATTGCCTGTGAGGTTGCGCCTTCCTATCGCTCTAATCGTAGGAGTATTAGGGACTGCGCTATTATTCCACTCTTTATTGGGGCAACCTTTTTCCTCCACTCTGTGGGCAGATAATTATGATGCCAGGCTACTAAGCTGGATTGCAGAATGGGGCTACCAAGTTATTGTAGTAAGGGGCTCCCCGCTTGATTTCTGGAACGCACCGTCCTTCTATCCGCATACAGGTACACTAGCCTACTCAGATTCACTTCTTTCGCTACAGTTGCTCTATACCCCCATCAGACTTTTAGGTGCAGCGCCGCTTACGGCCCTGTATCTTTCACTAGCCCTACTTTGTGTCGCTGCCTGCATGCTAAGTGCAAGCGCCATGTCACGACTTTGCAAGTTTGGCCCAATCGAAACTGCGCTTGCGCTTTTGGTCCTGCACTTTGGGCTATCGATTGTTGGCTACCTCCCGCACTACCAGCTATTTGGCTTCCAACTTGCCGCACCTTTCTTTCTTTACACATTCTTGTGGATCCGTGACGCCCAGCCCAAGGACCTATTTGTTGCAGCCCTACTATTTGTCTTGGCAACCTGCATGGCAGCCTACCTGCTACCGATGTTGGTGACACTAGCGCTTATCTGCCTGCTCCCATTTTTTATACAAAGTTTACGCGCCCGTGGTATCGCTGCTCAGCTGCGTCCGCTTGGCTCTGTTTGGGGAGTCCTAATTGTCACGCTTCTGATAACGCTTTATCTAGCACAGGTACGGCACTACCTTAGGCTTGAGAAAAGCACTATTGCAGTCTCATCTTATAGT
This sequence comes from Oligoflexia bacterium, assembly GCA_019694465.1. GTDB lineage: Bacteria > Bdellovibrionota_C > UBA2361 > UBA2361 > JAFLCA01 > JAIBBV01. Next base: position 27,470 of record JAIBBV010000007.1, read on the forward strand.
GAGGCCTGGCTATACTCGGGCAAACCATGGTCGCTGATCTTGCCGGCCAAAGGTGGTAACTCGCTATGGTACACCCCTCCCCCGCATAAAGCCCGCTTCGGCGACGCGGAACGCGCTTACTTTCCAGGATATTTAGTACTGGCTCTGTTTAGTTTCGGGATTATACGCGCATCAAAGTCATCCAGCTTCTCTGAATTTTCGCCGCACACCAGCGCCTTCTTACTGTTCCTTTTTGTAAGTGCATTTGTCCTAGCTCTAGGTCCGTATGTGCACAGCTTTCGTATGCCATTTTTCTACTTGGGGCATATAGTGCCAGGACTAGAACATGTTCGTGCTCCTGGCAGATTCGGAATCCTTCTTTCGCTACCGCTCGCTATTTTCGCAGCCGCCGGTCTGGCGCAACTGCGCTCCAGTCTCAAAGCTTCAGGCAAATCAGCCTGGATCTGCGGCCTAGTCGCACTGCTGGTGCTGGTGGAGCTAGTACCCTCTTACCGTACTTTCCATTTCGATTCCGACGCCGATGGTGCGTATAAGTCACTTGCAAAGCTTCTTCCAGCTGCAAGTCCAATTATTGAGCTGCCCATCGCCGGCGGCGATAATCTAAAAAGCATTTCACGCATTACTGAGCAACTGCACGGTACATTGATACACGGTGGACGAGTATTTGTCGGATATGGTGCCAAGAACTCCCCGGAAGCGGAAGCACTTGCTTACCTAGATCTCAAACTTTTTCGCGGGAAGGCGCGCTTTAGAGACATAATCCACTTCGCTGAACAGCATGGGGTATCACATATTATCGTTCGCTTTGCGCGCTATCCGCGTGCGATGCAAGATCGCTGGGAAAAAGCACTCCACAACAAGTCGGCGATTAATGTGCGTTGGCTGGCTCCCAAAGTGGCATTAGTTATGCTTCCAGGTGCCCACACCTAATTAGCCCATACTATTTTTGCTACAGCTAGTGTCGCGAGTCAGGACTAGCTTTGAAAAATAGGTTCGCAGGCTCAGGACACTAGGACTATACGCCCTGCTGCGGCATAAAATTTTGCTCAAAAGCACCTTGGCTAGAGAATAGTGTTGAGTCGCGCTCTGCTCCGAAGCTTAGCATTGTAACTGGGCAGCCCACTATTTCAGCTAAGGTGCTAATGTAAAATCTGGCGTTGCGTGGCAAATGGTGCCACTTGGTAACCCCAGCCAGATCCTCATCGAACCCATCAAACTCTACATACTGCGGCACTACACGCGCGTACTCACTTGCAAGCGCAGGCGCGTCATTTAGCTCTTTCCCATCCAAAAGGTATTTAACGCACACCTTTATCTTGGGAAGTCCGCGAAGCACATCTAGCTTGGTAAGCGCTATTCCATCCAGTCCATTGAGCCGCACTGCTCGCTTCAAGGCTACAGCATCAAACCAGCCGCAACTGCGCGGCCTACCCGTAACTGTCCCGTACTCCGCCCCGCGCTCACGCACCTCATGCGCAGTCGCCTGCTCCATTTCAGTCGGAAATGGGCCACTGCCGACACGAGTGACGTATGCCTTGGCGACTCCCAGCACATACTGGATGCGCTTTGGTCCTAAGCCACATCCCGTAGCCGCGGCGCCCGCAATTGTATTGCTGGAAGTGACAAAAGGAACAGTGCCATGCGCTTGATCTAATAAAGTGCCCTGAGCGCCTTCAAATACAATCTTTTGTTGATGCACCGATGCCTCTTCCAGCAAATTGCTAACATTGGCCATAAATGGCAACAACTCTGCTCGCGCTAACTCTACTGATGCCCACACAGAGTCAAATGATATAGGCTCACTATTTAAAACAAGCGTTAGGTACTTGTTCTTTTCTTCGACCAGAGCTTGCAGCCGTTCACGCAATTCAGTTGGTGCGGTTAAGTCAGCCAAACGCACCCCACAGCGCGCCGCACGATCCTCGTAAGCAGGCCCGATCCCCAATCCGGTTGTGCCAATTTTAGCCTTTCCAGCCCTTTGTTCACGCGCACGGTCAATGGCAACGTGATAGCCTAAGATCAGATGAGCGTCCCGATCTATAAAAAGACGCGTTGGGCTTACTGTAACTCCGCTTTTTCCAAGCGCCGCCATCTCATCACGCAGCACCTGCGGGTCAATAACCACTCCCGCCCCCATTGCACAACGCGTGTGGGGGTGAAGAATTCCTGATGGGATTAGCCGAAGCTTAGTCTTCACTCCATTGACGACCAAGGTATGTCCAGCGTTATTGCCGCCCTGAAAGCGCGCTACCCAATCAGCCCCGGCTGTTAGGTAGTCAACAAGCTTGCCCTTCCCTTCATCTCCCCACTGTGCACCGATTACAACTAGCGACGGCATATTCAAGGCCCCTTTAAAGTATTAATCGCTCCAGAACACCCCGCGCTGCCTAGCGGGGCTATTTATGCAACCATGGACAATGTTCCCACACTCTGCGTTGATTTTACAGACCGAAGCACCCATTGCTGATAAGCCCCAATACAGTTAAGAATTTCTATGGTCTGGTTCCTGGGACATACTTCGCATGTGCGGCATCGCCTGTCTTATAAGTTCACAGCTTTCAAACGAGCACCTCACCCAAGCAATGAGCCGCATGACCGCTGCTCTCGCCCACCGTGGTCCGGATGCAGATGGCTTTTGGATTGATCCAAAAGTTGGCTTGGCATTCGGCCACAGGCGCCTGGCAATAATTGACCTATCTGATGCGGGACGTCAGCCAATGCGCTCAAGTTCCACGCGCTACGTGCTGATCTTTAACGGCGAAGTATATAACTTCGCCCAACTGCGAGTTCAATTATCGGAGCGCGGCTACACATTCCGAGGATCCTCTGACACTGAGGTCATGCTGGCTGCCTTTGAAGAGTGGGGTCTTGTGGCTGCTCTGCAGCGCTTTATTGGGATGTTTGCTTTTGCACTTTGGGATTCTGAGCAACGGGTACTCCACATTGCTCGCGACCGTGTTGGGGTTAAGCCACTTTACTATGGCTGGACAAAAGCGGGGTTTGTTGTCGCCTCGGAATTAAAAGCGATTGAAGTTGCGCCTGGATTCGAGTCACAGGTAGACCACGACTTATTGGCTTCTTACGTCCAGTATGGTTTCGTGCCCGCCCCGTTTAGCATTTATAAGAATATATACAAACTCCAGCCTGGCTGTTACTTGAGCTTCAAACTCGATGAAATAACTAAGCAGCGCGGTGATTTCTCGCCCGACAAGCTTGATCCACTGACAGCTTTAAAGCCCATCCAGTACTGGTCCGCCAGTGAAGCTGTAACTCGCGGGCGCGCTAGAAAAATCACTAACAGCGATCAAGCCATTTTCGAACTTGATGCATTGTTGCGAGATGCCATTAAGCTGCGCTTGGTTAGCGATGTTCCGATCGGGGCTTTTCTCTCGGGTGGGATAGACTCCTCCCTAGTAGTAGCTCTGATGCAGCAACTTAGCTCCCAGCCAGTGCACACTTTCTCGATTGGATTTGATGACCCCGAGTACAACGAGGCGCCTTTTGCTCAGGCCATTGCTGCCCACTGCGGCACACAGCATACCCAACTCATGCTTAACGCCCAGGATGCTCTGGAGGTGGTGCCCCAACTCGGCTCGCTCTTTGATGAGCCATTCGCCGATCCGTCACAGATTCCGACATATCTGCTGTCAAAGCTTACCCGTAGACATGTGACCGTAGCGCTATCGGGCGACGGAGGGGATGAGCTATTTGGAGGATATGCACGCTACGACTGGGCGCCGCTGGTTAGTCGCCTTATTGGTGGAACCCCTTCGCCGCTACGCAAGTTAACTGCTTTCTGCATTGAGTGCATATCCCAAAATACTTGGGACCGCCTGCTACACAGCATAGGCTATGCTGCTGGCAAAAGCGTGGCACGCGCGGGCGACAAAATGCATAAACTTGCGCGAGTATTACGCTACAGCAGTAAGCAGCCTCTGCACGGGCAGATGGCATCGATCTGGCGAGAAGCAGAAAAAATTGTGCTAGCTTCCAGGCCTTTAGAATTTGGATCTTTTAATCAGACCACAGTAATACCCGGTCTATCTGCAATCGAGACCCTAATGTATTACGATCTAATTACCTACCTGCCCGACGACGTGCTGGCAAAAGTAGACCGAGCAAGCATGGCCGCTTCAATCGAAGCGCGTGAGCCTCTGTTAGACTATCGCATTGTTGAATTCGCATGGCGTTTGCCACTCGAATTTAAGATTCAGGGAAAATGTTCAAAGTGGATCCTGCGAAAACTTTTGGCGCGTTATATTCCACCAAAGTTGTTCGAACGCCCCAAAATGGGATTCGGAGTCCCACTCGCGTCTTGGCTGCGCGGCCCGCTTAAAAATTGGGCCAATGACCTGTTAAGCGCGGCAACTCTTAGCAGGCAGGGATTCTTCGATGCGCAAGTAGTTCAGGCCTGCTTGAACTCACACCTAGCCGGCCACACGAACCTACACTATCAGCTTTGGAATTTGCTTATCTTCCAAGCCTGGCTCGCTGCCCGAAAAAAAACTAGCATTGAATAGCTGTTGAAATTGGCCCAATTCTCCGTTTTGACATCGCTTTTTGATATTTGTCACCTTTTTGTCGGGAGCCCAGACAGCGCACATTAATAGCGGAGATCTCTGCAAATTCACCCCAACTTGGAATAGTCATTCCAAGCCATGAAGATTTTTACTCAATTTGCGTCCATACGTGTTACCCTGACTACTTCCTGCATGAGGACGGCGAAAATGACGCAAAAGCGCTCTTCCAAGCCTGTAGTTCTCGTAACTGGCGCAAGCTCCGGTATCGGGCTAGCACTAGCGCATCAACTCTTTGAAAATCCCGACTATCGAGTTGTTGTCAGCGCACGCAAAGAATCACTCCAACGTCTACGCGCTCTAGCCAGCACTGATAGCCCTCGCTTCCTGGTTCGCGCGCTAGATATAAATCGCCCTGAAGAGCGCAGACAGTTGATCGATGAAATTTCTCGGCGCTGGGGCGGAGTAGATATATTGATCAATAACGCCGGAGTCGCTTATCGCGCGGTAGTGGAAGAAATGACGGAGCAAGAAGAGCGGCTGCAACTACAAACAAACTACTTAAGTCCAATGGATCTGGCGCGCCTAGTGCTGCCGCATATGCGACAACAGCGTTGGGGAAAAATTGTAAACGTGTCCTCTGTGGGCGGAATGATGGCTATGCCTACCATGGGTTCATATAGTGCCTCCAAGTTTGCTCTTGAAGGAGCCTCAGAAGCTTTATGGTATGAGCTAAAGCCTTGGGGCATTAACGTGATGCTTGTACAGCCTGGATTCGTGAGATCGCACTCTTTTAGACGGGTCCGAATTGCGCGAATTGCAAGAGCTGGAATGGAGAGGGTCAGTGCCTATGCCCCCTACTATCGGCACATGGGAGCATTTATCGGCAAGCTCATGAGTCGTGCAATAGCGACACCCGACTCAATCGCAGCTACAATAATAAATAGCCTTGATCATAAGAATCCACCACTGCGTATTCCAGCGACCATTGATGCGTATATTTTCTCGTGGATGCGTCGCTTCCTTCCACGCCGGCTCTATCATGCGCTCCTGTTCTGGAACCTGCCCGGCATCAGAGATTGGGGCAAGCTCCCAGCGCCAGAACAGCTCGAGCTTGACGCAGGTATTCCAGTTCAGGCCGAACCCGACCTAAGACTAGACGCAGTCTCCTAGACTTTTGCTCTAACCACGGCATTTTGGGGGCAATTGTCGCCCATAGCGCCAATGTAGGTTCTTGTTATTATGGCTGCCTAGCCTCTAACGATTAAAGGGTTAGTGCATGTCTAGAAAACTCGCCTTCATTTTCACCTTTGCTTTATTTGCCATAGTGTACCTCGCGCAGGCGCAGGCCCAAAGCCCAGCGGCAGTGCCAGAGGATGATTCGCGGGTAGAGTTCCCTGAGCTCTTGGACTATGAAGCCAAGGTCCAGGCTTCATTGAAGGCTGAGCCGCCTGTCCTAAATCTATTGCCACTTACACAAGCCGATCAGCAGGCTCTTGCAGTGGCGCTCAAGAGTCCGCAGTTCACAAGCCACACCCGAGATGCGCAGAGTAAGCGCAGTAATCGCAACGAGATTTTTGCTGTTCGCCCATTCAAAGCAGGAGATCTGCCAGCTGAGAATTCGCCTTGCTCCAGCGATACTTGCCATGTAGTGGAGATGTACAACTTCACGCAGCACATCACTTCGGTGGCAATAATTGACAACAAAGCCGCTAACCTTGTAGCAGTGCGTCATTTTGAGACTTTTCAAGCGGAGATTCCGGAGCATCTTCGCGTCCTAGCAACCAAGATTGCCCACAATAGTGCCCTTGTTAAGAAGCAGCTTGGTAAAGTGCCAGGAGCTCAAGAATTTGTAATGGCCGGCACCAAGACAGCACTTAATCGAACGCGCTGCGAGCGCGCAAAGCATATCTGCGTGGCGCCAACTTTCGTGCTCACCGATCGTGCGCTATGGACTGTGGTCGACTTGGAGGAAGGTCGTGTGGTTGGAACACGCTTTACCGATATCAGACCTGAAGGCGCGCAGCTTGTGTTCACAGAACAGAAGATTCAAGACGAGTCTATAACCGCAGAACTGTGCCGTGGCTCTAAAGCTGTTGAGCGTGATGGATGGGCTTTTACCTATCACCTCACCTCTTCAGATGGGATAGAGTTGCAGAATGCTAAATTTAAGGGCCAGGACAGGTTACTCAGTTCAAAAAACGTAGATTGGCATGTTAGCTACTCAGACAAGGATGGCTTCGGATATAGCGATGCTATTGGTTGCCCACTTTTTAGCGCCGCTGCGGTCGTGCCTGCTAAACTGCCCAAGTTTAAAGAGCTCAAGTCTGCCGATCAGTATTTAGGCTTTGAACTACATCAGGATTTCATAAGCAAACAGTGGCCACTACCGTGCAACTATTACTATGAGCAGCGCTTTCAATTCTTCAAAGATGGGACCTTCCGCGTCGCAGTTGCCAGCGTCGGCCGTGGCTGCGGCGAACCAGGTATTTACCGGCCAGTAATTCGTGTCGTTCTTCCTGGGACCCAGCATAAAGTATACTCATGGGATGGGAAGGCTTGGCAGCCAATCCTAAAAGAAGCTTGGTTTGAGCAGAATGCCGATACCAAGTATTCGCCTGAAGGCTATCAGTTTAAGCTTGAAACAGGCCCTGCACGCGGATTCTATATTGAGCCTGCGCGTGGTCAATTCAATGATAAGGGTCGCGGCGATAATGCCTTCACCTATTGGGTGCGTGAAAGTGCAAATCGAGATGAGGGCTTAAATGATCTGCCCACAATTGGGCCCTGCTGCAACAACGACTTTCACCAAGGCCCAGAGAAGTTTATTGAGCCGAAGCCTGAAGCGCTAACAGGTACTCGCGCTGTGTTATGGTATGTTCCGCAATTAACTAATAGCGGCAAGCCTGGCGATGAGTACTGCTGGGGCTCAACTGACTTGGTAGATGGTCAGGTAGTAAAGTATGAATTCCCCTGTATAGCTGGACCAAAGTTCATTCCATTTGGGGGTAACCCGTCAGGAGAGTAATAGTCTAAAAGATGTCTGCTGGTTGTAGTCGCAAATCTTTGGCAGTTCGGGAATGGTCAGCCCCGATTTGGTTTGCAAATCGACCCCTGCGGGGTGATAAAGAACACCTGTGGTTTGTGTACATTTTTGGGATCCGCCGTGGACCGATAAATTTGGCGCAATTAAGTAGGCCAAGCTGATGATGTTACGATACCTAGCCTTGTTCTGTTTACCCTTGCAACTGTGTGTTGCAAAACTCGCAGTTGCTCAGGACGATGCACAGAATTGCGCTAGACCGCCTCAATTTGCGACGCAGCGTGGGATAAAGCGATCATTTGTTTCAACGTCTGAACGCTTCCGGACCGGCATCGTGCTATTTCCAGTAAGCGACGATGGCAAGACGGGCGAAGCAATCCAACTGCCCTCCTGGACAACGGTAGGTAGGCTCGGTCCATTTGTAACTAGAGAAAATGGAGATATTATAGTAGGGCCAGTCCCAAACGTTAACACACTCCAAAATCCTCCAGAACGCCAAACTTATTTGTACAGAATTCGCTCCAACGACGGCCAGCTGGAGGAATTTACTAGACTGCCGGCCGACAAAATACCCTCACAGAACAATCCCTATGGCGTCCTGGGACTCGCCTATGACTGCAAACTAAAATTAGTCTATGCCACCTCAGTCGCTGGCTCCACAGCAGACAAGGAGAATGGCTCAGTCTTCGCCATTCGTGCTGATGATGGGAAAATAATCTCAGAAGTAAAAGGCGTTGATGCGCTTGGGATCGGCATCTCGCATGAAAGCACTGGAGCCTTTGCCTACATTGGCTCAGCCCGTTCAGCACAGGTGCTTCGCATCGGGCTCACACCCGAAGGATTATTCGCCTCTCAAAAGGCCGAAGCAGTATTGAGATTTGATCCATTCGACTCACTACGAGCCAGAAAGATCCGCTTCGTCGCAGGGCGCATGGTCATTTCTACTACCGAGTTTTACTATAATCTTGTGGCACAGACTGAATTTGAGCAGCCTACTCTTACATACATCCAAACTGCCTCTGGCTGGGCAAATGAACACTAAAGGCTAGTAGGACCACTGAATCCGGCCATATTAACTAAATATTCGGAGCTGTGAGTCCGTATTGCTCTAACTCGCTCTTCAGAATCTCAGCCACTCGCTCACGATTCTTTTCTGGCACCGCGTATGGCACCAATGCGAAAGGAAAATGTCGACGATCCTTTAAGACATGCGCTGCATCGCTTCCCACCAAGTTAGCATCTTCAGAAACGCGACGCACAAATCCAGCAACTTCGCCCTCCAAGCTCTGCTCAATATCTCGAAGCTTTTTATAGGCCTCAAAGTTAGCCTCAGTACAATCGGTGCTAGTGACCTGGCCCAGCAGCTCGCTCAAAGCAAAATATCCGGACTCGCAACGCTGCTGCAGAGCTAGGGCACATTGCATTTCGGGATGATCTAAAGCGATGCTGTTTTGCAGCATCAATCCGCGCAAGTAAGCAACTTTGAGTCCAAGTCCATAAGCGTCATGAGTACGCGCATGTGAAATTTGTGACAACAATGGATTTACGCCCACTGCCTGAGCCAGTAGACGATCACGCTTAACTTGATATGACTCATCAATTGGGGCGGTATTGTCATATGCGATCCCGCCCATTCTAAGGGCCGCCTCGGCCACCTCAGGCATCTGCATCCAGGCTTCATGAATCGACTTTATCCCGTTGTCTACATCGCGTACATGTATACCGATTAGGCGCCCGTAAAGCGCTTCTCTATACCAGCCAAAGCGCTGTGGGTCCGCAATTACTCTAGCAACGCTTTCCGGCACCCTTCCATGCTGCACCATCTCGGCTACTACTGCGTGCTGCGCCTCAAGTCCAAGTACACCGGCCTCACGCAAAAGACCCGCCACACTGCCCTTTCCTGTCTCACGTTCGAAAACGTCAATGCCAACCGCTTCAACAAATTCAACCTCTGAGAACATCAACGCATCGGTTTCGTTTTTGCTTAAGCTACGGTTCTGACTTTCCACAGAACACACTCGCACAGCCCCGTTCGGATCGCGAGCGAGATTGCCTGTTTGATCCAATGTGTAAGGGATTTGGTCGCGTTCCTTAAAGTGCCACAAATCGTGTACTAGTAGCTGCGCCACTTCCAAGGCAGGCATCCCTGCGTGAACATTGTACACCTCTAAGTTCGAGCTAAAGAAAAGCGCCTCTGGATCCTCAGGCCTTGGGCGCTCAATCTGTATGCCACCCATATTTTCACGAAGGTTAAGCAGCTTAAGGAAGGCAGGAGAATTTCTAACTACTTCTCGCACACCTGGTGCATATTCACAGATGAAGCGATGAAGGGAGGAATCGCTACCCATTAGGTCAACAAACTGATGCCAGTGTGGAGACCGTCGGCTAGTACTAATGGTGCTTCTGGCCTCGACCGGGAAAGCCGCCTCTACCAGTCGTGCACTTTGTAGGAGCGCAAGATTTCGAACATAGCCTTCACGCGCAAGCTCCAACACAACTCGCGGCTCAACCAGTACACAATCTCGTAAATAAGCACTCTCTGCGGCAGGCAAAAACGCTAGTGCCTGCACAGTAGCATTCGGGATGAACTCAGGAGAGGCAAGACTATAGCCAGGGAATACAAATGGGGTGACGGAAGGTCGCTTGCCAGTTTGTTGCTCTACCGCAGCACTCACCAGCGCTGGATCGTAATAAGCAGTTCCATCCTTGGCATCGATCGGAACACATACACCCTCTAAACAGCGGGCTGAAGTTGAAAGGTGCGCATAACGTGGTGCCTGATCGCGAAATTCAAGCGCTTCGTAACAGGCAAAGCGCACCACCAAATATGGTCGCCCATCCATCAGCGTAAATAGCCCCACACTCAGATTGTCGCGATCGCGAAGAGCTGCTTCCGCCTGGTAAGGTTCTCCCAGGGCCTCCCCACTGCTACCTAAGTTCTGAACCTCTACGCTATAGGCCTTGAGTGCGGCGTCCTCGCCCTGCGGTCGGGCCACAGCGGTCAGGCTCATAAAGTTTGTAAGCCCTGCCTCATCGCCTCTGCCAGCCAGGATAGCCTTCACGGCATCTGAGTCCAAAATGCGAGCGGCAGAATTCAAGCGCCCATCCTCCACCATGGCGACGATACGCTGCTGCACAAAGGTTGGCAGCCGCAGTTGCTGTCCGCTTTCCTCAGCCAATCGAAAAACTACTTCCAAAAGCCTCGCGTCGTGCACCTTCCCTTTAGCAAAGTCATCAACAATATCCTGGAGCGGCATGACTTCCGCCAGCTGCATGCCGTCGAAGCCGTTACCAAAGCAAACCAGGCCACCCAGCTCAGCTGCTTTTGAACTTGCACGCATTGGTAAAAAAAGAGCTGGGCAATCCTGTGGGCATGGGAGAAAGGCCGTTCCGAGTGGATGAATGCTATATTCGTCCACTCGCTGTCCAACCTTATGTGCGGCAACTGCCTGCAGGGTATCATTTGCAGAACCAGCACGGCGATAGCCACTTGGCAAGCCGGTGAACATCCCTGTCTCCATTCCTGCAAGCGTCGGTAGATCACGCGCTGAACGAGCCAGCAAAGCAGGACTAACCGCCGTTGTCACCACCAAAGCGGGTTTACCAGATTTCGTTGTTTCTAGCGCAAGCCCAACCTGATCCTCAGGAGTTTGGACCAGCATCAAAGTTTGCGGTCCGCTCTCCACACGCCCATCGGCTAAGTAGCGCGTGGAACGAAAAGCACCCAGCCCGATGTGCGAGGGTTCACATTCAGCAAGCGCAGTTACTCTAAGCCCAGTTACGACCCTAGGATCGTCCTCTCTATATCTTTCAAAACGTCCAGCCGCTACATGCGAAATATCAGGCGAGGAAAATTCGACCGGCAACTTGACACCCACATCCGTCTCAGCTGCCGAGACACTAACTGCTAGTGGCAGAGCCACAGCCCTAACATGTGGAGGAACTTTTTCACTCATTTAACCTAGCGGCCAGTCTCGCTGTTAAAGATTAGTTAAGCTGCGCTGCGGCTCTCAATACCTAAGGTCTGCATAAAGCTGCCTTAATTGTTATAGCCGCTTGCAGAACCAAAGCAACTTTGTAAGCCAATCAGGCACTAAGCCCAATTGGGGTAGATCTCTGTCAATTTAGCCAAATATTGTGGTCATTATTGGACATATATACATGTTTTTCGCTGAGTTTAGCACGATGCACATACTACTAACTAGCCACGCTGCTAACTTACAGCGTGCGTACGCTCTGGTCCCCCGGCCCTAAACATTACTTCTTGGAGGCTAATCAAATGCTGCTTAGAAAAACTCCCCATGGCATCAGCGTTCGAGTACGACAGGATGAACATCGGCTAGTTTCCTTTAACCCACAGACATTTAGCGACCTTATGAGCGGCTCACGTGTCACAATGTTTTCACGCGGCGATGAAGTTTCATTTGTAGCCTCCATCCCAGACTGTACGGAAAGATTTTTCTGGCAATTTCGTCTCAAGGATCCTGGCTTTGAAGTACTTGCAGCGCCCCTACTAAGCACGCAATGCCAAACGCTCATGGGCATGCTTAGCGAGCTTAGGGTGGCGCTGAATGGATCGCTATAGCTAGGCCCTCAAGCTAGCTACATGCCTCAATGGACTGCACATCCATCGAGGCAAACAAGAACAAACGGTAGGTAAATATTTTTTGTTTATACACTTGAGACTGAATTAAGTTTTAGTCGTCCCATTTAGCTGGTTGAAAGCTCAGACATAATCTCACGACTAAGATAGCGCATAAAATTTCGTACAGTGAGCACGCCAATTAGCTTCTCGCCACTATCAACAACTGGCAGATGCCTATATCCGCCTTGAGACAGGTAGTTAAACGCTATTGATACACTCGAACTGGCAAGAACTGTCTGTGGAGTTGTAGTCATGAACTCGCCCATACTGCGACCTTCAAAGGGCAAGTCCGAGAGTGCAACACGATGCAGATAGTCGCGTTCTGTGAATATTCCAACTAGCTTTTGCCCAGCATTCACAATCAGTACACCGCCAATATTTTTTTGCTGTAATCGCCGAATGCCAGAAATCAATGGTTCCTTTTCATGCAGCATCACAGGCTTATCAGGTTCTAAGCTTGAGATATCGCTTACAAAGAACTGATCCACTGATGAGTCATGCACGATTTGAAGCAATGGATCGGCAGCAATGCGCTTTGTCAAATGTGCATGCACAAAATCTACAAAACCTTTAGACGAAATCATTTTTAGCTGCGGCGTGCTGGGGCACTGTACCGCCAGGTGCCGAAAGCCTCCTGTCACCATTTCGTAAAGCGCACGCGCTACGCTCACGGAGCTACGTACACATCGCGGATTGGCCGTCATAAGTTCTTTAATCGGCCGAGGCATTACTTTATTTTCCTGTAACGCCACTTTTTTGATAACATCGCGCTCTGTAAAAATCCCAACCAAGGCTCCGTGCTTATCTACTACTAGCACACTTCCAATATTCTGACGTTGCATTGCATCGACCACTGAACGCACCGGCTCATCGGGCTGAACGGTAACGGCGGGTTGGGGCGAAAGGTGCTCAACTGTGGCGGCCAAAAAGCGATCGTGAAGGATGTCTCTAATCTTTGGAAGTCGCATATCAGAAATCTCTGGGAGCGCGCAGCAAAGTGAAGCGGATTGCCTCGCTTTGTTCGCAACACAAACCCGTCAAGTTACGCTAGGTCATTCTTGCTACGGGCTCTAACTTATTCTTTTATGATCATATGCGGGGCCTTTCAACGCAAGCTCAACTTAAGGGCATGAAAACGGCCAATCGCTTAACATTAGTCTTAGATAGTTCTTGGAACTATGCTTCACGACCAACATCAGCACCAAAATAGTAGCGAATTTTTAAATCACGAAATTTACTGAGTAGCTTTACCGAATTGATGCTGCTACCGAAACGCTCATAAAGTCCTTGGATAATCCCTGTTATATCCTCTGCGCGCTCAACTTCTACCCCAATCTCATAGTCCCAAGTGCCCAAGCACTCTATGAAGTAAACAATCCTCGAATGATGCTCACAATAACGCATCAAGGCAGCTGATAGTTCATGGTTCATGCCTTTGGCGTAAACCAAAAGCTTAAAAGCCTGCACGCCTAACGCGGCGGGATTCACTGCGTGCACATATCCTTCGATTACCTTTCGCTCTTGAAGCCGTCTTAAACGCATATCAACGCTTGATGCTGGCATACCAATTTTTTGAGCCAACTGCCGAAATGAAATGTCCCCATTTGACGCCAGTGCACGTAGGATCCGATCGTCCACTTCATCGATGGCTACAGTATCTTTAGTATATCCAACCCGTAGATGTTTTGGCCCCACAGGTTTTGTCGCCAGATACTTATGAGGAAAGAGCCACACCGAATATTGGTAGGAAATGGCTTTTTCGAAGAACACATTTGTAAAACGCTTGGAGAGCTCCGAAATAAAGTCCAGCGACTCACCGATGCGCCTGCTGCATAGTGCGATGCCGTACTGATACTCTCCGCCAAACTCACCAATCCATACTATCTGGTCAGCATCTGAGAACGCGCGCACCAAGGCTTCTTGGGTGTTGGGCTTCTGAGCACCCACTGAAAAGAATACGTTTACAATCGTGATCCCTATGCGCTGAAGGTTAATAACGGGAATCTGTGTAATTACCCCGCGCTGACTAAGTCGTCGCAATGAATAGCGAATGCTGTGCTCGCGAAAATGTGTGTCATGGCGCAAGACTGAGATGGGCTCACGCGCACGAAGTTCGGCGCTGGCAAGAATAGCTCCATCTTTACTGTTATATCTCATTATGAACGCAAAGAATGTACTTTTATGGACATACTAACACACTTTTTGATATTTGTCTCAAGATTAATAAAGTGCTTTCAAAAGGTACTTGCAGAGGCGGAGGCTGTTAATGTGCACTTGTGGGGATACAGCCGATGCCAGGGTGAGTGCGCCTTTTTGGAAAGGACCCCCACAAGGGTCCTTTTTTATTGGAAGCGCAGCCAGAAATTTAACAAGTATTTTGCTGCGCCTCGTTAGCAGATCTAGAGCACTTTCCGAAAGATATTGCCGCGCCAGAGGCGCAACATTAAGATATCTCTATTACGATCCAACTCATCATCATCGGCCAGTACATCAATGCGTTAGATGCCCTCTATCTCGCGGCAATTATTTTTGGGAACCGCTATAGCTAGCGACAATATTAAAAGCAGCAGCGGATACCAGATTAATTTGTCCTGCGTTAGAGCTGCCCACGCCAAAATATTTGCCAGCACAAGTAAGCATCCAAGCAGCACGGAACTTTGTGCGATCAAGCCCAAGGCAAGTGGCAAAAGCAGTACCTGGTCATAGCTCCACCCGTAAGGAGCGCTTATCAAGCTAAGTGGAACGAGCCAGCGCGCCTTTTTTACATCAAGATCACCCAGCAGCCCGCCAAACGATAAAACTACGGCCGTAATGAAACTAGGGAGAAAACAGGTAACAGCTGACGGGGCGGCGGCAAGCGCACCCAAGACTCCAGCTAGCGTAGATGTGCGCCAATAAGTAGGCGGGTCTTGAAATGCCAGGATATACCAACGATATAATTGGTAATTCCAAAGGATTGGAACTAGATTCAATGCCACAAATCCAGTCGCGAGCCCTGCCAAGGTTTCACAACGCCTGCACTTAAGAGCATCTATAAACAGCGCCAAGTACAGCAGGTACAAAAGATGCGGCTTAATGCTTGTAAGCGACAGCAAGCAGCCCGCCAAGTAACGGCCGCGCTTAGATTGCTGATCGTATAAGCATTCGAAGCCTAAATAGCCCAGCAAAGTCCAAGCTGAAATTTGCCCCCAGCCCAAGGACTCCTTTAGTGCCGGCATACTCAAAACAAAAGCCAGCATTGTGAGCGCACGGCGCGAAAAAAGACTGTCGGCTACTGGTAAGCTAAGATGCAGCGCAAAGACAGTAACTGTGATCGTAAAAGCTGCCAGCAAAGCCACCGAAATATGGAAAGGGAGCAACCCAAATGGCAGAAGCAGGCTTAAACTCCACGGCGGATTCCACATACGAACAACTTCGGGTGGGTGGCCCGGGACAACAGCTTGGGCAATCCCAAGTACAGTCGGATCGTAGGGATTGTCTCCGGACAGGAATACGCGCGCACTCGACCAGTATTGGATAAAATCAAAACTTCCAATATCAGGTCCCGCGCCTAGTTCCCAAACCGAGAAGGCCACCAGGAACAATACTAACCAGCGCAGGACAGGGATTGCTCTTGCTATTGGACAATTCACACTTCAGCCTTCAGGGTGGCTTCAATCTTCTCCAACCCCAAATCTAGATCGGCCTTTTCAATTATAAGTGGAGGTGCAAAACGAACTGTTTGCTTACGCGTATCCTTGGCCAATATGCCATGCTTTTTAAGTGCCTTACAGAGTTTCTTAGCTGGGCCATAGGCTGGATCTATATCCATTCCCACAAAAAGCCCCTTCCCGCGCACTTCTGTCACCGGACCGCTGCGCATCCGCTTGAGTTCAGCAATGAAGTAATCACCAAGTTCACGGGACCTCAACTCCGGCTTGTCATCCTTAATTAATTGCAGAACTTCGCGCGCGATTGCGCAGCCCAAAGGGTTACCACCAAAAGTACTGCCGTGGCTACCTGGAGTGAATACCCCTAATATGTCACTCGATGAAATTGCTGCTGAAACTGGGATAATTCCACCCCCAAGAGACTTCGCCAGTAAGTATATATCTGGCTTAACCTGTTCATGATCACAGCAGAAATAAGCGCCAGTTCTACAGAGTCCAGTTTGGATTTCATCTGCTATAAGCAGGACTCTATTTTCCGTGCACAGCTTGCGCAGCTCGCGCATGAATCCATTGGGAGGAATAATGACTCCACCCTCCCCTTGGATAGGTTCGACTAGCACAGCCACAGTGTTTGGCGTAATAGCTTTAGCAACTGCGCCTACGTCCCCGAATGGCACTAGGCTAAACCCAGGTGTGAATGGAGCGTAACCCTCCCGGCTATCAGCCTCAGTGCTAAAGCTTACTATGGTAGTGGTGCGACCATGAAAATTCCCATCGAAGCAAATGATATGCGCGTTTGGCTGGAGCACGCCCTTTTTTTCATAACCCCATCGACGTGCGGCCTTAATGGCGGTTTCCACAGCCTCGGCTCCAGAGTTCATGGCCAATACCATCTGCATGCCACAGAACTGAGCGAGCTCTTCACAAAATGGGCCAAATTGATCGTTATAAAATGCGCGGCTAGTCATGGTCAGCCGCTCCATCTGACGCAGCGCGGCAGCCATCAAGCGTGGATGGCGGTGCCCGAAATTTAGAGCACTATAGGCACTCAACATATCTAGATAGCGCTTGCCATCTACATCGGTCACCCAGGCCCCTTCTCCGTGACTAAGCACAACGTCCAGCGGCCCATAGTTATGAGCGCCAAATGTCTCTACCAGATCTATATGCCGCTTTGACTCTGCTCCCATATCGGTAGTATCGGCAAAACGGGGTTAAATCTTCAGAACTTGGCGTAGCCTGGGAAGCGTGGGAACGGTATTACATCGCGTATATTTTGCATCCCCGTGACATACATCAAGAAACGCTCAAATCCCAAGCCAAATCCTGAATGCGGAACCGTGCCAAACTTACGCAACTCAAGGTACCACCAGTAATTTTCCTCAGGTAACTTGAGCTCCCGAATACGTTGCAGCAACACATCATGACGCTCCTCGCGTTGTGAGCCACCTATGATCTCCCCAAGACGGGGCACTAGCGTATCCATTGCACGCACTGTTTTTCCATCTGGATTAACCTTCATGTAAAAGGCCTTTATTTCTTTGGGATAGTTCACCACTATCACGGGGCCCTTAACATACTCGTCTGTCAGAAAGCGTTCATGCTCAGATTGCAGATCCATTCCCCACTTCACCGGGAACTCAAACTTCTTACCACTCTTCTCCAGAATACGAATCGCTTCGCTGTAATCTAAAGATGCAAAATCAGCATTCATGACTCGCTCAAGAACTTGAATGTGGTCCTTCGCTG
Source organism: Oligoflexia bacterium (assembly GCA_019694465.1). GTDB lineage: Bacteria > Bdellovibrionota_C > UBA2361 > UBA2361 > JAFLCA01 > JAIBBV01. The sequence goes on from JAIBBV010000007.1 coordinate 45,074, forward strand.
TCCACTCGCGTTCTTGGAAAAATTTCAATTCCTCTTCGCAGTGCTCAAGCACATAGCGAATTAGATAGCGGATAAAATCTTCCGCTAGCTTCATATTGTCTTCAAGTTCATAGAAAGCCATTTCTGGCTCGATCATCCAGAACTCCGACAAGTGCCGCACTGTATTTGAGTTCTCAGCCCGAAATGTAGGGCCAAAAGTATAAATCTTGCCAAGCCCTGTAGCGAAAATTTCCCCTTCCAGTTGGCCAGAAACAGTTAGACTCGTCTCTGCCTTAAAGAAGTCCTCGTTAAAATCAACTTTGCCGTCTTTAAGCGGAACCTTAGCCAGATCAAATGTAGTCACCCGAAACATCGCACCCGCGCCTTCGCAGTCCGATGCTGTTATGATTGGCGTATGCACATAATAAAAGCCACGATCCTGGAAAAATTTATGCACTGCCATGGAGGCCACCGAGCGCACACGAAACACAGCGCCAAAAGTGTTTGATCGTGGACGTAGGTGCAAAATGTCACGCAAGAACTCAAGCGTATGCCCCTTCTTTTGAAGCGGGTACGTCTCAGGGTCCGCCACACCAACTAGCTCAAGCTCTGAAACTTGAAACTCATACTTTTGGCCCTTGGCCGGTGAAGCCACAAGTTGGCCCCGTACCTTGATGGCAGCACCTGTCGAGATTGTGGCTGCCACACACTTGTATGAATCAAGATTGGGATCAATTACCAGCTGTAACCCACGCACAGCGCTTCCGTCGTTTAGCTCGATAAACGACACGCTTTTCGACTGGCGATGTGTGCGAACCCAACCGCTTAGTTGGTATTCCCCCAAAGGGGCCTTATCTTGATTAATGTCGCGAATGGTCAATTTTGACTGCATACTTCCTCGGCAAGTTGTCAATTTTCTTGGGTCCGATATGGCATCCTATAACGTCGTCGCGGTGACTGGAAATCCTTCCCAACATAGGGTAGCATCCCCGCCTTGCCATCGGGGTGTAGCTCAGCCTGGCTAGAGCACCAGTTTTGGGAACTGGGGGCCGTAGGTTCAAATCCTATCACCCCGATTTTTGGCTTTCCTCGTTAATCCTGCGCGATCTGGCCTTAGTTTCACCCCAACACACTTTATTAGTAGTAACCTATACCTAGGCCACGCCATCCAATGCATATAAGTCTGGTTATTGGGCTTGCGCCAAACAGCGTTTGTTCAATCCCACAGAAATATTTCTCCGTCTTGTAGGGCGACAAGGGATTAGGAGATCATCGAGCATTACAGGGATTAAGGATTTCATGGCCCGTCGGCGAAAACCAAACGTTACGAAGAAGATTGTCATCATTGGCTTGGTGTTGATCGCCATTCAAGGCGTGTACTTAGTGGTATTTGGAGGGAAGTCCAAACCGATTGATGTACGCGAAGCGATCACCAAGGCTGTTGATCAGAAGACTGCACTCTCGGTTGAAGCCAAAGAGCGCGCTAAGATTCAATTAGCGATCACCGATTTCATGACCAAGAACGGACAGCCACCTAAAGCGCTGGATGAACTTGTACCAACATATTTTGACATTCTCCCGAACAACCCGACCACGGGGAAGCCATTCAAATACCGCGTCGATGGAATGCACTTCTACGTAGGCGAAGAAACAGCAGTAGCTGCTGCAACCAGCGTCTCGGGTGAGCCAGGTGTTGCGCCTGTGCCGGGAGAGCCTGCGACTGCCGAAGAGAAACTTGCCCTGTTGGAACAGTTGAACGAAAACACCGCCAAGAGCGGATATATTTATGACCCAACTGGGAAACGTGATCCATTTAGGCCGTATGACATAGCGCCAAAGCAAGTTAACGACGCCAGCAAAACTCCGCTTGAGCGCTACAACCTAGGCGAACTCAAGCTCACAGCCGTATTGAAAGGCTTTGATGGCCCAACTGCTATCGTTGAGAATGCGGCTGGAAAAGGCTTCAGCGTCAAGAAAGGGACCAAGATCGGTAACAACGGTGGCGAAGTTGTTGAGATTTTGCCAGACAAGCTTTTGATACTTGAGACAGAAATTGATTTTACTGGTGAAAAGAAAACCCGCACACTTGAGCTGCGCCTGCGCACTAAGGATCAGGACAATCCTCGCTAGTTTGAGCATGATTCGGGGTTAAGCTTCATGCATTCTAAATTTTAGGCTGCTGCACAATAGCGTTCCAATCGTTCGAGCGAACGATAATGACAAGCTTCGGCTACGTGTGTCGCTTCAATCGCGTTAGCCGCCGCTAGATCAGCGATAGTACGCGCCAGGCGAATAATCCGAGTCAACACGCGTGCTGAGGCGCCGCTCTTGTCAGCAAATTTCATGAGCAACGCGTTTGCTTGCTCAGATAAACAGGCATTCTGACGCAATTCACCAGCGCTCAGCCAAGCATTCGGCTTGGCTTGCCGGCGCTGCTGGCGGTCCCAAGCCTGAGCCACTTGGGCACGAACATTTGTCTCCTCCTCTTCTAGCTGCTCAGTGCTACTAGACCCAAGTTCCCGTGGATCGACCCTCTGCATTTCTACATGGATATCAATTCGATCCAGAATCGGCTGCGAGAGTTTGCGCAGATAGGCGAAAACTGCGGCGCGCGAACAGCGGCAGCTCTGAGCAACGTCCCCCAACCTACCACATGGGCAGGGATTCATGGCTGCCACCAACTGAAAGCGCGCCGGGAGCAAGAGGCTGGCACGAGCTCTAGTAATTCTAACTACTCCACTTTCAAGTGGGGCACGTAATGCCTCCAGAGCTGATCGACGAAATTCTGGAAATTCATCCAGGAACAGCACACCCAGATGAGCCAATGTGATCTCTCCAGGGCGTGGCATAGCTCCACCTCCAACCAAGCCCACATCAGAAACTGTGTGGTGCGGGGCTCGGAACGGGCGCTGCCCAGCCAAAGCTTCACGAAAAGATAGCCCGGCTACAGATTGTGAGCGTACTACCTCACGCCGCTCGTGCTGAGAGAGTGGCGGTACTATGCATACAAGCCTTTCCGCCAGCATACTCTTGCCGCAGCCGGGTGGCCCGATTAGCAGAACGTTATGGGCGCCACTAGCGGCAATAATCATAGCGCGCTTGGCTGCACTTTGGCCTCGTACATCACTAAACCGTAGCGCTGACGCCCCGGGCTCAGACTCCACAGTGGAGCTTTGTGTAGGCAAACGCCGCCCTCGCAAGTGCTGCACCACCAAACGCAACGATGAAGCAGCCACTACACGCAGCCCAGAAACAAGTGCTGCTTCGGCAGCATTTTGCTCAGGCACAATAATCTCTTTGACTCCGCGCGCCGCACTATCTATTGCCAGCGCCAAAATGCCGCGCACAGGTTTAAGCGTTCCATCTAGGGCAAGCTCGCCAAAGAACGCCCTTTCAGCAGTACTCGCCTGCGAAAGCTGCCCAGAAGAAACGAGGACGCCAAGCGCGAGCGGCAAATCTAATCCAGAACCTTCTTTCTTCACCTCCGCTGGCGCCAGACTCGCCAAGATCCTGTCGGGAACGGCGAAGCCACTAATCCTTAGGGCAGTGCTGACGCGATCACGCGATTCGCGAATGGCACTATCAGCGAGTCCAATAATTGTAAAGTTAGGCTGCCCGTTTCCAGAATTGACTTCGACGTCGACCGGCAAGCCCTCTATACCTGAGAGTGTGGCAGAGGCAATCTTACTTAGCATACACATGTATCGTGGGGCCTGGGGAGGTGTTGCCGAAGCTGGCCCGAAAAATGCTTTATTTCTGGAGGAGGCCAAACACGAAGGTGTGGCCAGCGATAAGCTATGGAAAGCAGGACTATAGTTAGGGCTAATTGAGCCACTCTGGCAAGGTTTACCCTAAGCACCGGCAGAATTTGCCGCTCTTCGGAAAAGAGAAACTAGCATGCTTAATATCGATTCATCAGAGATCTGGCGCACTATTCCACCAGAAGAAAAAATCGATCTCTTAAATCGCGCCCACTCGAAGGGCATATTTGCCGCTAGTCTCACTATACTTATCTGCTCTACAATCGCGGTAAGCTTAAAGCTTAGCTGGTTTATGTGGGGCGCCTTCCTAACCTCACCTCTTATATTCCAATTTGCTGCTGGCAAAGCCTGGCGCGATCTTCGGCCACGCCTGGTATTGGAATACTTGGCAGCCCGCTCTGCGGCACGCCGTTATGCCTTCGCCAACAAGTCTAAAGACTTAGCGCTTACTATGATGTTCCGTGGAGATTTTGAAGAAGTTTATGAAGACGGTGACCCGCAAGCGGCTCTAGAGGCGGCGATTGCCGGCAACAATCAAAGCGCTTCATGGATCGCGCTCTTCACCGATGCAGTGGTAGTAATGTCTGAGCACCCAGGCGGCGCACGATGCCAGTTAGCCAGCATTCTAAATGATCGCTTGGAAGTTGAGGGCGTCGGCAAGGGTGACTCTGACTACAGCCGTTCTCGTGAAGTAATTATCACGCTGCTACCGAAGAAAGACTCAGGTTTGAAAAGCGGGCGCCGCTTCAGGATAAGAAGTCAGCATCCGGCAGCGCTTGTGGTTTTTGAAAAGCGCCTAAAATCTGACCTCGAGGCGTCCAAACAATTACAGCTGACACAACTCGCTGCGCCTGAGCTTCCACCACCGGCCGAGGACGATTTTATGCCGATGGATGAAGACTCAAGCATGAGTTAGCTCAGCCCTTTCGCCCTTAGACCAAATCCCATAGGCTACGAGCAGGTAATCAAGTGATGCGTATCGCTTCACTCACAATACTAGACGCCCTTTTAAATAGGTTCTCTGTTACGGACTCTAATACGGTGCACGTATGCCTTCTTTATCCCTTTACAAGCATTTGAGCGCTGCGCGATCATAAAAGCGATGAAACTTGGGTACCAAAATAACAGTCCGCATATGAGACGCTTGTTGGAAGCAGCACGGCAAAATCTAACGGCCACACTACTACTCTGCGTTACTTGGGCAGGTTTGACGAACTTGGCCATGGCCGCGCCGCAGACCTTAGACATACAAGGGATGAAGGTAAGTGTGGATGCAGCTAGCAACGCTGCGCTACTCATTCAGATCCCGATCCCGACTGGTGCCAAGGCACAAACTCTCTCATTGGAAAGTCCTGCCCGATTAGTAGTGGATGTTACAGGCATCAGCAAGAAGTTTCGCTCAGAATCGCGGCCGTTCAGCTCTGGCGCGCTAAGTGCTGTGCGTTTGGGCGCACACCCTGACAAAGTGCGTTTGGTGTTTGATTTTACCTCTGCCTCAATTTCGACCACAGAAAAGCAAGTTAAAAACGTTCTAAATATTACTGTTCGCACAACAGACGCAAGCGAAGCTAACCTGCCTGCGCCAACACCCCTGCCGAGCTCACCAGCGGCAACTCCTACCAGTGAACCTCAGTTGCCTCAACCATCCAAGTTAAGCCCAATACCCAAAGCTACCGAAGTACCTATTAACACCAGTACACCGACTAAAGTTCCGACAACGGCGCCAACGGCCACTCCAACTAGCGTACCGAACACACCGACACCAGCAGCGACCCCTACACCTATTTCGATTGCACCTACAGCAACACCATTTATCGCAAAGACTAAGATTCCTGCAGTGGTCGAACCAACCAAGGCTGACAATGTCGCCGCTAGTGTTACAACAAGTGGTCTGAGAGTTTCTGGCTTGTCATTTGACTACGCCGAACCAGATCGTGTGCCAGTTCTCAAAGTTGAGCTATCTAGCAAACTAGAGTTTAGGCTCAGCAAAAAGGACGATAAGACCTTCAAGATTGCCATTCCAAACTGCCGAATTGCATCAAAGTCACTCTCCCTGCCTATTTTTCCACCTCAAGACTTTGTAGGCTTAACCTTCGCCATGGCCCAACAGTTTGGGGATGATGTTGAGATCACGATTGGAGTCGAACGTGGCATACGCGTATCTGCACTTCCCCGCGATAACCAAATTTGGGTGCGGTCGCTGAATCGCTAACCCAAGCTGTCAGTTAGTCTTTATGAGTACGAGACTGACTTGGACTGCTCAATTCTTTGAGTCTTGCACGCACTGCCATCTTCGCCGCCAGAATTCCAGCAGCCTGTCCGTCCTCATACATGAAATCAGGGTTCCCAATCAGCTCTGGAAAATTATCTGGATTAAGAACATCCTCGGTCGTCAGCTCTGGACGAACGCGTTGGGCTGCAACATGCGCGCGCCGACATTGTTGTTGGTGCACATTATCCAGCACACTCTCGATCTCACCAAGCACTGCCTCAACCGTTTTGGCGTCCATCTCTGCTCCCCTTAAGAGGATTTATGTTTCGTTGCATAGCGCAGCGCTGCTTCAGCCGATTGGCTACGTCGCCCAGCTGGGATTCCCTCCAGAACCGCTGCAGCCTCTTGCGGACGTTGCAGCGCAAGCAAAACAGCAGCCATCTCCTCGCGCGCCTCTGTTTCCCAAACCCCTTCAAACGGCACCAAATTCAAAGCTTGTAGCGCTGTTTCAAGCTGGCCGCGCTGTAAGTAGCAGCGCCCCAAAACTAATTGAGTATAGGCCCGATCCTCCGGCCTTCGTAGCAAGACTAGCGCAGCCTGTGCCGAGGCGTAGGCTGTCGATACATCGCGCCGAGCAAGTGCCAATCGGGCAAGCATTAAGTGCCCCCGACCCCAGAACGGCACGCGCCGGAGAATTCTACGCAATGTGTCTAGCTTCCAGTCGTTTTCCCGCTCGCTCAAAACAGCTTGAAAGTCGGGGGCGAATTTGGCGCCAACCTGTTGCGCCTCACTTTGATGCTGCAAGTGCACTCGAAATAGTAGACCACGCCACCACCATTCGAGGTTGGCGCTAAGGCAGTAAAAACTTAAGGAAAGCGGTCTCGACAAGCGTAAGATTAATGATGATCCTCGGCGCTCGTAGCATCCGAGGCATTCTGGTGCATGAAAGGAAGAGTCTGCCGTGTGTCAGTAACACGGCCCGGTAAACTGGCCTGAGCTCCACGCAACTCATGCAGTGTTTGACCCAGGACTTTATCGCGAGTCGATGTGGACAACCCATCATCAGCAGCCTTAAGCACCAAACAAAATACCACAGCTAATAGGCCCATGCCGAAAAACCAGCGGTATCCATCACTTTCAATCTTATGGGTATCTTGCGTGTGTCCAGAACTCATGTCTTTCCCTTAAAAGTTGTCTTTAGCTGAGACTGCCCCAACTTAAAATGTGCGCCTTAGCGCCAAAAAGTACAGGCTTAACTGCCAAGGCCCCCCAATATTAAGCGCCTGACTGAGATGGATCAAGGCATGTTAAGATCCAGGCGCTACCTTGGCATGATTGCGTTTTGTAGCCTAACCTGTGTATGCTGCGTCCCCCCTGCGCTAGGGGCAGAGATAAATATATAGTTATAACAGCTAGTTATTGAATTATTAACGAGTCTACCACTACGATAGAGACATCCAAATTAGCAGAGGAACAGTCATATGATGCTTTCAAATGAAGATATACGCAGAGCCATCAAGGCTGGGCATTTAGTGATCGACCCCTTCCGCGATGAATTTGTACGCGCCGCTGGTATCACGCTACACCTAGGCAAGCATCTACTAAAACCTCATCCAGGCACTGTGGTCGATCTAAAAAAGAAGGTAATGCCTGAGCATAAAGAAATTATTATTGAAGACGAAAAACCTTATGAACTTCACCCGGGCGAATTTGTGCTCGGCCATACCTACCAAACAGTCACAGTTGGTCAGTCGCTAGGTTTTTTTATTGAAGGTCGCAGTACGCTGGCTCGGCTCGGTCTGACAATTGTACAGACCGCAATGATGGTTTACCCAGGGCACCGCGCCAGAACAGTCACACTGGAACTAGCCAACCACGGCCCCAACTCGATAATGCTTTATCCAAAGATGAAGATTGCACGCGCGGCTGTGTTTGAGCTGCGTACACCAAGTTCTGTGCAATATGACGACACCGGCAAGTATCGTTCGCAGACTTTAGTTGGTGCTCCAATCTTCGAAAACGAATTCTTTGAAGACGAATAAATCTCCTTCCCTCTTGGATAGGATCAACTGGCATTTGCTTTAGATCAAGGCGACGTTACTAAAGTGACGTGCCGGCCCGCCGTATCATCACGAATGGAGGCGATACTCACAGCCCCCACTTCTGCTAGGGATTTCACATGTGTGCCGCCGCAGGCGTTAGCATCAAGTCGATCAATCACAATTAGCCTAACCTTACCTTTCAGCGAGCCTGATGCCACTGTCGGGCGATATAATTCTCCAAACTTCTTAATCGCTTCCTCCTCAGACTCGACTGACTCGCTGTAGATCTTGCGGTCCTCTTTGATTATCTGGGAGAGCGCGGACAGCGCTTGGTTAATTTCCTGCTCTGCCAAAGACGATGTTGTGGGATAGAGCACCGTACAACTGGTGGCGTCCTTAGCGATTTGCATACCGCCGGTAAGAATCGTTGCACGCACAAGACGCAATGTCCCTGCTAGCGCATGCTGAGCTGAATGCAAGCGCATGATGCCCTTGCGACGCTGCCAATCCAACACGCAATGCACCTTTTGTCCCTTGCTGATGGGAGCCTGTGGGGCAATTGCATAGCCAGTATTCCCCTTTTCCTTCACGATCTTCAGCAGCGGATAGTCTTGGCCGTCTACCTGCAAACTTCCAAAGTCCATCGGCTGGCCCCCTCCCTCCACAAATAAGGCTTCGCGGCAAAAGACTATAGTAGCCTCAGGCGTGCTGAGCACACGGTCTACAATCGTATCACACTCACGCAGGTAGGGATCTGAACGATAAAGCGGGATCATCTTGTAAGTATACCTAGAATAGGTCATTTACATTAGAGCTCGTATCAAAAATACCTTAGGCGAACTTAACGGGCTCGTGTTGCTAGCAAAGTGGAGCAATCCGCATCATTTTGTCACGCATTCGGCGAGTTGTAACTAAATAAGAAATTCGTAAATGACGGATAATAAGCAATCAACTCCCAATCGCTTACAAGCGAACGTGTCGCAGGTTTCAATGGCAGGGCTTTTAATTTGTGCCCTGCTTGTCTGCGTCTTGCGCCTCCTGGGCCGCACCTGGTGGTGCAGCTGCGGGGAGTTAGCTGTGTGGGCCTGGGACGTAAACAGTCGTCACAATTCCCAGCATATTGTGGACTGGTACTCCTTCTCGCATGTGTTGCACGGCGTTATATTTTACTGGCTTTTATGGCTCCTATTTAGAGGCAAGTCCTTAGCACTGCGTCTTTTAGCAGCTATGGCAATTGAGGCGAGCTGGGAAATAGCCGAGAACTCCCCGTTTATTATCGAGCGATACCGCTCTGCGACCATTGCCTTAAACTACTATGGAGACTCAATCCTCAATTCGCTGAGCGATGTTGGCATGTGCTGCTTTGGATTTTACCTGGCTGCACGCTTATCAGTGCGTACAAGCATCATATTGTTTGTTGCGGTTGAGTTATTCCTTCTGGTGATGATTCGGGACAACTTAACGCTTAATGTGCTGATGCTGCTATGGCCAATCGACTCTATAAAGGCTTGGCAAAGCATGAGCTGAATGACAACAGAAAATACCCGATACGGTTAAAACCGTAATTGAATACAACCTGGCATCACGCCCCGACCTTATTACACGACCTTAAACAGCGGCTTTTGTCTTTCTTCGTAATCAACCGGCGCCCCAATTGGATACTTGCCAGAGAAGCATGCATCGCAGAACTTCCCCTGAGTGGACTGTACCGCCCGATACATTCCATCCATGCTGAGATAGGCCAAGGAATCCACCATGATAAACTTTGCGATCTCATCTGTGCTTTGACGTGCAGCAATCAGCTCATCTTTAATCGGAGTGTCGATCCCATAATAGCAAGGGTCAGTCGTCGGCGGAGAGGAAATACGCATATGTACTTCGCGTGCCCCAGCGTCCCGCAACATTTTGACTAACTTGCGAGAGGTCGTGCCGCGCACGATCGAGTCATCCACAACGACTATCGACTTCCCTGCTAATACATCAGCGTTGGCATTTAGCTTAATCTTAACACCAAAGTCGCGAATCGACTGCTTGGGCTCGATGAATGTCCTGCCCACATAATGGTTACGAATTAGGCCCATCTCGAGTGGAATTCCAGAAGCCTGCGAGTAGCCCACTGCCGCAGTAAGTCCAGAGTCAGGCACGGGCACCACGTAATCAGCCTTAACTGGGTGCTCCTTAGCCAACTCAGCTCCTAAGCGCTTACGCACCATATAAACATTGCGACCAAAGACGCTCGAGTCAGGACGCGCAAAGTAAATGTATTCGAAAATACACGGGGATTCCTTGGCGTGCCCGAACGGGAAATAGCTTTTAATGGAATTTTTTCCTGTGACCTCAATAATCTCGCCTGGCTCCACATCACGCACATAACGCGCACCAATAAGGTCAAAAGCACAGGTTTCAGAAGCGAACACTACCGTGTCATCCAACTGTCCCATGCAAAGCGGGCGCAGGCCGTTGGGATCTCTAACCGCCAGCAAGCGATCATCAAAAAGCATTAGTAGTGAATACGCTCCCTGTACACGCTTGAGCGAATTGATTACTCGTTCAATCAGAGGAACATTCAGGGGGCTGCGTGCAAGCAGATGCAGGAATACCTCTGTATCGGAAGTAGCCGAAAAAATCGCGCCCTCTTCGATTAGCTCTTGGCGCAAAGGATCCGCATTAACCAAATTTCCATTGTGAGCTACCGCCAGTCCGCCGCAGTTTATATCTGCAAAAAATGGCTGCACGTTGGCTAATCGATGACCACCAGCGGTGGTGTAGCGCACGTGACCAATCGCGCTCTCGCCGGGCAACTTCGCAAAGTCAAAATCAGAGAAGACTTCTTGTACCAGGCCAAACCCTTTATGTAGCGAGTGTGTCGTCTCACCGTTGTGACGAAACGCGGCCACCCCCGCCCCCTCTTGCCCTCTGTGCTGTTGCGCAAAGATTCCCAAATAGGCCAGATTGGCGGCCTCCTTGTTATTCCAAATGCCGATTAGCCCGCATTCTTCGCGAAACTTATCCAATTCTTCCATAATGACCATTCGTGCTGTTCCTAGCGCATAAGCCCGGACAAACCTTCACTCCAGGCACAATACGCGCGCTCTAGTTCGATCGTTGCAAAGCCTTTAATATCTATATTTGACCCGCCTACTTTTCCGACCGCGCTTATGGCCACGCTGGCCTCAGCCAGTCTGGTTCTGATCTTCTTCTCGTTCTCAGCTGAACAAGAAACGATATAGCGAGCCCCAGACTCAGCAAACAATAGGCCGTCTTTTCTGCCCGCATAGTTTTCAACCGCCAGCTGGCAGCCTCGTTTCGAATAAGTTCCGAAGCAGCACTCAGCCAAAGCAATCGCCAACCCGCCGCTCGAAACGTCATGGCATGAGCGCAACAAGCGCCTGTCTATAAGATCACGCACCGTTTTTGCCGTCTTGATCTCCTCTGCGTACTTAAGCTCCGGCAAGCGCCCCTTTTCGACACCCGCGTACTGCGCCAAATATTCTGAACCACCTAGCTCGTCACCATTGGTGGCCCCCAGCACTAGCACTACGTCGCCATCGTTCTGAAAATTGATTCCAACTACCTTGGAGGCATCTTCGATAAGACCCACTACCGCCAGCAATGGCGTGGGATAGATCGGCTTACCTTTTGTCTCGTTGTACAGACTCACATTGCCGCTAACTACCGGAACCTCGAATGCACGCGCTGCATCACATAGACCGCGCACAGCCTCTGCGATTTGCCACATGCCTTCGGGCCGCTCTGGACTTCCAAAATTTAAGTTATCGGAAATACCGATCGGCGTAGCTCCAACTGCGGTGATATTTCGACAGGCCTCAGCTAAGGAGAGCGCAGCGCCCTGACGTGGATCAATCGAGCAATAGCGGGAATTACAATCTAGTGTCATCGCAATTCCCTTTTCTCGCTTTCCACCAGGGTTCTTCACGCGCACAACCGCTGCGTCACCACCTGGGTGAACGACCGTATTCGAGCGCACTGTCGAGTCATACTGACTGAATACGGGACGGCGAGAACATAAATTAATTGAGCCCAGCAAGCTGAGCCATACCGCGTTCAAATCCTCAGCTTCCGGTATGGTGGTGGGATCAAACTGAGAACGCTGTTCATAATCAACCGGTGCCTTCTCTGGCCAACGGTATTGCGGCACAGAGGAAGTTAACAAAGACGCAGCCAGTGAGGACACTAACTCCTGGTGCCAGTAGAGCTCAACGTTCTTGCCTTCAATTACTTCACCGATTTGCACTGCGTCGAGTTCCCAGCGCTCACAAATGCGCAAGACTTCCGCAACACGCTTTTTCTCAACTACCAAGAGCATGCGCTCCTGAGATTCAGAGAGCATTATTTCGTACGGATTCATGTTGGTCTCGCGTTGCGGCACGCGATCCAAGTGCAAGCGCACACCGGTGCCAGCGCGATCGGCCATTTCGTAGGTAGAGCTAGTCAAACCAGCCGCACCCATGTCCTGAATGCCGACTACTGCTCCGGTTTCCATCACTTCTAAGCAAGCTTCTAGCAGAAGTTTCTCGGTGAAAGGATCGCCTACTTGCACTGTTGGACGTTTCTCGTCTGAGTCATCATTGAACTCTTCGGAAGCCATGGTGGCGCCATGAATCCCATCTCGTCCGGTCTTTGAACCTAAATAAATGATGGCGTTTCCCACTCCCGCGGCTCGCCCCAGAAAGATTTTGTTCTTGGCAACCAGGCCGATGCAAAAAGCGTTTACTAGGCAATTTCCGCTGTAGGTCTCATGGAACCACAACTCACCACCGACTGTAGGAATACCCATACAGTTGCCATAACCACCAATTCCACTAACAGCCCGGCTTAATAAGTAGGATGTACGTGAATTGTCGGCAGTACCAAAACGTAGTGCATTCATTAGGGCCAAAGGTCTAGCACCCATCGTAAACACGTCACGCAGTATGCCACCGACACCAGTGGCTGCGCCCTGATACGGCTCTATGAAGGAGGGATGATTATGGCTCTCCACCTTAAAAGCGACTGCCAGTCCGTCGCCAATGTCGACTACGCCAGCATTCTCACCGGGTCCCTGAATTACGCGCTCCCCTTCAGTCGGCAGGTTGCGCAAGTGCACCTTGGTGCTCTTGTATGAGCAGTGCTCGGAATACAACGCGGCACAGACGCCTAGCTCAACCATGTTGAGGCCACGCCCAAGAAGCTCGCCCAAATTTTTAAATTCTTCGGCTGTTAAGCCGTGCTGAAGCGCATCATCGAGAGTTGCTGTATCAGACCATTTTTTAGCTTCAGCCATGTGCGATGTCCCTCAATTCACAGCGCGTAGAATAGGCGTTCAACAATGGTATTCATAGTCTCATCAAGCAGTAATGATCACGATGGACGCAGCTATGGGATTAGAACGATGAATTACCTGGAAAACGCTGGGACTATACACTATAATTGCGAGGCCTGTAAATTCACGTAGGGCAAGGATTTTTTGCTGGTCTCTACGTAGTTTTCCGCACGCTCGCAGCTTGGACATTAAACTTGGTGTCACCTATGAAAAATCGCACAAGGATTCGCCCATTGGCTCGTAAAACTAAGGTAGAAACTATTGTAATTGAGGACGAACAGCTGTTGTCTCCTCATTCCTACTGCCTTTTGCCAACCGGTTTCTTCGATCGCGCCTTGGGAATTCCAAATGATGGACCTGATAAAAAGGTCCTCACAGTAGCGACCTGGGATGGACGCACTGTGATGTCGATCAATACAAAGGTTTCGTAAGGTCCATCACCAAATCCATTATGCGATGGGCCGCAGAGAGGACTTTCCACTCAAAAACTAAATGGCGAATCACCAAATTTTGTAAGGCAATTGTCGCACTGCGAATTCTTTAAGGCTAAGCTAGCCAAAAATTCCTCACACGAGACTTCCCGGAACGATCCACCAAAACTCAAAGAGAAATGGTGTGAGCACGGCTGACACATCCGTCCTACATGGGTAGCATAGCAATTCCTCCCCATCTCATATGGACCTTTAGGAAACATCTGCTTATCCACGTAGCAAGTCGTAAAGCTGCGATCGAGGCAATTTCCCACACACTCGTCTTCCAACGCCTTACATCGACGAGCATTATCAGCAGCGGTAGGAAGTTCATGCGGCTGGCAGGCGACAAGCGCCAGCAACAAAAGGATTAACATGTTCCGAGCGCGTCTCATCTCGATGGAGCTCTCAAGTTTGCACTTTTTGAACAATTACAACCGCTTATACAGTAGTCCTAGTTTTAGTTCACGGGAAGAGCAATTAAGGCCCAATAGGCGACTTTTCTTAAACAAACCGCTATAGTACCTCGCCACGCAGTATGCGTAACAAGATTGGAAGGGATGCGGTAAACATGGCAAACAAGCTAGCTCTTATTTTCCCAGGACAGGGCTCTCAGCGGCCCGGTATGGCCAAGGACTTTTACGAGGCCTACCCAGAGAGCAAAGCTGCCTTCGACACAGCTTCGCAAGCCTTGGATTTGGACATGCCAAACCTTTGCTTTACTGAAAATGAGCAATTGAATCAGACTGAGTTTACACAGCCCGCTATTCTGACCGCGGAAATCGCGATATGGAGCGCACTCCATAAAGCATACCCCAATCTGCAGCCCTCTGCCTTTGCAGGACACAGTTTAGGTGAATACACAGCGCTAGTTGCTGCCGGAGTCATGCAGTTAGCCGATGCAGTTAAAATTGTACGCAAACGCGGTGCTTTAATGCAACGTGCAGTACCATTAGGTGTCGGAGCAATGGCTGCCCTCGTGCTCGACAACATTACTTCCACCGATTGCGCGGCACTTGTACGCGGTGCCGGGGCCGAGGTGGCAAACTTGAACTCCCCTGCTCAATTTGTAATTAGCGGAAAAAAAGAAGCAGTCGAGGCTGCCTGTAGCACGGCGACACAGAAGATTGAAGGCTTGCGCGCAATTCCGCTTAACGTAAGCGCTCCCTTCCATTCTAGCTTGATGCGCCCAATCGAAGCTGAATTCCGTCAGTATCTCTCCTCTTTCTCAGGCAATATGCAGCTTGAGCGAGCCTCAACTGTACTATCCAATTTTACTGGCACTTTCCACACTGCCGCGAGCCTGGTTGATTCGCTGGTTAGTCAAATTTCAGGTTCAGTACAGTGGCTAGCCAACATGAATGCGCTCGCTGCACTGGGTGGAGATATCCTTGAAATTGGCCCTAACCGCGTGCTCTCAAAGTTCCTCAGCACGATTGGAGCAAACGCCAAATCAATTATCGACATGAAGTCCGCACAAAAGGCTCTGGCCGCTTAATCGCAATGGAGAACTTGCCAATGTTCAATAATAAAAAGTACTGGGCTTTGATCCTAGGCGGCTCAAGTGGCTTCGGCTTAGCAACTGCAAAAAAACTGGCCCGCAGCGGCATGAACATTTGCATCGTGCATCGCGATCGTCGCGGCTCGCTACCACGCATCGAAAAAGATTTCGAAGAAATAAAAGCTAGTGGTGTGCAGTTTTGCAGCTTTAACCTAGACGCCCTCAGCGCTGAAGGACGTAGCAACGTGCTAAGCGAACTCCCCGGCTACCTTAACGGTGGCAAAGTTAGACTGCTGCTGCACTCGATCGCCTTTGGTAATTTAAAGCTACTTGCGCCGTTAAAGCCAGAATCTCAAGCCAATGCCGCACAGCTACTTGCTGACAAACTGGGACTGGAACAGACAAAGTTGCAAAGCGCAATTGATGAGCTCTTTGCACAGGGTTCGGCTGAACTCGCCAGCGTAGCTACTCCGCCACGTTATGACAGTGAACTGCTGCTGCGCGACGAGGAGCTTTCTGAGACCATTTATTCCATGGGCACTAGTCTTTTGAGCTGGACGCGCGAGATCTTCGCGAATTCCCTATTTGCGAACGATGCTCGAGTTATTGGGCTGACCAGCGAAGGAAATGAAGTTTCTTGGTATGGATATGCTGCCGTCAGCGCAGCTAAGCTTGCGCTCGAGTCAATTTCTCGTAGTATCGCTAGGGAATTTGCCGTGCACGGCATTCGTTCAAACATTGTACAACCAGGGGTAACAGACACCCCTGCCTTACGGCTAATTCCTGGCAACGGCCATCTGATGGCTCATGCTAAGCTTAAGAATCCATTTGGCCGCCTAACTACGCCTGAAGATGTCGCTAATGTTATCTGCTTGCTTGCTAGCGACGAGGCAGCGTGGATAAATGGAGCACTCATCCGTGTTGATGGCGGAGAATGCATTTCCGGTTAGAATATTTAAGAGAGGAAAACAGTGAAGTTCGAAGAATTTAGGGCTCGCACGTACCTGACCAAGGAAGAAATCCTTGCCAATTGCTACAACCGACTAATCGAAGATGCGCCGGCAGACATTCTGCGCTTACCCGCACCGCCCATGCTGATGATCGATCGCGTTACACTCGTAGAACGTCAGGGCTCTAAAGGCAGAATTATAGCTGAGAAGGATGTACGTATTGACGACTGGTTCTTCCACTGTCATTTCCTAGGCGATCCTGTGCAGCCTGGCTGCCTGGGGGTAGATGCGATTTGGCAATTGATCGGTCTATACATCTGCATGGCCGGTGGCACAGCTCCGGGGCGAGCGCTGGGCTGTAAGGAAGTAGAATTCTTTGGCCAAATCCGTCCGCACAACAAACTTATTCGTTACGAACTAGACATCCGACGTTACACCTACATGAGCGAGCAAGGTGTTGCCATCGCAATTGGAACTGGTCGAGTGTACGTGGATAACGAGCATATTTACACAATTCATGACGCCAAGGTCGGTAGTTTTCGCGGAATCGCCTATCCGGACTATCCTCTGCGATCGGAAAACTCCGTTGGTGGAGTGATGGAACGTTCATAGATGTAGGAGGTGCGGATGACGGAAATTGTAAACCCAGCTACTCCAGAAGAATGCGCTCAGGTGCTGGAACTGCTCCCGCAAAAGGAGCCTTTCCGTTTCATCGATAAGATTCTAGAGCTATCGGAAACGCATATCGTAACTCAGCGCCGCTTTCGCCCTGATGAGTATTATTATCGTGGGCATTTCCCAGGCGAACCAATCACGCCTGGCGTGATCCTAATCGAGACCATGGCCCAGGCTGGGTTGGTCGCTCTGGGAATCTATATAGTGCTTAAGATCGACCCCAGCCTGCAGCGGCGCGCCCTATTCACGGACTGCCAGATTGATTTTGCACAAGTTGTGCGGCCCGGAGAGCTAACGACTATACGCGCCGAGCGTATATACTGGCGCCGCAACAAATTGCAATCAAAGGTTGAACTTACACTCTCGAGTGGAGAAATCGCAGCACACGGGATAGTGTCAGGCTATGCGATGGAGTTGAGAAGGTGATGAACAAGCAAAGACGAGTAGTAGTTACAGGTTTGGGAGTAATTGCACCAAATGGCGTTGGCCTCAAAGAATACGAGGCAGCTCTACGCGCCGGGCGCAGCGGCATACGCAAGGTTGCCAAGCTGGAAGAGCTAAACTTCCGCTGCCAAGTCGGCGGCGCTCCGCAAGGCGTTCGCGACATGGTGCATAGCTACTTCTCCGACGAGGATCTTTTGGCGATGAACGAAGCCATGACTTATAGTGCCATGGCTGCCATCGATGCCTGGCGTGATGCCGGACTTACTGTGCCAGCGCGCGACGACAACAACGTACAGTGGGATACTGGGTGTATTATCGGATCCGGACTCTCCGGTATCGACACTACCGCTTCGGTTTTAGTTCCAAATATCGACGCCAAGCGCGTGCGACGCATGGGCAGCACAGTAGTCGAGCAGACCATGGCCAGCTGTGTTTCGGCTAAATTAAGTGGTTTGCTAGCGCTTGGTAATCAAGTCAGCACAAATTCGAGCGCCTGCAACACTGGCACGGAGGCGATTCAGGACGCCTTCCTGCGCATTAAGTGTGGACTCGCTGAGCGCATGTTGGCTGGGGGCGTTGAGGCCGCTTCGCCCTATATCTGGGGCGGATTCGATGCCATGCGTGTGCTGAACTCAGGCTCTAACGATCAACCCGAGAAAGCTTCACGTCCAATGAGCCAATCTGCCGGCGGCTTTATCCCTGGCTCAGGTGCGGGAGTGCTTGTGCTTGAATCACTTGAGAGTGCGCAAGCACGCGGCGCCCGCATATACGCTGAAGTTCTGGCGTGTTTCGTAAACTGCGGCGGCCACCGCATGGGTGGCAGCATGACTGCCCCGAATTGTGAATCGGTAAAGCGTTGCATACGCGGAGCAGTACAAATGGCGGGCATCTCGCCAAGTCAGATTAGCACCATTAACGGCCACCTGACCGCTACCATGGGTGACCCTCTGGAAGTCAAAAACTGGGCTGAGGCTTTGGGGCTTGGGCCAGATAAGCTCCCCCCTATTAACTCGACCAAATCCATGATTGGGCATGCCCTTGGTGCTGCCGGCGCCCTAGAGGCAGTTGCAACAGTTCTGCAATTACATAAGGGGTTTATCCATGCCTCTATTAACTGCGAAGATGTGCATGAGGACATTAAACCGTTTGCATCCAGTATTCCGCACCAAACCATTGAAAGGCCTCTAGAGATAGCCGCCAAGTCCAGTTTCGGCTTTGGGGACGTCAACGGTTGTTCAATTTATCGGAAATGGATATAACACGGGCTTAATTTATGCCCCCAGGCGGGGGCCTGTGATAGTCGTTTTAGGAGAGCCGTTCCATGAATAAAGAGTTATTCGACAAGGTAGTTGAAATTATCAGCCCCTTCGCAAAGAACAAGGATGCTCTTAAATCCGTGAACGCAAATTCGAACTTCTTGAAGGATCTTCAAGTTAGCTCCTCACGCTTGGTTGATATCATTTTGGCCTTCGAGGACAAGTTCGGTATCACAATCGGCGATGATGAAGCCGACAAGATTGAGACCGTTGGAGCTGCAATTGAGCTGATTCAAGCCAAGTCCGCCTAAACTTGAATTCACCGACTGCGCCCGTTGAACAGCAACACGCTTCGCGTTCGCGTGTGGCCGCCGAATCGGCGCCGCCTTTAAGTCCACGTCACGCATTTTCAGTGTGCCTGCAAACACTGGCCGGCTGGCTAGTATACGTGCCTCTCGCGCTGGCTATACAGCTGGTAATGCGCTTCGTATACCGCGTGCGGATTGAGAACAAAGCTGAACTACATAGGCAATTTCGTGAATATGCTGAGCGTGGCGTGCCGATCATCATCTGTCCGAACCACCTCACCATGGTGGACTCGGTCATCATAATCTACGCGCTTGCCTCCGTTCCCTATTACTTCCTGCACTACCGCTTAGTGAGCTGGAACATTCCAGCCATGGAACATACCAAGGCTAACCTTGTATTCCGCATCGTCACCTACCTTGGCAAATGCCTATTAATTGATCGTGGCGGGGATCAAGAACACATTGATCTGATTTTGGCTAAACTGCGCCACGTTGTACAACACGGGCACCTGGCAACAATTTTCCCAGAAGGTACTCGCAGCCGCACTGGACGCATCGACCCTGAGCGCGTCACCTATGGCATAGGCAAGTTGGTGCGCGACATTCCACACTGTCATGTGCTGTGCATGTATGTGCGTGGACGTGGACAGGAGACCTATTCTAATTTCCCTGCACGTGGTGAATCATTTAGTGTGCGCATGGAACTATTCGAGCCGCGTAGTGATGCCAGTGGACTGCGTCAAATTCGCGACATCTCTCAGCAAGTAATGAACCGACTAGTGCGCATGGAGGAGCAATATTTTGCTGAACGCAATGCCGCCCTCGCTGGGCAATGACATTGTTGATCTAAAAAGCCCAGAGCGTGTCTGCCACCCACGCTTCCCTAGCCGCATTTGCAGTCAGCGTGAATTCCTCGGGATACGCGACAGGAATCCAGAACACATTTGGACACTGTGGGCCGCCAAGGAAGCCGCTTACAAGACACTCAAGCGCCACAACCAAAGTCTGCACTTCTCACCCTGTGCGTTCGAGGTCTCGGAAGATTTTAATCACGTGACTTACTCAGGCCAGCGCTTAGCACTACGTGTTGATCGCAGCGATTCGTATGTGCATGCAGTTTGTGCCAGTGATACTGGGTTATTACAAACAAAGCAGCTGCTTCTAATTGTCGAGCCCAGCACCAACGATCCCTCCACCTACGTAAGGGGGCTCCTAAAAGAGCGTATTAGGGCCATTTTCAAACAAGACATTAAAATTTCAAACGACCCTGACCGATGGAGTCAGGTCCCCAAAATATTTGCAGGCACACATGAATTAGGGCCAGTCTCTATTAGCCATGATGGCGACTACGTAGCTGCTGCGTTTGCCTACGCTCCAGCAAGCCCAGCGTATTGATAACTTAGGGATTTAATATAGAGGCTGACTGAAAGCCATTTAAGTCGGCCTCTATATTTTTGGATGCCTAAAGGGAAAAGCATTTGCCAGTCTCTCTACTAGCAAAGAAAAGTGCTGCCAATCCTTCCAGTTAACGGCCTTTTCGAGACGTAGTGCTCTAAGTCCTTAACTCCCCATTACTTAGGGGCCGTTTATACCAAGGCCCTACTTAACTGCGAGATCGCAGCCGCTCAAAGAGTAGATCACGATAGAACACCATTAGGCGATTGCGATTATCAACCGAATGTTGATTCTGCAGCAGGCCTATCTTTTCAAAAATGCACAAATTTATTTAACCGGAAATGGCCGAGCCTCATCTTAAGTGTAGACGCGGAGAGTCAGGTCTTGAGTGCAATGTCGGCATGCTATTGCTCGTTGCCGCTCAACACCCAACCGGTTAACTTTGTCGTATCCACTGGTGAAGCCACGCACGGACGCAGTTTCGGTTTTTGACTTTGACAACGAGGGCAGACATGACGCAGGACTTTCAGAAAATCATCCAAGAGGATCGCGAGAATCGTAAACGCACCAATTGGAAAGGAACAATGCTGGAGTACCTTGAGGTAGTCCGAGCCAATCCTGACACAGCCAAGTTAGCTCACAAGCGCTTGTATGACATGCTCGTTAGTGCGGGCGTTACAGATATCAATCTTGATGAGAATCCACGCCTAAAGCGTATCTACAAGGGCGATCGTCTAAAGATCTTCAATTACTTCGTAGACGAATTCTACGGCATGGAAAAGACGATTAACCAAATCGTTCGATATTTCCATTCTGCTTCTCTAAAGGGCGAAGAAAGCCGCCAAGTTTTGTATCTTGTTGGTCCTGTCGGATCAGGAAAGAGCTCGCTAGTTGAGAGGCTTAAGCGCGGGCTGGAGAGCTTACCCCCCTTCTATTCCATCGATAACTGCCCAATGCACGAGGAGCCCTTGCACCTCATTCCGCGTCATCTACGCAAGGAATTCTCGAAGATGCTGGACGTTGAGATTGAAGGCGACCTGTGCCCGGTATGTCGCTATCGTCTGAAGGAAGAATTCCAAGGCCGTTGGGAAGAGTTTCCAGTGCGTACACACGAATTCAGCGTGCGCGGCAAACGCGGCGCTGGAGTGGTGCCACCTGTTGACCCAAATAACCAGGACACTAGCGTCCTGATCGGAAGTGAAGATATCTCCAAACTTGATCTGTACTCGGAAGGCGATCCACGCGTGCTTGATTTGAGCGGCGCGCTCAATGTCGGAAACCGCGGCATGGTCGAGTTCATTGAGGTGTTCAAGAACGAGACCGAGTATCTGCATGCCATGATCACAGCCACGCAGGAAAAGTCTATCCCTGCCCCTGGCCGCCACGGCATGATTTATGTGGATACCTGCATCGTCGCCCACTCCAACGAAGCAGAATGGAAAAAGTTCAAGAGTGACCACACCAATGAGGCTATTCTTGACCGTATTGTTACGGTGAAGGTGCCGTACAACTTGCGACTTACAGAAGAAGTTAAGATTTATAAGAAGATTATTCGCAATTCGCAGTTTACTGCTGACATTGCGCCGCACACGATTGAGCTGGCCTCGATGTTCGCGATTTTAACGCGCCTCGAGCCAACCAATAAGTGCGACCTAATGACAAAGCTTAAGCTGTACAATGGCGAAGAAGTCGTTGAGAAGGGCAAGACCAAGAAGATCGATGTTATCGAGCTTAAGGAAGAAGCCAAAAACGAAGGCATGACCGGTATTTCAACGCGCTTTATCATGAAAGCGCTTGATAACGCGCTTTCGGATAATGTCGAGTATAATTGCATACATCCAATCTCGGTACGCGAGTCCTTGGTGCACATGGTCAAGGAGTCCGATTTCCCTGAAGATGTGCGCAAGCGTTACCTGGAGTTCTTGCAAGACACACTTCACAAGGAGTACCTGGAGATCTTGGAAAAAGAAATTACCAAGGCCTTCGTATATTCGTACCAAGATCAGGCCGAGGCCTTGTTCCAGAACTACCTCGATCATGCCGAGTCATATGTGACTAAGAAGAAGCTCAAGGATCGCAATACTGGTGAGGAGTTGGAGCCAGATGAGGCCTTCATGAAGTCGATTGAAGAGCAAATTGCTATTATCGGCACAGCCGCAGATGGATTCCGCCAAGAGGTAATCGCTTTCTTGTGGTCGATTGGTCGACGTGGTGAGAAGATCTCTTACGAGAGTTACGAGCCACTCAAGGAAGCCATTGAAAAGAAATTGATGGCTTCAGTGCGCGATGTGTCACGCATTATCACCAAGGCTCGCACTCGCGATCAGGATCAAGGCAAGAAGTACGACCTGATGGTTGAGCAATTGATACGTAACGGGTATCCAGCCAGCTGTGTGGACGTAATTCTAAAGTATGCAGCCAATAATCTGTGGAAGGATTAGGAGGCATTAGGGTCGGTTTATGGACGCTTTGTAGGCTGCAAGAGCTTCGAGCGTCAATGAGTCTGAAAGCATGAGCACGATCTTCCGTCCCTACACACCCTCGTCACAGCGCTCGGATCGTAGCGCCCGTGATCGATTGCGGCACCGCCAAAAGATTAAGGAGACCATCCGCAATAATATCGGCGATATTCTGGCTGAAGAGTCGATTATTGGTCGCGACAAGGACAAGATCATCAAGATCCCTATTCGCTCGATCAAAGAATACCGCTTTATTTATGGCGAAAACACTCCTGGCGTAGCGCAAGGTCAAGGCGGCGAGAAACCTGGCGACGTAGTTGGGCGAGCCTCTCCAGGCGATCCTAACGTCGGACAAGGCGGCGGCGGCGACCAGCCCGGAGTAGATGCCTTCGAAACTGACGTAACGTTGGAAGAGCTGATCACAATAATGTTCGATGACCTCGAACTACCCGAGCTAGAAAAGAAAGCCCTAAAGGAAGTGATCACAGACGAAGCGCGTAAGCGTAAAGGTATCCGCATGGCCGGTATCCGCCCGCGTCTCGATAAGAAATCTACAGCGAAAGCCCGCATTAGGCGTAAACTAGCAGTACGTGGAACACGGGGCGTTGATTTTGACGAGAATGATCAGCGCTTCCCTTTCCATACTGACGACATGCGCTACTTCCATATCGCCCCGACCGAGAAGGAGCAGTCCAACGCAGTTGTCTTTTGTATCATGGACACCTCCGGCTCAATGGGCACAGTCAAGAAGTATCTGGCACGCAGCTTTTATTTCCTCTTGTACCAGTTTGTGCGCCAAAAATATCAGAATGTTGAAGTAGTTTTCATCGCGCACCACACTGAGGCCAAGGAAGTGACAGAAGACGAGTTCTTCCACAAAGTCGAATCTGGCGGAACTTACATTTCTTCTGGCTACAAGCGCGCGGTCGAGATTATCAATGACCGCTATCATCCATCGCTTTGGAATATTTATGCCTTCCACTGCTCGGATGGTGATAATTTTTACTCTGACAACGAGCGTGCAGTACAGGCGGCCGAAGAACTGTGTGCGTTATGTAATCTGTTTGGATATGGAGAGATCAAGCCATCCGGCAGCGCCTATTACAGCGGCAGTATGCTGGAAGTATTCCGTGGCGTAAAGAATGAGAACTTCCACATGCTGGTGATTGAGAAGAAGGAGGACTTGTGGCCAGCCTTCAAGAGCTTTTTGACTCGCGATAAGAAGCAGTTGTTCGGCGCACGCGACTCGGGTGATACAGCCGAGGGCGCATCATCGGCGGGGCCATGATCATATGAGTACAGCCTACACCTTCGAAGATCTACTCGACTGGAACAAGCGTATTGAAGAGCTAGTGCAGCGCTTTGGACTAAAGTGCTATCCGCAAGAATTTGAAGTCTGTGACCACAATGAAATGATTGGCTACATGGCCTATTCAGGTATGCCATCGCACTACGCGCACTGGTCATACGGCAAGAACTACGAAAAGCAAAAGACACTTTACGACTATGGAGTGTCAGGGCTTCCGTATGAAATGGTTATTAACTCCAGCCCCTGCTTGGCCTATCTAATGCGTGACAATACGCTGCTTTTGCAAATTTTAACCATCGCGCACGTATATGGGCACAATGACTTCTTTGCAAATAACTTTACCTTTACCAGCGGGACTGACGCTGCCAACACCCTTACGATGTTTAAGATCCACGCGCAGCGTGTTGACTCTTACATCGAAGATCCTTCAATCGGCCCCGACAAAGTCGAAGATACTTTAGATCACGCACACTCTTTAGGCTTTCAAGTGGCGCGTAATCTGGCCATTGCAAAGCTTACGCAAGATGAATTGCGCATACGCAAATGGGAGCGCGCACAACCTGGAGAGGACCCCTACCGAGACATTCATAAGCAAAAAGAGTACATCGCCCCCGACTTAAATAAAGTCCCGCTAGAGCCGGTTGAGGATCTACTTAGTTTCATTGCGCGTTACAATCCGTATCTTCCTGACTGGAAGCGCGATCTGCTCTACATAGCCGAGCAAGAAGCTAAATATTTTGTTCCCCAGATGGAAACAAAGATCATGAACGAAGGTTGGGCCAGTTATTGGCACCATAAGATCATGAACACTTTGCAGTTGGAGCAAGGATTACATTTAGAATTTCTCGTTCGCCATAACCAGGTACTGCGCCCTACTCCCGGTGGCCTTAACCCCTACCACCTAGGCTTCATACTATGGCACGACATTGAACGCCGCTGGAATTCTGGGGAGACAGGCCGCGAATGGACCGATGACAGGCCAAAGTCAGACATTTCTAAACTCGATGAAAACGACACCCCGGGTCGTAAGAAGATTTTTGAAGTACGCGAGTCAGACCGCGACACCTCCTTCTTGCGCCGTTTCTTAACTGTCGACATCATGCGCGAGCTGGAGCTATTCCAACACGAAAAGCGCGGCAAAGAACGCATCATTACCAAAGTCTCTGATGAGGAAAATTGGCAGCAAGTCAAAGAATCTTTGATTCAAAGTGTTGGCACTGGGTCCATCCCAGTAATAAAGGTTGAAGATGCCGACTTTGGTAAAAATCGCACTTTGTATCTAAAGCACTACCATGATGGCCGCGATTTGCTACTGGAGTATGCTGAGCACACCCTACGCCACGTCAAAGCTCTTTGGGAACGTGAAGTGGTTCTCGAAACCATAGTAAACTCAAAGCGCTCAGTCCTTAAGATCGTTGGTGACTCACTGAAAGTCGAGCGCGCCTAGAGCGCTTCCCGAAAGTTATTGCCGCCAGCGAAGCGAACAGTGGTACTTCTTTTAGCGCTCGTCTGCCATAGGCCCCCCGCCAGAGAGAAAATAATAATAGCGGATCCCTAAAGGGATACAGCCGGGCCGGAGACGCGACATTACGATCCAACTCATCGGCATATGCAAGTACAGCAATGCCTTAGATACCCCCTTTTTCGCGGCAATTATTTCTGGGAGAGGACCAAACCCTGATACTTCAATACCTGTATGGATAGGTCCACGCAGGCGAATCAGTTCCCTAATCACCGAACACGCCAAATTGTTGAGGAACAATTTTTGCATAAGCGCCAAGTAATTGATAAACTATGTGCGAAACGCACAGCTAGGTAAAACACTTAGGACCGATAGAAGAATGTTGCGCTTAAACCGGAAATCTCTAATAAAGCAGCAAGTTAGTCGCTGGCTCTGTCGTTCTGTAGCGCGCGAACGTGGCGCTGCCCTAATTGAGCTTTCCATACTATGCGTCTGGTTAGTCACCATTACGGCATCACTCTTCATGCTTGGGCAACTCTTCACAGAGATTGATGGGCTAGTTCGCTCAAATTATGAAGCCAGTATTTACGGAGCAGGCATTCCATCAGCGTCACACAATGTAGAGATGCAAAGGCGAGCGGCGTTACTCAATAATATTCAGGGACCACGTTCGCGCTACCTACAACTACAGTCAAGCTATCGCTCACTAGATAGAACCCTGTCGGTCTCGCAGTCCATGCTGGTGTCATCCTTCTTTGGAGTACCAGTAACTGGCAGTGTAACATCGACCACGCCATTCCTGCTCCTAAGCACCCAACCAACCTCTTCAAATGAGTTTCAAAACCCAACCCCACGCTTTGACTGTTCTGGGCAACGCTGCAATTTATTGGTAGACCCTCAGTGTGGGCAAAGCCCTTGTTAAGTTTATGCGCTGTTGCTGCCAAGCCCAGTTGAGGGAGGCTAACTTGTTAGGACCTGGTCTCATGAATAAGCGCTGCCTGCCAATCAGGCCAAATTATCGCAGCGAAATAAAGCGCCAATTGCTATATGTTTGGTTAATGGACTAGGAAACTAATGCGCTTTCACTTGCCCACTAGAGATAAGATCGTCTTCAAGGCCGATCTATCACGCACTCCTATCGGTGCCACTCTTGTGGAAACGGCGCTCGGAATAACTGTCGCCAGCCTGATGCTCCTGTTTCTTATTGATGGCATTCGATACTTCTACATCAAAGTGGCGCTCGATAGTGCCGTCGAGAATGCCATCTCCATGGCAACAAAATTAAACCTCGAAGTACCCACAACCAACACATGGTGCCAAGCGCCAGCCAATCAGGCTGCCTGCTCAGAATATCGAACTGCCTTGATGGAGGTTGTGCGCCGATCAGTTAGCATCGCCGAGCGTGCTGCACAGTCAACTCAGAATTCGACCGAAACTCACCTAGTCCCCTACAGGTACCTCTACCCCAGCGCGGCTTGGAACAATATGCCATTCTCCGGAAGCGACCCGCTGCCCTACCTGTTGCTTTTGCGACCTGGTTCAGCTGCTCAGGACATGCTTAACGGCACAATTATCGAACATCCGACCCGACAGTCAGGGACAAGTACGGGTCAAGGCTGGCCGAGCGGTCAGGAAAGCTGGGAACAAATTCTGGAACAACATCCAGTCATGGCACAAATCGGAGCGCGAATGCATCCAATAACTCCAGGACTGCCAGAGATAGAAATTAAATCCACAAGGCTCGGCTATCGCCGCACGGGCATATATCCAGAGGGAGCGCCGCTGGCAAATCAGCCTACACCCACACCAACAGCGACACCGAGTGCAACACCAACGCCGCCAGCCGGCCCAACCGCTACCCCCACGCAAATACCTACCAGCACACCATCACCTACTCCAACTACTCCACCCAACTGCATGGGCTGTAATGATCCGATATCATGCTGCTCGAATCCGCTCCTTCCAGCAGCCTGCTGTTGTAATTTATGTGGAAATAGCTGCACAGCAAACGCACCAGGCGTACCGGCGCCATGCTGCCAAGGGCCATTCTTGACGCGACAGTGTTGTACAAATTGCATTTCATCATAATGCGAGGAAAGAGGTGTACGCTCCAATAGAAATCCCAACACATCCACTCCCGCCCAGGACAAATCACAGCGAGCGCGGTGTGTTCGTTGTAATCGCAGCGCTTGTCACGTTTGCGTTGGTGGGACTGCTCGCTCTTGTTGTCGATATCGCACTACTCTCAACGACTAAAATCCGATTAGAACGCATCGCAGACATTTCCTCAGTTGCCGCACTGGACGGCTTCAATAGCACTAACGGTACCTATGCTCAAAAAATCCAGGCTGGACTTGAGCGAGTCAACTTCATCCTCCCGCAAAATCCAGTACCAATGCTTCATGCGCTGGGCGACATTTCACTTATAGAATCCGCTGGAGACATGGAAGGACCCGGAGGTGCACTCACTTTCGGGAACTGGGTAACAAGTTCAACCCAATGCAGTGCGGCAGGAAAAGCGCGAAGTCCGTGCTTTGTCCCAAATCTTTCTGGCCAAACTAGCGCTAATGCGGCCCGCCTAGTGCTACACAACCAAAACACCAATCCCCTAAATGCAGTATTCGCACGCGTTTTTGGGAATGCCTTCGAACACTTTTTTGTAAATGCTGACTCAATCACCACACTTACCCCACGCTGCAACGTATTTTTGCTCGATGTCTCCGCATCAACAACCTCAACAACTAATCGCTGGTATGAGCTACAGTATGACTTAAATGGGGCCCTTACGCCGCCTGGCGAGTACAGTCTATTTGCGTTTGCCCAACAAGATGCGGTGACCCAGGCAATGTGCCAGAGCTACTGCAACGGGGGCTATTGTTCTTATCCAGACGTTTACAAATCAATTTGGTGCTCGATGGGAGAGCAGCGCAGCGCCTATTCCGCACCAAACATTCATTTTCGTTCTGATTATGTCGCCCAACATGTTCCATTTGGTGGCGGACAAACATACTTGGTAGATAAGTACGTTGACTCACATGACCCGGGAGGGCCAACCACCTACCTTGGCCCAGAGCCACTGACCTCATTCTTTAGAGCAATTCACGTTGCGCTGGATGAGTTCAATCGACGCCGCGTAGCGGGCGATAAAACCTCAGTTCTCTCGTTTGATGAAGCTGTGCTTGGCCCAGGTCCAGGAAGTACTCTACAACTCACAGATAATTTTGATTATCTGCGCCAACTCACAAACCCCAATAACCGTGGCACCATGGCATTTGATCCTGCCACATCAACCTATTCTCAGGCCGATGCCGAGTTTCATCCAAATTTTGTTGACCGCGGCTGGCTGCCTCAACGCAGCAAGTTCACAGATATTATTACCGGTCTAGATAGCGCCATCTCTCTTCTGGCAAATGATAGGAGCTGCGATGGAGCAGCAAAGTCGATTGAGCTTGTCACCGACGGTTTAGGGAACTGCAACCCATACTCTACCGCTAGTTGTGGGAATACAATTTCAAACTATGAAAGTTTTGAATACGCACTTTATCATTGGCCGCCGAACAATCGCATTATCGACCGCGCTATCGCTGGAAAAATTCGAATTAATGTCTACCCATTCGGCTTCTTCATTAAACCACATATATTAAATGTTGAATCGGATGAATGGCGCGCTTGGAATCAGCTACCTCAACCGCGTCCTATGCCACCTCCAGCACGCTTTATCGGCGAACGTGAAGCACGTGCCTTAAATTATTCTGGCTGGTGGGGCGGCGACAGATCGAAGCATTTCCTCGACCTTCCACCCTTCGGCTGGGCGCCGCGCTGGAACGCCATGTTCAGCGGACAAGCAGACATGAACTTTAGGCGTGTTTTGGGATATTTGTTCGATCTTGCGCGCGACTCAGTTGGACAATTTTGCCCACTGATGACGCAGCCAGCAGCTACTGACTGTGAAGCAAATCCGCGTGAACCTGGAGAACTTCAGTATAAAGAGTCATTACGGGTTCCAGGGCAAATGTTGGAATACAGTCCAGCCTGTCTCTCAATTGCAGATCAAGCCCGCGATTGTATGCTGCGGTCAATTGGACTTAATCCTTACCGGCAGGTGTTAGATTGGAACCCCTAACTTAAGCCAAGTTTAACAGCTACTAACTAGGCTCTTGGGTCTCAGCCACATTAGTTAATCTTTTCAATATATTACACGACGAGTCTGCCTCAAAATTTGTTTGAACCACATCTCAAATACGGTTATACTTAATATATTGAGTCTACGGGGGTTGCGCATTCAAGGGTTAGCGCAACTTGGGGGTCCAAATGCCCATAACACTTATCGAGGATGAGTGTTTTGCGGCGCGCGGTTCGTGTGCGCTCTTTTTCTCAAGAGTTTATTTTACTTCGCGCTACGTCGCGACAAAGGTGCACTATGAAGATAAGAAATCTTATTTCTCAAAATTTTGCTGCTAACGCGCGCTCCGAGCGAGGCGGCATCGGTTTTGAGGTTGCCGTTGTAACCGTCGCCGCTACTGTTGGAGTTATCGCCTACACCACAGTGGTGATGCCAGCGCAGCAGAAGCAAACTGAGCTAGCAAAGATTACAGGTGGAATTGAGTTGGCAGCGTCCCTTAGCGCAACGATGCCAAGCTCAACTCTTGGAAGTAGCCCGACTGGAAGGCAAACAGCAGCAGAGGATCTTGCTGTTCAACTGGCTGCAAATTCTGGCACAAAGGTTTGTGTACAAACTTGGATCACAAAACTCTCGGGCAATTGCACAGCGACCAGCACATTAGATGCGGCGCCTAATAATGTTAGTTTGCAAGTTGCGCCTGGTGCTGCGTCAGCAACCGCTGGTTGCGCTGGTATGAATGCAGCACGCTTAGCAGCTAGCAACAACGTCGTGACCAACAAGCTTAACGCAGATGCGTCTGCAAAGTGCAACGGCAACTCCACAACCGCCAATGACTTTGTCACTTACAGCGCTGTTTTCGATACTAATGTTGGCGACACGCGTGCAGCTGCTGCGACCTTCCAAGGTGGCAACGCAATTCTAGCCTCATTCGCCGCGCCCCCGACTGGATCAACAGGCTCCACGGGCTCAACAGGTAGCACAGGCACAACTGGCTCCACCGGCACGGTTGGGACTATTGGTGGCAACACTGGTGTCGTGATTATCGGCGGCGGAAATGGCGGGACAATTGGCAATGGCAATGGCGGAGTTGTAGGAGTAGATCCAGGAGGTAGCATTGGTGGCAGTGTTGGAACTGGCACCGGAGGTGTTGTGGTTGAAGTTGGACCAGGAAATGGCGAACCAGGTGGCACTCATTCCAGTGGCGGTGTTGCCAACAATGCCGACGTAGAAGTCGGCGGAAATAGCGAAGGCAGTGTTGGTGGACACCATGGGCACAACCAAGGTGGTACCGCAGGTGGCGTTGCAAATTCCGACCAAGGCGGCAACAATAGCAATTCTGATGTTATTTTTGGCGAGCACTAGAGAGGAGTCCCACTATTAGGCAGGCGCTTAGCTTGCCAAGCTAGACATATAGGGCGTGAACCATATTTATTGGGCCCCAGGGGTGTAGCAGTACAACCCTGGGGCTTTGGCTTTTTTGCCCCTGGCAGCACTTACACTTCAGGGCATCGCGGCAGAGATAACGCTATGGTAGCATTTCAGCGTCCTTATAGTTGTGCTGTTACTCTAACAGTCTTTGTGGATTTTCTACTTAGCAATTGTTGGGGTTATATTAGTTCAGCAAGGATGAGTCACCCTCTGTTGCTGGATATGCTATAATCGATAGAACAATTACTTAGACGATGACTAAAGCCACTCAAGGATATTTAAAATCGAGTCAGTGGAAGTCCCTCCCAGGGCTGCCGACTAAACTAAGTCAACGGCGCAGCCAAGGCCACGAAAGCGGCGCGACAATGGTTGAGACCGCGCTATTTCTTCCGGTAGTGTTTATCATAGTCCTGGCCTGCATTTGGATTAGCATTATGAGCAATGCCAAGGCAGCTTTCCATGGCGCCTTCGCTAGGGCCCTGCGCATGGCAGCGACTAGAAGTGATGAAGCCATTATCAACGATCCAAATGGAACGATTCCGGTCATTAAGGCATGGTCCGGTTCAGGCAACGCTCCGCCATCTCCAGTAGACCAGATGCTAGGTTGCAGAATTTCTGGTGGCAGTTGTTTATGGCCGGACAATGGCAATCCTGGGCTGTACATCCCCTGGGGCGCCAACATTCTACTAAACAGACACGACCTGCCGCCCTCGACCGCGTCGCAAGCTGCGGGAACACTCGCATATGCCACCCCGGGCATTACGTTGGGGCAGCTTGCGCCAAGCTACATTTATTCCCTTGCTATTATATATCAAACAATGCAGCAGGCCGTTGGTAGCTCCTTGCGATTCGCCTGCAATCCATTTCACCCCGCGGGGGAAGGCTGCTTAAACTGCTACTTTCTTCCGCCAGTCGGCGCGATCCCGTATGTGATACCCACCTCCGGGCAAGTCACTCAACTCGGCATTCGCTGCGATTTTCGCCCCGATACCACCATTACAAATGCCCTCTACAATTTAATCCGGCTACTTGCCAAACTTAGTCCTGGGGCCATGAACGCAGTAATTATTTCCGACACCAAGTACTTTGACTTCACAACGGGAGCGATTCAGTAGGATGCCTAAGGTTTCAGTGCTTAGAGACGAGCGCGGTGTAATCATCCCCATCTTGGCCGTGATGGGCGTAGTAATTTTTATTTTTCTGGGCTTACTGGGTATCGATTCCGCTAATGTTCAAAGCGCTACATCCAAATTACGCGCTGATGCGGCCACCATTTGCTATTCTTTGCTGGAACTCGCACCAACTCAAGCAGCGGCCTCAAGCTCTTTCGCCGCACAAGTAAACAACTTAGCCACAGATCCGTTTTACACAGGTGGCTTGGTAAGTTTGCAAAGAGCGCGCTTGATTATTCCTACCATGCCAACAGATTTCGGGGCTGGCGGGTATCTACCATCAGCATTCAATCAAGCTGGGCAATTTAGCGCCTATGGCACATCAACCTTAAGGCCATTTACGACTCCTGGCATAGCGCCCGCCCTACCCCCATCTACGCTTAGTGATATTTGTAGTGCCACTGTACCCACCCCGAACGGCTCTCTACCAATACTAGATCCTGGCTGTCAAACGGCAGGCGGTGCTGTTTGCTTACAAGCTGACCCGGTACATCCAGGTTTTAGTCGCTGTGTATTTCAAGGCGATATTTATTACGGTGCCCCGGACTATCCAGCTGGATCGGGTCCAGTAACTACAAGTTCGACACGCTTCCCAGATAGCATGATGAACAACCTCACGCATGCTGGAAACACAGTGATCTGCGAACTAGAAGCTAATGTTGCATCAACTATCCCTGCGCTTTCTACTATTGCAAACCGACCTATTCGGGCACGTGTAGGCTACCGTATTTCCGCCCAGGGAAATTATGCCCCACCAACAGCACCTCTTGGTGGATTTACAGATTTACCAACAGCTGGGCTCTCTATTGCAGTTGCCCCGCATATGACTACATTCCTTAGTGCAGGCTTTGACAACCGCTTTGTTTTTAACCCGCCATGGCTAACAAACCCACCGCCACAGCCAAATGCAATAAGCTGGGCTGATGTTGATCCGCTGGCAGGCGGTCATGTTCAGTTTTTTTCCCCAAACGTCAGCGGCGTACAACGAGAGCCGGTGTTATCGGTTGATACTACTAGCATTCCCGCACAACTTGGCCCGAGCGCCCAAGAGTTGGCCCTCGGATGCATGAACCCAGCAGTACTAGTTCGAAACGTCATAGTATCAACGATTCTGGAACTTGCTGCACGACACGGTCAGCTACGGAATACCACAGAGTTTTTGCTTGTTGGCACGCAACATAGAGATCCAGCTGCCACAAATCAGCTACAGGGCGCTGCCAATTATCCTGCTATAATTGTGCCCTTTGGTTACGACCTGGCAGCTCGCATGTATCAACTACCTTTTGTCAGCTATTTCTCAGGTGCAAGCAGCTTGGCCGTACCTGCCCCATTTGGCTTCAGTAAGATTGGCGTCGCAAGTGGGCCGCAGTCAAATGCAAATACTTTTAGAGACGGCTTTGTAAATCCATTTAGTGACATCACTCTTGCCCCCTACAACGAAAGTGTAGCGACAGCACAATTCCATGCTGTACTCGCAAATCAGCTGCGCTTCTGCTATCACCTCTACTCATCAAATATTCCATTGGGCGGTCTTCGCGGAACATCCAGGTTACTGCCTGCGCTGCCAAGTAATGCTGGGTTTGAGGACTTAGCTGCGCCTAATTCCGCAGGATACACACTTGTGCCGGCACTCAAGCCTAGCTGGAGCAACGCAGATCCGTGGGCTCAGAACTGCCCGTGGCAGTCGTATAGCTGGCCGGGAATGTTTGGCACACCGCCTGGGTCGCCTGGCCCTGGCGTTTGTGCGGATAATCCACTCACTGGGTCACGACATTTGTCAGCAGCCGAAGTTGCCTCGATCATTGGCACCATTCAGCAATGCCCAATATCTGGACTTCCAAATGGACTTGTTGGACCAGATGCCTTCGTTTGCAGCAAGACAGCAGTATATAATGATAACAATCCACCACCAGGTGCCGCAAACCCGCAAGTAGCCACGCTTGATCTACGCCCTGATTTAGTGGGACTACTTAGACATCTAACGCTTGTTCAACAGAACCTTTTACAGCCTGGTACTCCCCCTACCACCGATTTCACCCCTGCCGTCTCGCCCCCTGGCGCGTTCCCATTCCGACGCGCCAATTTGGGTGCCGGCGGCCCGGCTGGCTTCCCGGATTCTGGTCTTGTGGATCTACGCTATCCATTTAGCAATAACCCACCAAACAACCCAAGCGGGGGTTACAATTGGAATAATGCATATCAACTGCCTGTAGCGAATGATGGGACACAGAAATCTACAAATCTGCTTCTGTTCCTGCACCAGCGAGTAAATGGCCCGCTGGGGGCCTGCAATTGCAATACGGGGTTCATCGATGAAACGTGCGCGCTTAGCTGCCTGACAAATCCTACTTCGAATCCAGGTATTCGTGCCCTTGATCCAGTAACCGGGCCCCGTAGGCCTATTACGCTAGTCTATTTGCCGACCACAGCCGAGGATGGAAATATCGTCGCATACAACAACTTGCTTACTGCCTTTAATGTAAATTCTGGTAGCCCAAACTTGATTATTCCTATTATACCTTCGGCGGTAGCCAACGATCCAAACGCTACCTTCCTAGGGTGGTTGACCCAACCTCCTAGTAAATGCCCAGGAGCAGTGGTCGGGGGAGTTCTGTTGAACAATGCGTGCACATACCGCGCACTGTGGCACTGGATGCTAGCAGTCGCATCTCCAACGAGTCAGTATTCCGCCTACGGCCTTGCCAACTGGATCTTCTTCAATCGTATAGTGAAGAAGTCGACCTTCTTCTAAAGACATATGCTACTCATCAATTGTTCAAAAAATAAGGTAAGAAACCGGCAAGCAGAAGAAAGCTGTGGCGCCTCTATGCTTGAATACATCATCGCCCTTGCAATTCTTATTGTCGTGTTCATTGCTGCATCGGTTTCATTGCAGACAGCTGGTCAGAACCGCGCCAATCAGTCGATGGAAATTGGTAATAGCATGGTACCAAATGCAAGTGGGCCCTTCGCTACCTACTGTGCCAGCAGCGCCGACGCGTGTAAGTAGCACCCACTAAAAGCTACGAAGGAATTTACAACATGAGCTATCCCGAACGCATGCGAGGGTGCTCCATCAAGCGACCGTGGTTTTCAGTTAGCCAGGGATGGTTTGGTTGACACGCACTCGGTGCGTATTGCCACGCATTGCCAGATTCTTATACGTAGGGCTGGGTATCGCGTCGTTTACGTCGGCGAACTTCGCCATGGGCAGAAACAGCTTGTGGCTCAGTAGGCGCAGCGGCACCACTCTCTGCAGAATCGCTACGATCGAAAAGCGCTTCGACAAAATCACGCGCTACAAAGGGACGCAGATCTTTAGCCCCCTCACCCACTCCTATATAACGCACTGGAATACCTAACTCGTCTTTGATTGCTACAACAATCCCGCCTTTTGGGGTGCCATCTAACTTAGTAACTATAAGCCCTGACAGCTTAGTAGCGGCATTAAATTCACGAGCTTGTTGCAGCGCATTCTGACCTGTAGCTCCATCAACTACCAATATCGCCTCATGCGGCGCGCCTGGAATATGCTTTGAAATCGTAGCCCGCACGCCCTCTAGCTCTTGCATCAAGTTGGACTTTGTATGCAAGCGTCCTGCGGTATCCACAATCACAACGTCCACGCCCAACTCTTTGGCCTGCGTCATCCCATCAAACACAACTGTTTGTGGCTTGGCTTCCAGTGGACCAGTAACAACCGGAACAGCTATGCGTTTGCCCCACTCCACTAGCTGATCTACAGCCGCTGCACGGAAGGTGTCGGCAGCTACCAGAAGCACCCGCGCACCGTCTTCTTTGAACATGGTGGCAAGCTTGGCGCAGGTTGTGGTTTTGCCCACTCCATTTACCCCAACCACCAGCACAACTAGTGGCTGCCCATCACGCTTACGAGGATTAATACGTAAATCGCCAACAGCATCGCGCTCAAGAATAGTGAGCACTTTTGCTTTAAGCGTGGCAAGCAAGCGGCCTTCATCAACTTCAAGCCCCTGCTTAACGTCAGACTTAAGCTCCTCTAATAGCGTTGCAGCAGTTTTAACGCCTAAATCACTGCCAACCAGTAGCGCCTCTAGCTCCCCCAGCGAGGATTCCTCAAGCTTAGGCTTCACACCGAAAAGCCCCTTTAGCTTATCGAATAAGCCCCGACGTGTTTTTGTTAGTCGCTTTGACAAACTTTCAGGAGCTGCCTCAATTACAGCACTGCTTGGCACTTCTGGTGCTACTTCCGACGTTTGGGCTAGTTGATCATCAACAGCCTGTACGTCGCGTTCTAACAACTCAGGCTCAGTACTAGACTCAGGCGCAATTGGTTCTGGCGTGGCCTGTGTCGGACGGTAGTAACCTTCGTCCTCAGCCTGCGCTCCAGTTGGCTGCACCAACCCAGCACGCAACAGGGTTTTTATCTCGCTAATCTCTTGCTTAACGTAGCCAACTTCGCCCCGAAACTTTTCAAAGTTGCGCGATACTTCAGATCGAAACTCTCCGACGTTGATTTCAAGTTTATCAACTCGCCCCTCAGTAGAATCATAGCCACGTTGAGTTACACCTGGCTGACGCTCCTGACGCGTGTTGCGATAAAGCACCAAGATGCCGATTAGGACTCCCAACAGCGCGATTAGTAAAAGCAGGATTACGACATCCGCTGCCGGATTACCGCTACCCATTGGCGCTGCAATGGCGGACAAAAAGTCCAAAAATGAGGAAGTCGTTTTCTGAAAGTTCATAAAATCTTTGCCAAAAACAATGCACTTCCGGGAGGCACTCCAGGCCCGGAAAAACCGCTCTGAACCAGTCGCTACGACGTTTTTGCGCCAGCCGCGCTATTCCTGGCGCGGCCTAGAGGCCATCTTCAAAATAGCCTCTAGAAACTAGTTCTGAAAAACTTCTAAGGGGTGCTCAAGGTGCGTCACGCTACCTGAGAGTATGCTTCCTGTAAAGAAACACTAATGGTACGTGAAGCGCCAGGCTCCTGCATCGTAACGCCAATTAGCCTATCTGACGTCGCCATGCTGTTCTTATTATGTGTTATGAGAATAAATTGAGTCTTTTTACTCATTTCTTTGATAAGTGTCAGGAATCTCACAAGATTTGCCTCATCCAGAGGGGCATCAACTTCGTCCAACACACATAGCGGGCTAGGTTTCTCCATAAACATGCCCAAAATGAGAGCTGTGGCGCACAAAGCCTTCTCACCACCCGACATGAGCTCAATGCTCTTTAACTTCTTGCCTGGTGGGCGTGCGATAATTTCTACTCCCGAATCGAGCGGCTTACTTGGATCAAGCAGTTCAAGTGACCCACGTCCGCCACCAAATAGCCGTGGCACTAAATTTGAGAAGTTTTCCTTCACCGCGTTGAAAGTTGCAACAAAGCGACGCTCGGATGTCTCGGTAAGACGCTCAATTGTGCGCTTCAAAGTTTGAGCCGCGCTATCTAGGTCGGTTCTCTGCGCTGTCAAATCATCGAGGCGGGTGCGTTCTTCCTTGTAACGCTCAATCGAAGTTGGATCGACTTCTCCTTCCCGGGCGATGCGCGCACGCAGCCGTTGCAACTCTTCCTGGGACTGAGTACGCAGCTCTGGCTCAAGACGCTGCGCACCTTCAACTTTACCAAGCAGCTCTTCAAAGCGACCGGGACCAAACTCAGAATCGATGCGATCCTTCAAATTGGCTCGCTCCAGGGCAACCTTCTGCACACACAACTCAAGTTCACTGACCTTAGCGCGGGCTTTATCAAGCGCCTCGCGAGCAGCCTGCGCCTCAAGCGCCAAGGCCGCCAAACGCTCGCGG